>CAZBHO010000126.1:0-1652 GCA_964491945.1 uncultured Verrucomicrobiota bacterium | reverse complement strand
GGTGCCTGCCTGCACAGAGTGCGCAGGTAAACTTGTCAGTGCGGATGAATATCAATCAACGGAGAAATCAACATGAAAAATGCCATTTCAGAATCTGATCTTGAAAATTTAGTCCTTTCTGTTATGGAAAGTCTGGGCTATGAGATAGCCCGTGGAGACAATGAGGCATATTTACCCGGCGGAAGCCTTGCTTTAAGAAATGACTACAAAGAGGTTGTGCTTGTTGATAGGCTCAGAAATCAGTTAAAAAGAATCAATCCATCTGCCACCTCTGAATCCATCGAACAGGCAATAAGACAGCTTCTTGCAAGTGAAACTCAGAACTTGCTTTATGAAAATGAACGGTTTCATAAAATGCTCGTTGATGGTGTTGATGTTGCCGTTCGTAAAGATAATGAAGAACGATACGAGAAAATCTGGCTTTTTGATTTTCAAGATATCAGCAATAATGAATTTCTTGCAACTAATCAGTTTACGATTATTGAAAATAACATAGAACGCCGCCCCGATGTAGTGATATTTATAAATGGCATTCCCCTTGTTGTAATGGAGTTAAAAAATCCAGCTGATGAAAACGCCACTATCTGGGATGCCTACAATCAACTGCAAACCTATAAAGAACAGATTTCTATACTCTTCAAATATAATGAAATACTTGTAATAAGCGATGGATTGCAGGCAAGGGCTGGAACTATAACATCAGAGCCTGAAAGATTCATGCAGTGGAAAACCATTAATGGAGAAAAACCTGAAAAGGATTTGATAGAAATTGATGTTCTCCTGAAAGGAATGTTTGATAAGGCAAGGATCCTGGATATAGTAAGAAACTTTATTGTTTTTGAAAAAGACAGGGAAACAAAAAAGAAACTTGCAGCCTATCATCAATACTGGGCAGTAAATAAAGCAATTGCATCAACACTCAGGGCAAGAGAGTTATGGACTTCCTTCTATTAAAGACCAACCAAGAGGCGATAAAAAAGCAGGTGTAGTATGGCACACCCAGGGCTCAGGTAAAAGCTTAACGATGCTATTCTATGCAGGTAAACTTATAAGAGTACTCGATAATCCAACCATCGTTGTACTCACAGACAGAAACGATTTAGACGACCAGTTATTTGGGACATTCAGCAGGTGTAAGGATATTTTAAGACAGACCCCGGTGCAGGCTGAATCAAGAACAGATTTGCAGAACCTGCTAAAAGTTGCCTCTGGCGGCATTATATTTACAACCATACAAAAATTCTTTGCAGAAGAAGACAGGGAGAAGTATCCGCTTCTGTCGGAAAGGAGCAATATTGTAGTTATTGCTGACGAAGCACACAGAAGCCAGTATGGTTTTTCTGCAAAGGTCATTAACCAAAACGATAAATCATTTATCACTTATGGTTATGCAAAATACCTCCGTGATGCCCTCCCCAATGCCTCCTTTATCGGATTTACAGGAACGCCAATAGAAAAAGCGGATAAGAGTACTCCAGCTGTTTTTGGTAATTATGTTGACATTTACGACATAGAGCAGGCGGTTAACGATGGCGCAACTGTCCGCATATATTACGAAAGCAGGCTTGCTAAACTCGATTTGAAACCCGAAGAAAGACCCAAAATTGATGAGGAGTTTGAAGAGGTTACAGAAGGCGAAGAACCGCATGTTA
>CAZBHO010000125.1:0-1705 GCA_964491945.1 uncultured Verrucomicrobiota bacterium | reverse complement strand
TCTCCATAAGGTCCAAAACCAACAGTGCTATGTCCTGCGTTTGAGGTCTCTGATAGAACACCTCCTATAGCAATATTATCAAAAGGAAAGTAGCCCAGCATCAGTTGGAAATCTGTTGCAAAATTTCCTTCTTCGTTGCTGAAGCGAGATTTACCAGATGCTCCTAGTTCAAAAGTTCCCTTTTCTAACATTCCTGCAAAAGAACTACCTGCTATGCACAAAGTGATTGCAATAGCTGCAAGCTTGCTTTTTAGCATAAGCATTTTCCCTCCCTAATAAGTATTTTTTAGAAAAAGCAGCGAATGCCAAGGTTTAGCCCTAAATCGTAATTTTTTGGCTCGTAATCTTCCACAAATGCATCTTCGCTGGCAAGATCATAATAGAGCTCTATGAAAGGAGCAACACTTTCCGATATAAAGTATTTTGCACCAATTGTATATTCAGTGAGGATATAATTATCTATGTAAAGATTGCCAAAGAAATATCCAACCTTAAATCCAACATAAGGCACAAAATAGTACTCGAGGTCAAGATTAAATTCACCGAAGGCACCAAGTCCAAAACCATTTTTAGAACCATCATAGTCCCACGCTGTAAAACCACCGAGCTCAATGCAATCCCAAACAAAATAACCTAGTGCAGGCTTAATTGTGAAATCTGTGTCGCCATTTGGGTTGTTAAAATCCATATGTCCACCCAATTGCAATTCAAAAGTTCCAGCAGGCAGAATTGATTCAGCTTTTGCTTCAAAAGTGGCAAGGCAAATGGCTAATACTCCAATCATTATAACGTAGAAGAGTTTCCTCATAGATTTTCCTTTCTTTTTAATTACATACCAGTGATGGGATGCAATCTATTTAAAATAGAAAATAAGTCAAATAAAAAAAACAAAACTTTTTTGGATCTTTTAACCAATTCTTTCAAGAGCCATTTTATAGGCTACGTTATAGTGTTTGATCAAATTTAGCCAATCAAAGTGCTCTGCGAATTCTTGTGATTTAAATCGCATTGCGATACGTTCTCGTAAATCTTGCTTTAAAAACTGCATCAGAGTGTTCGTTAATTCTTCGGCAGAATGATTATAAGAAACATTTTTGCGCTTAATGACGTAAAGCCCTCTATTCTGGTAGTCATTAAAGTTATTTACCACATAACTTCCAAAACCTGAAAGGTCTGATGTCACTGCTGGAATACCACGTGCAAGACATTCTAGTGGAGTATAGCCCCACGGTTCATAATAGCTGGGGAAAAGCCCAAGATGGCAGCCTCTAACAAATTGATCATATTCAATGCCAAAGAGAGGATTTGTGCCTGATATGAAGTCTGGATGATAGACCACTTTGACAGGATCTTCCTTCAAATTTATTAATTTCATTGCTCGTAGTTGATTTAGAACTTCATCATCTTGATTCCAAAGATCGTGGGTGACAATAAACGGCAATTTTGATGTGCGCCATGCTAGCATTGTGCGTCTCAATCGTAATCGCCAGTATTCATCCATTAGAGTATTTAGGTCTGGCATTTGCCCTGCGGCTACTGCTTTAAAGAGGCGTTCGCCAATTTGATCCTTAATTGCATTACAGGTGTGTTTAAGCTCTTCAAGCATTGCTTTATTGTTTAATACATCAGGCGTGATGGAGCGATATGGCCTTCTTGGTATCAGGAAGAAGACAATCGTTAGATTTGCCTTCGCTTGCTTGAGTCT
>CAZBHO010000124.1:0-1761 GCA_964491945.1 uncultured Verrucomicrobiota bacterium | reverse complement strand
TTTCGGCGTTATCATACCTGAATATCAACTATTTTAAAAACTCAACAGAACCTAGCTTGTTGTTTGCAGTAGTGTACAAATGATACGGCCTGTCTCGTTAAAATTTGGGGGGCAAGAGCTTTAATAGCACTCCATGTTGGATGTGGAGGGTTAAGCATGGCAAAATCTGGAGCGAACAACATCTCAAGAGCAACCGATTGACCCTTGGCGAGCAAGGAAAGATATTTTTCTGGGCTATATAATTCATAATCAACATCATTTGCCGTATTATTTTCTCCATGAGATTTGGGTCTAGATAGTGAGATCACCGGTGGAATTCTTTGTAAAAGAATATCTCGTGCTTTTGGGATAAAGATTCCCTTTATATCTAGATCTGACTCTGCAGTAGCCGTTCCATAGAGATGAGATCCGTATTTAATTTTAACCAGTACATTGTCGTTTATCATTCAATTCCTTATGCCGAAGCATCAATCCTTCAAATTAGTGAAAAGCTCTGGGTTTATTATTTTATCTAGAGGGCATAGTCATATTTATTGCTCACCAATATACCAGATTTCACCTGTATAGGTTAAAATAGTGGGGTTGTCATCATCGAAATATTCCTGTTTATAACCCTTAACTTGAAAATTGGTTGGGATAATCAGGTTATGTTCTTTTGCAATATTTCTACCATTGATAGGCGTCAATTTTTCATACGGGCTATTGCGTTCAAAAAAATCTTGAAAGTAGCTTTGCGTGTAGAAAATTGTTATTTCTGAAGCCCACAATTCAGGCAGACTAATTAGACAGCATACGCGGCAAGTTTCTATTGACTCAGGTTTATTTTGAGCCAGAAAATTTGCTCTATTTATCATGGTTTGCATACATAAGTGTCGTACAGACGGAGGAGTATTTTTCGAATCAATAAAGGCCTGTGCGACGGGTAAATGGATCTGCCAGTAATTCTCTGTTGAATCTTGTATGGGAAATTGGTCTGTAAGCGCTGTTAATTCTTGAACCATTGAGTGGCACTTATTTTTGAGACCACGGATCTTTTCTTTAATTGGTTGCTTTAAACATAGAATACGCATTGATTCCCTCTTGGATCGTTGCTTCTGGTATATAAATCGATAATATTTCTAATAACTCATATCAGCAAGTGTATCAAAAAAGTTTGTAAAAGGATCGTTATAGGTTATCTTTTTGTGGAAATTATGGAATATTTTAGCGTTAAAGTAGCACGTTAATTAAGTGAACTTGTTCCTTCAAAGAGCTCCACCTAAAAATTCGAAGTGTGCCCAATGTCTGCCGCCAGTATTTGCTCCTGCTACGCAGGGCTTCGTCTGGCTAGCGTCATTAGATATAAGAGAAACAATATGCATGTTAGTTTACAAAGACTGCCCGAAAAAGCCGAAGGCGACGATGGGCTTAGTTTAACTTAAAATTCCTTATCTTTTATTCATACTCTGGTTCATAGTCTATGTATTATGTATATTTGATTCAATCTATTTATTTTCCTGAAATTTTATATGTTGGTTATACTCTTGATGTTGAGTCTCGTCTGGCAACACATAATATAGGTGGATCAGTCCATGCAGCAAAATGTAAACCATGAAAATTAGTTATGTTTTTAGCTTTTGAAGAACAGCAAAAGCTAAAGAGTTTGAACAATATTTAAAATCTCAATCGGGTCGCGCATTCGCTAAAAAAAGATTTTTTCATAATAAAACGCGAATTCGATAAATAGAAATATCTTGAAATAATCGAACAGCAAGTTAGAAT
>CAZBHO010000123.1:0-1858 GCA_964491945.1 uncultured Verrucomicrobiota bacterium | reverse complement strand
CTCCCGATTTCACCCAGAACTTTAACCGGTACGCATACTGCCTCAACAACCCGCTCATATACACTGACCCAACAGGGGAATGGTTCGGTATTGATGATGCAATAGTTGCTGGGCTTGGATTCGTAGTAGGTTATGTATCCTATGGTATTTCTTCCGGAGATTGGGGATGGGATGCATTAGTAAGTGGTGGTATTGCCGCTGGGGCATCATGGCTTATTTATAATACTGCAGGTGCAGCTTCTGACTTACTAGTCGAAGCAGGTATGAGTCAAGGAGCAGCAACGGTAATTGGTAACGGTGTTGGTGGTGCTGTGGGGTCATTTGCAGGCAACGTGGCTGGGCAAGCTTATTTTACTGGCTCAGTAGATTTAGGCCAAGCAGGGCAATCCGCTTTATATGGGTTTGGGTTTGGAATAGGCTCTGGTTTAGTAGATATTTCACCTATAATGGAAAAACAATTCTTTATGCACCACACAGTAAAGTATATGCTACGTTCCACAGCAGGCGAGTTAACAGGGAATTTTTTTAGTGGCGGTTATGGAGAAATGACCTATGGTTTAAATCCTGGAATAGCACTTCCATTTATGTCAGATATGGCTTCTTTAACATCTCCTTATTGGTCATCGAAAATTGCCCAAAAAAAATACAATAGTTTAATAGAAGAAGCTAATGAAAGCGGAGTAGGCATTAATAGTGATATTGAATTAAAGGCAAAATTGGATTATGGGTACTATACTGAAGAATCAGGATATTGGATTGCTGGTTCAAATGAGGGAGATTTCATTTTTAATGAAGTTGGAGTTTCTGCGCGTTTAGAAATAGTAAGAGGTGGATTTACAATTGATAAAATCGGTTCTATTACACCAAAAGGTTTAGGTTTTTCTAATCTATCTGGCTTTCGAGTAGATGTTCCAATTTATAAACTTCCTTTTACTCATAGCTCTGCCATACATTTTGCAAATTCATATGCACTTTCTTATCGCTTATGGAAACATTAATTAGCAAGGAATGAATAAATACATAACATATATTTTATTAATGGTATTATTGTTTTCGTGCAGCATATCAAAACCTACCAAAAAAGCTGTAGACATTGCATTTAGTTCAAAAATTATTACTCAAAAATTAATGACAAAAGCTTTAGTTGAATCAACTTCAGCTATTTTTAAGGAAGATTCTATAAACCTTAATATGCCGGTTTATATACATTCGCTTACAGCTTTTTTTACCAGTAAGTTAGATTCTTTTGAGTTAACAATTGATAGTGTTAAAGCAATCTGGACAGATGATACAACAGTGAATTTCAATAAAGTTGTTATTATCAAAGATTCTATTACTTATATGCATGTTACAATTCCTTCTTACAATGCTTATTTAGGAACAGATACACTTAGTGTTAGTGTTGTTTGTAAATATTTGCCTAACATGGAAATAATCAATGATAAAGAAAATATTAGATGTTTGTCCGCTGATTATTTTATTGAAAAGCAATCTATAACGATGAAAAAAGAATTTAAGAATTGCGATGCGAAAAAAGACTTATTGCGTTGAAAATAAAAAGCCTCGGAATAATCCGGGGCTTTTTGCTTATAACGCAGCAACGTTTTTCTGAAAGAAATCCTTAAACTTCTTTTTGGTGAGCATGGTATCAATCATCTTAAAGATTACATGCTTATCTTCACCATCCATTACTGGTTTAACCAGAACTTTGTTTGATGTTTTTTTCTTCCTAAGCCGGGGCTTCACGAGGCATTGCCTATCCCACCCCTTGCACTCCTAGCTAGCACGCATCTTCAGATGCGTGCAGGAAGAAGTGACAAATAGGGGGTATTGCCTTTTGGGAATGGTTTACCTGTTG
>CAZBHO010000122.1:0-1874 GCA_964491945.1 uncultured Verrucomicrobiota bacterium | reverse complement strand
ATTCAAAAATAAAGCCTAGCACTAAATATCTTACTGATAAAGGATTTAATGTTATGGGAGCCACGTGGCATAAGCCGGAAAATATACAGGCATGGACAATTATTGCAAAAGAACTTAAACTTGCCGGCCTTATTCATACCACGTGGGCAAAACCTGTTATTGAAGATTTAAACATGGTTGCAATTCTAATTGCTGGCAAGCTATTCCAGAAAACAATTAGAGGCAACATACAACATTTAACAAAAGAAGCAGAAGCTTTGTTGAGTAATATAATCTAGAAAGGGCAATAGAGATATGGAACTTTTTTTGAAGCCACCAGCTTTTATTGGGCAACCCGATGCTGCGCATGCGTTAAAGACAAGAGCGTTTCAAGGCATATCAAGCATGGCAGTAAGTCATGGTGGAACGCTCTGGGCAGTTTGGTATGCAGGTAAAACGCCAGCTGAAGATGACAACAACTATGTGGTTCTTGCTTGCAGTCAAAATAAAGGCAAAAGCTGGAAAGAACTTCTGATCATAGATCCTGATGGTGAAGGTCCTGTTAGGGCTTTTGATCCTGAAGTTTGGGTTGATCCGCAAAATAGGTTGTGGGTTTTTTGGGCTCAAGCCATTAAGCATGAAGGGGCTATTGCAGGAGTTTGGAACATAATAAATCCTGATGCAGATAATTCTGAAAAAATTCAATGGACAAGGCCCAATCGTATTACAAACGGTATAATGATGTGTAAGCCTGTTATACTTGCTTTTGGCAGGTGGTGTTTGCCTGTTTCAACATGGCGTGAAACCGATTATAGCGCAAAAGTGATATATTCCGACGATGAAGGCAAAAGCTGGGATATACTTGGCAGTTGCCACGTTCCACCCTTATATAGGAACTATGATGAACATATGCTTATAGAAAAGCGAGATGGCACTCTTTGGATGTTAGTAAGAACAACATATGGAATAGGTGAAAGCTTTTCAAAAGATGGTGGCAAAACATGGAGTCATCTGTTGCCTGCTAATATAAGTCATGTGATGTCTCGCTTCTTTATTCGGCGCTTGCAAAGCGGCAACCTACTCCTGGTCAAACATGGCATGATAAACGAAAGACTACCAAAACGCTCTCATCTTATGGCATTTATTTCAAAAGATGATGGAATAAGCTGGTCAGATGGCTTGCTGATAGATGAGCGGGAAAGCATTTCTTATCCTGATGGAGATCAGGCAAAAGATGGCACAATTTATATAACCTATGATAGAGGCAGAACCACTGATAGAGAAATTCTGTTTTTCTCTATCAAAGAAGAAGACATTCTAAATAAGAGAAAAAACAAAATTAAAATAGGGCTAATAAGCAAAGTTTGAAAGATATAAAAACTGTAATAAAAGAAAGGGGGAAGATACAATGAAGCGTACTATAATTGTGGCTATTGTAGCTAGTCTGGCGTTCTATGCTGGTGCAGCAACTATAATCTGGACAGGCACAGGAACAGGCAGCTGGTTTAATTCTGCCAATTGGACACCTGCTCAGGTGCCTACCAATGGTGATAATGTGTTGATTACGAACAATAATGTTGGTGTAATTCTAAGTGGCGCTTCTGCGCAGCTTTCCAGTCTTACAATTTCTAACAAAGCAAGTTTAATTTTCACAAACTGGAATTCTGCTTTGAATGCAACAAATATATATATTGCGCACACAAGTTCACTTTTCACATTGCCTGCTGCCTTTACAGATGCTCCGGGATTTTCAAATAATATCTATATAGTTTGCTCTAACATAGCAATAAAAGGGAAAATTGATGCGGATAATAAGGGCTATGCCAGCAAATGTGGGCCTGGAGCGGGAATTAACAGCTTATCTACTCCCTATATGTCATCATACTATACTGGAG
>CAZBHO010000121.1:0-1945 GCA_964491945.1 uncultured Verrucomicrobiota bacterium | reverse complement strand
GATGAAAATCCTATCTCTAGCAACTGATAAAAAATGGGCAATTCGTACTTTTGCTAATCATGTTTCCTATGCCGCCAAATATTGCTATGAATATAGTTTTCACTTCGGTTCATTATGTCCAGAACGTCCTGTGCCGTGGAGTAAGTTAATACATATACAAAACAATTTATCAACCATGCAAACAGGGGAATGGTTGATGTGGATTGATGCCGACGCATTATGAATTATGATATTGAATTGACTAAATTAATTATTCCGTTTTATGATATGCTTTTGTGTAAAGATGATACAAATCGACCAAATACTGGTGTTTGGTTTTGGCGCAAAACAGATTGGAGTATGAGTTATTTAGAAGAACTTTGGGGGCAAACACGCTATATTTATCATCCATTATGGGAAAATATGGCTTTTATTCAAACATGGCAAAAGCATCATAACCATATTGGCTGGTTAAGCAATAAACAAATAAATACATTTGCTGAATCATATCAGGATGGTGATTTTATTGTACATTTTGCTGGGGCAAATAAAGAAGAAAAAATAAAAAATTTTAAATATCGCGAAGAGTTGTATGCTACAGATTGAGGATCCACCTTTGAAAAATATAAATCCAACTTGGGCAAAAAACGATATTTTTTTATGGATGGATGATTGCTTTAATATTTTTCCGCAAATAGAAGATTGCTCTATAGATATGATACTCGCCGACCTGCCTTATGGTACTACAGCCTGTGCTTGGGATAATATGCTTCCGCTCGATAAATTGTGGAATGAATATAAAAGAATCATAAAAATAAATGGTGCAATTGTGTTGACGGCGACACAACCTTTTACTTGGATGTTGTGTGCAAGCAATCCAAAATGGTTTAAGTATGAGATAATTTGGGAAAAACCAAATGGAACAAACCCTATGCTTGTCAAAAAGCAACCTTTTAGAGTACACGAAAACATATTGGTTTTTTATCAGAAACAACCGACATATAATCCACAAATGACCTATGGGCATAGTAATTATGGCGGTTTTTTTGATGATACAAAATTCATAGGAGAGGCTTATAACGGATCTAACAAAAAGCTAGTTTCAAAACACAAAAAAAATACAGATGGATCGCGCTATCCTCGTAGTGTTCAGCGGTTTTCACAGGACAGGAGTGGACATCCGACTAAGAAACCGGTAGAACTTATGGCGTGGCTAATCAGAACATATACCAATATTGGTGATAAGGTGCTTGATAATACTATGGGCGAGGGAACTACTGGTATAGCGTGTGTTAAAGAAAATAGAAAATTTTTTGGAATTGAATTAAATGAAAAATATTTCAAAACTTCAGTAAAAAACATTAGCTATTTAATGTAAACATGGAGAGTTGTATGTTACAGTTTAAGAATCCACCTTTTGGCAAATTCTTTTTTAAGAGCAAGGATGAAAAGAAGCATTCTTTTCATAATGTTTATAAAGTAAGAAAAGGCGAACAATGGTCGGAAAGGGTAGAAAAAACGGATGTCAGAATCGATACCAATCAAGAAAAACCAGAATAATTCTACCTTACAAAAGGACGAATATCGTCGTCGCACCGGTACTTTTCTTACTCCTCAAATTTGGATAGACTATGCCCATAAAATGATTGCCGAGCAATTTGGAGAGGACTGGAAAGATCGTTATGCCGTTTGGGATTGTTGTTGTTATGATGATAAGACAGAAGTAATGACGAAAAGGGGATGGGTATTTTTCAAGAATTTGAATAATGATGATTTGATTTATAGTTTAAATCCATTCAACAGAAATGGTGAATGGGTTGGCTTTCACAAAAAGCAAGTAATTCCATATGATGGAGAATTGCTTCATTTTAAGGGAAATAGAATTGATTTGTTGGTAACTCCAGATCATAAAATGTTTAATACAGATAGACCTCACGGAAACAATACTCCAGAAAAGAGTTTTTTC
>CAZBHO010000120.1:0-2307 GCA_964491945.1 uncultured Verrucomicrobiota bacterium | reverse complement strand
GGTTTTTTCTTTTTTAATTCAATAAATTTATTCTTAATTTCTTCATTCTTCAACTGAAACAATTGTAGCTTCATTTTTCTACTTATCTATTATCTTGTTAAAAACAAAATAAGACTACCAAGAGCCGGCAAAAAATCAATTTAAAAAATTGACTTTCTAGCAAAAATAATTTATAAAACTCATAAAAATTAAAGATACTTACTAGCAATGGAAAGGAAACATTATTATGGCAACCATAACTTTAAAAGGCAAAGAAATTCACACTTATGGCTCATTACCACAAGTTGGCTCAGTTGCACCAGCATTTACCTTAACAAACGCATCGCTTGAAGATGTAACTCTTGAGAGTTTCAAAGGAAAGTATAAGGTTTTAAATATAGTTCCAAGTTTAGATACTCCTATTTGCGCCATTTCTGCAAAGAGATTTAATGAAGCTATTAGTAAGATGAACGATACTGTTTTAATCAATATCTCTGCTGACCTGCCATTCGCACAAAAAAGATTTTGCGAAAGTGAGAAACTGCAGAATATTATCACGCTTTCCACAATGCGTTCACCAAATTTTGGCAAGGATTATGGGGTGCTGATAACGGATGGGCCTATAGCAGGTTTGATGAGTAGGGCTGTTATCGTGTTAGATAAAGATAATCGTGTGGTTTATACAGAGCAAGTCCCTGAAATAGCGCAGGAGCCTGCCTATGATAAAGCTTTAACCGCACTCCAGGAAGCAAAAAAATAATATGATACGTGTTGGTATTGGCTTTGATATACATCGTTTTGCAGATGGCAGAAAGCTCATACTTGCAGGAGTGGAATTACCTTATGGAAAAGGTTTGGATGGGCATTCTGATGCGGATGTGGTTGTGCATGCCATAATGGATGCCCTGCTTGGTGCAACAGGTGATAGCGATATTGGCTCGCATTTCCCTAACACTGATGACAAATGGAAGGAAGCTTCCAGTTTAAAAATGCTAACTTACATCGCAGCAAGATTGCAGATGAACAAAGTAAAAATCAATAACATAGATGTTTCCATTCTTGCTGAAGCGCCAAAAATTATGCCACATCGTAAAGAAATGTTGCAAAATCTCCATAAGGTGCTTGCCATTCCTGTAGATAGGATATCCATAAAAGCAACAACTATGGAAGGGCTAGGTCCTATCGGAAGGCAAGAAGGCATAGCGGCTTTTGCCGTTGCTTGTGTGGAAATGCCAGATTAAAAATTTTTAATGAGTTTTATTTGGGAATAGGCCTGCCTAAAAACTCAAGCACCTTCTTCATATCACCCCACACCTGCCAATAAAGTTCAGGCGAGCGGTTGTGCAGCAGATATGAAGGATGAAAAGTAGGCATAACAGGGATGCCATGCAAATTCATCCAATTGCCACGTCTTTTTGTAATTTGGGCAGTTTTTAAACCAAATAGCCCTTCAACTGCAGTGGCGCCAAGAGCCACTATAACCTTTGGCTTTAGAATTGCTATTTGCTCAAGCAGAAAATGTAGACAGGCTTTCATTTGTTCAGGAGTTGGCTTCTCATTTGCTTTTGTTATGCCAGGTGGATGGCACTTGCATATATTGGCAATAAAAACTTCTTCTCTGCTAAATCCCATCTTTGTAATGAGTCTTGTCAAAACCTGTCCTGCAGCGCCAACAAAAGCAAGTCCTTGCCTGTCTTCTTCCATTCCAGGCGCTTCTCCCACAAACATTAGTTCGGGGGCAGGATTGCCCTGACCTGGCACCGCTTTGTTTCGTGTTTTATATAATTGGCAAGCTGTGCATTTTTCGATTCTTTCGGCAATCTCCAGTAATTTTTGTTTGGCTTCTTCGGGATGATAACATTGTGGTTCATCTTTTGTTACGGTAAGATTTTCTGGTGATGTGAAGTCTGAATTAAGAGCATCATTTTGAGATATTGTAGTTTTTCTGTAAAGAGGAAGAGCATCTTTGCCTTGTTCTTTTAAAAACTCAAGATGCTCTAAGACTCCTTCGGCAATTTGCACAAAAGTTTTATATAGGGATTCTTGCATTTTGGAAATATTGAAAGGGTCTTAAGATCTTTCCTTTATGGCAACAAACAATGGTCCAAACAGAACGTATAGCAAACCAAGAACAACCAGAATTATAGCAGCTAGCGGTGCAACATTATGAATAGGAGTAAACAAAGCAATAACGAGAATAATTCCTATAAAAAAAATCCATTTTACTTTTGTTGGCTTTGGATATCTTACGTTTGATACCTGAAGAGAAATCATTATGAGAACTCCTATGATGAAGAATACACCAACAGGACCGTGTCCAAGTTGGAA
>CAZBHO010000119.1:0-2620 GCA_964491945.1 uncultured Verrucomicrobiota bacterium | reverse complement strand
AAACATCAGTGGTGAAAGAAAGGGACCTGTATTGAAACAATAATCGCTGCACAAGGCAAAACCATCAAGGTCTGTTTCTTTTTTGTATTGTTAAGTTATTAGCAAATAATTAAGTTAAAAGACAAATCTATTTTGTACGATTTAAGAGAAAATATGGTAGAGACTTATTTCCAGCTTAAATCACTACGCAAAACAGCTCAAATGTTCAATGTAAACTTCAAAACTATATTCAAAATGGGTTAAGAGATACCAATTATATTGACTACCTCGCTTTTTCAGATCTAAAAAGATCTCCTAATCCCTAAAGTAAGATCCATACCCCCACACTACCCTAATGCCAATTATGAAGTGAAAACAATTCAAAAGATTGATGGAAGATGAGTGCTATTCAAGAGCAACTTTCCTTCCAAAGCAAAATTTCATTAATAAAGCCACTACAATATCATCAACTTCAACTTCTTTAGAAAAAATTCTTATAAACACTATAAAACTCCTGTCCAAATACTAAAAGAACACAACATCCCAAAAGAGATTGCTTTCATTTGCCCTATCATCATCGATCCACTCTTCCAAAATTATTTTCAAACAACATCAAATAACTATAATAAATTGTACCACCATGTCCCAGATCCTCCCGCCTGATTTTAAGGTGGCAGTATGTTACCTTTGTGCTCTTCTCTGTGAAGTTCTCATGTCCTTTGTAGTGAAGTTTTTCTCTTGTTTTGGATATAAAAACTATTCAAGGATATGAAGGTGATCAGAGTTGAAGAGCTGATAGGCAAATAAAGAGGGTGGCAAACTCTTGGATCAATATGAACTTACTTTCAATCCATGTCTATTTTTTATAGTTTACTTAACAAGCTTAATTTGCTGAGTATCGTTACCAGAAACCTCTTTCATAGATAATATTAAATCATCTATTTGGTTTAGTGCTTTCTTAATCTGCAGTACTTGCTGAGAAATGGCTCTTAAACACATTCCATATTCAGCTTGTTTCTTCTCTAAGAGATTGCGTCTGTATCGCAGTTCATCCAATTCGGTGAGAAGTGCCTGTAGCCTTTCATCCATTATAGTGCCATCCACATTAGTAAATTCTTCAGAGGGGTGCATATCTTCAGGATAAGGCACTTCAAGTTCGTTATTGCAATCAGGGCATCTTACCATAAGCCCTGCCCCCCTTCTATCAATAACAAGGCTCTTGCCGCAGAACTTGCAGTCAAAGAGAATATCTCTTTCTGCATCTACTGCTGCATTTTCTATTGTATCGTTGTTTTCCATAATGTTCCCCCTTCCTTCCATATAGTATCCTTTTTTCTAATTTTTATAGTATATCCTTTTTTATTTAAAAGCAAGTAAAAAAAGAAAAAAAACTAGAGAATTATAGAAAAGCTTATCAGCAGCAAAAGTTCAATAATTTCATTTGTAAAACCCAATATGTCACCTGTTACACCACCAAAATTCTTTCGTGCCCAAAGTCTTATTAAAAAACCTACAAATAATCCAAAAACTGTTGATAAGGCACCTATTATTACATCTACAAGCGAGGCTACTAATAACGTAATCAATGAGGAGAAGAGGAGATGATGACCTTTTGCATTTTTTACATAAGCTTCTCCTTTGCCTCCCTCTGCTCTTGCATAAGGAAGAAACACCGCCAGCATAACCATAGTATTACGAGATATCACCATAGGAAGCATAACAAATAGCCACTTGTTATTTTCGCACAATATGAGAATAGAAATTGCCTTTATTGCAAGCAAGAAAACTATAGCCACCACACCAAATGAGCCAATGTGAGGATCTTTCATAATAGCTAGCCTTTTGTGCACGTCTGGGTTGCCATAATATGCATCAATAACATCAGCAAAACCATCAATGTGCAATGCCCTTGTGAGCCACACATTTGCCAATAGTGCCAGAATCACTCCCAGCTTTATTGGGACAAAAAGCGATATGCCCCAGCACAAAAATGCAGTAATACCACCAACCATAAATCCCACAACGGGAAAAAAAATTAACGCCACATCAAACCGTTCATCTTCATAGGCAACCTGCGGCAAGGGAATAATAGTTAATGTTCTTAAAGCTGTAAAAAGACCTTGAAACATAATTTCCTTTTTTTGATTTACTGGTTTTAGCAATAATTCCAGGAAAATCAAAGCCATTTTTATAATACTTCAGAAAAACCAACATATCCATATCAGGAATTTCTTATTCTTTTGCGGTGTATTTTAAGAAAAGCAATATCAATATTAGGAGAACCCCATTCTTACACTTGAGTTTTTATTTTGCCTTGCTATCATTCCTCAAAAAAACATATAAAAAAGTTGTGTGATTGTGATGGAAGAGAAAACAGGATTTTTTGAGCAGAACCTAAACTACGTAAAAGAAAAAATAAAAGCAGCGTGTAAGCGCGCAGGACGCAATGAGGGAGAAGTCCTTCTTTTGCCAGTTTCCAAAACACATCCGCCAGAAGCAATAACAGAGTTTGCCCGGCTTGGCATAAAAATTTTTGGGGAAAACAAGGTGCAGGAGGCAAAAGCAAAAATTCCGCTTTGTCCTTCACATCTTGAATGGCATATGGTTGGGCATTTACAGAGCAATAAGGTTAAGGACGCAG
>CAZBHO010000118.1:0-2654 GCA_964491945.1 uncultured Verrucomicrobiota bacterium | reverse complement strand
TTTCTCTTGAATAGAATTCATCTTCTATTAGTCTTTTGAATTGCTTCCACATCAGCATTGGCATTGGGGTAGCGTGGGGGTATATATCTCACTTTAGGTCTTAGTTTATTTTTAGATCCGAAAAAGCAAGGTAGTCCATAGCATTGATTATCTTTTAACCCATTTTGATATAGTTTTGATGTTTACATTGAACACTTGAGCAGTTTTCCTTAATGATTTGAGTTGAAAGTAACTTTTAATCATATTTTTCCTTGAATTGTACAAAATAGATTTGTCTTTTAGCTTATTGTTTGCAATTGGGTTATAACTCATTGGCTATGCCTCCGTTTGGTGAGGAGTGAGGGGAGAAAATTAGCTTATCAGACTTAATTCTCTTTATTATTCAATTGTTTTTTTAACAACTTTTAGTCCCCTTATTCTCACAACTCCTACTGTACCATCCCTGTTCCAAAATTGATAAAAAAAGATATTGACAAAAAATAACAATTTTTAGAATATAGTGCCGTTAGAGATTTTGAATATGTGGTGTGTAATAAATAACAATATGATTGTTGATAGTGTTTGTTACGCAGGGTCTACCCCCCCCCCACACACAGTTTCTACTTAACCTACAACGCCACACAATACCCATTTCTACACACAAAAACAAAAGACATTTTATCAAACATCTCTTTAGTTTACCTAAACTTCCAAAATTTTGTAAAGGAGGTGATATTTAGAAACAATTTAGTCAAAGCATAGAAAAAAACATCTTTTTTAAACAAGAACCTTAAACAAAGAACGAAAAAAGAAAGGAGAAAAAAATGAAGGGATTAAAGTTATTGGCAAGCATTGTCTCTCTATTAATTGTTTATTCAGGATTTAGTGATGATATTATAAAGATAGGCTTTAACTATCCTGAAACAGGACCTTATTCCGTGAAGGGGCAAAGTCAATTGCGTGGAGCGCAACTGGCAGTTGAAGAAATAAATACTGGTGGTGGCATACTTGGTAAAAAAATAGAACTGGTTAAGAGAGATTCAAAATCTCAAGTTGAGGCCACCAAAGCCAATCTTCGTGAGCTTATTGAGAAGGAAGGGGTAAAAATGGTGTTTGGGGGGGCAGCCAGTTCAGTGGCAATAGCAGCTGGAGCCATATGTAATATAAATAAGGTTCCCTTTTTTGGCACATTAACATACTCCACTTCTACCACACAAGAAGAAGCAAAAAAATATGTTTTTAGAGTGTGTTATGATTCCTATGCTGCCGCAAAGGTTCTTGCGCCATATCTTAATAAAAATTTTGCTGGTAAAAAGTTTATTTATATTACAGCGGACTATACATGGGGACACACCACAGAAGCCAGCATACGCAAGCTCACAAAGACTGACGATGCCTCTGTACACAAGGGGATTAAAACACCTTTTCCCACAGCGACCGATGCTGATTTTGAAAAGGCAATAAAAGTGGCGAAGCTGCTAAAACCAGATGTGCTTGTACTGGTTGAATTTGGGAATGATATGGCAAAGTGCTTACAGATTGCAGCAAAAGAGGGGCTGAAAGAAAGTTGCCAGATTGTGGTTCCGAACATCACCCTTGGTATGGCGCGCAGTGCTGGACCAGAAGCGGCTGAAGGGGTAATAGGCGCAATTGATTGGTTCTACAAAGTGCCGGAAATTACTGGAAGCGAAAAAGGCAAGGCTTTTGTAAAAAAGTTCATAGAGAAATACAACACCTATCCGGGCACTGCTGCTGCATACGCATATACAATTCTTTACGAATATAAGGCTGCAGCGGAGCAAGCAAAGTCTCTTGATGGTGATGCAATAGTGAAGGCGCTTGAAGGACGGAAATTCTCTTTGCTTAAAGATGAGCAGTATTGGCGCGATTTTGATCATCAGTGTATTCAAACAGTTTATGCCGTGCAGTGTAAGAAGGCAGATGAAGTCAAAAAAGATCAGTTTGAATCGGACTATTTTGAAATAATAGCAACGATGAGGGGCGATGAAGCCTTCATTACCAGAGAAGAGTGGAATGCTGTAAGAGAAAAAGCAGGCAAACCGCTAACTCTGGAATAAATGACTACAAAAATGAATAACGATTGAGGGGAAGAATATCCTTCCCCTCGTTATTGTTTTTAGAAGGCGAGAGTACATTTATGAAGATGCAGATGAATATCAGGCAACAGATGATTGGTGGCGCTATTTTTTGCGCATTCATTGCGGCAATATGTGTGGCTTTTGGTGTGTTTGCTTTAAGAAAACTTGGAACTGGCGTTCAGCAAATAACAACTTCTGTAATTTCTACCTCTGAATCCCAGAGCATAGAAAACAAAAATATCACCTTACTACGTCAGACCATCAACAATATAATAGCATTAAATAGTGAAAAGGAGTTTAATAATAAGATTGATGGGTTAAAAAATGTAATTACCGAAATAAACAGCAATTTGCGTTCACAAGAAGCTGAAGAACTTACCAGCCTTATTATCAGAGAACTTATCCCTTCAAAGAAAAGAACTCTTGAAGCCACCTCCCGTCTTACAGCGGAATATAGCAAAGCAAAAGAGCTTATAAATAAGTTTGTTGGAGAAATGCAAGCTTTACGTAGCAAGCAGCAAAATGATATTTCTACGGATTTTCTGTTAAATAGCGAAGGCACAAAAGAATCTCTCA
>CAZBHO010000117.1:0-2951 GCA_964491945.1 uncultured Verrucomicrobiota bacterium | reverse complement strand
TCTGTAATGAGAATGCCAAGCCCACGATTTTTTAACGATTTAATAATTTCCTGCACATCGTTTACAGCTATTGGGTCAACTCCACTAAATGGCTCATCCAGCAAAAGAGCAGAAGGATTTGTTACCAGAGCTCTAGTGATCTCCAGACGACGCCTCTCGCCACCACTTAATGTGTAAGCTTTCTGATTGGCAAGGTGAGTTATATTGAGCTCGTTCAATAACTCTTTAAGCCTCTGCTCACGCTCCGCTTTGTTTATGGGTAGCATCTCAAGAATTGCCATAACATTTTCAGCAACAGTCAATTTTCTGAAAACAGAAGGCTCTTGTGAAAGATATCCAAGCCCCAATCTGGCGCGTTTGTGCATAGGCAAATTAGTCACATCATTATTGTTAAAAAAAATTCTTCCCCCATTTGGAGCAATTATCCCGGTTATCATATAGAAGGTCGTGGTTTTTCCTGCGCCGTTTGGTCCAAGCAATCCAACTATTTCTCCACGCTTAACATAGATATTCACTTGATCCACAACACGTCTGCCGCCATACGTTTTGATTATATTTTCTGTGTATATCAGGTTTTCTCTGGGGCTAATATTCATACAAATTTCGTTTCTAGCGCTTAAGGCTATCTTTAAGCTTAAAACTCTTCTGGTTTGAACGAATAAACAAACTTGCATTTGGCTCACAAACAATTCTATTATCATCACGCCAGAAGATAATCGTATCACCAGTAAGTGTATCTTCTCCACGCTTCACTCTCGGCGAGCCAGAGAGAACTATTTTTCCTGTTTCAACCTCAAACTCTGCTTTTTTGCTGTTGGCTTTTATATCCTCTCTCGTAATCACCACACCACCAATGGCTTCTATTTTGGTAATTTTATGTTCCTGTGTAAAAAGTACCACAAGTTTATCACTATTGATTTTTATATCGGGATCCTGCACAACAACATTTCCCTCAAAAACCGCCTCGCCTTTCTTTTGATCAAAAACTAAACTTTTGGAAGTTATGAGAGTGCCATTTGTTCCTGCAATAGAGCCAGTATCTAAAACCTTATCATCAGCATAAAGATTAACAAATCCTGCAATTAGAAGTATCCCCATTAAAAGCCAGCACATAGCACATTTTTTTGTCAGTTTTATAAATCCATTTTTCATAAATAGAAACTCCATAGATAAAGAGCCTTTTATTCTTATAAATTTATTTCATATTTCAACTATTCTTTTTTTTGAGAGGAAATCTCTTCTTTTGCTCTGGTAGTGAAAAACAACCGTGCATTCTCCTTTATTTCAAGCCTGCCATCATTGGCATTCCATGAAAAATCTCTGCCAGTCAGCTGCATATCGCTTCTTATAACAGCAACGTCAGTTGTTGAAAATGCTGTCTTGTTCTGCCTATCAAAAAAACATTGCGGAGCTGTAATCTTCATAACCGTTTTCCCCGCTTCATAGAGCATCAACTCAAGCCCTATAACCATTATTTGTCCAGAAGCTAAAACTTGAGCCTCTTTGCCTCTTAACTCGTAACGCAGTTGCCCTTTTGAATCATATTCCGGATAATGAAAGCCCTTTAACGTTGTGCCTTCAATATCGGTGGCAAGGCAGATTTCTGCCAGTTTTGAGCTTAACATCAAAGTCAACAATAATATGAACCCAATCAAAATTAACTGTTTTGTGATCATTGCTACTTTATTCTTCCATTCAAAAAAGTCATTTTTATTGTATTGCATTACGAATTTTCACAAGCTTTTCCCATAGTGCAGGCAACTTGCTTAATGGTAGCATGGTGGCAGCATCCGAAAGAGCTTTTTTAGGCTCCGGATGCGTTTCTATAAACACAGCATCACAACCTGCCGCAACCGCACTGCAAGCCAGCACCGGGGCAAATTCCGCATCACCGCCACTTGCGTTGGATGCTGCACCGGGCAATTGCACACTGTGGGTGGCATCAAACACAACAGGATATCCAAAAGCTTTCATAATAGGGATAGAACGCATATCTGCCACAAGATTGTTGTAACCAAAAGTTGCTCCACGCTCCGTTATACAAAAGTTTTTGCAACCAGCACTCTCAAGTTTTTTGATAATGTGCCTGACATCATAAGGCGCAAGAAACTGCCCTTTCTTGATATTCACAGCTCTGCCACTATGCCCTAAAGCCAAGATTAGATCGGTTTGCCTGCATAAGAATGCAGGGCACTGCAACATATCAACAGCCTGCGCTGCTATCGGAACTTCAGCTTCGCTATGAACATCGGTTAAAATAGGCAAGCCAGTTCTCTCTTTGATTTCGTGAAATATCTCCAGCCCTCGTGAAAGCCCCACACCTCTAAATGATTCAATAGATGAGCGATTTGCTTTGTCATAAGAAGCTTTAAAAATAAGCGGCACTTTTTCTCTGCGAGCCCAATCTGCCAGTTTTTTTGCTATGGCTACACAAGAAGAACGGCTTTCTATAACACACGGACCTGCAATCAATACTAAAGGCGCCTTATTCCCACCTATAGATATGTTGCCAACCTTAACTTTATGTGTTGCTCTTTTACTCATATGTTTCTATACAATGCCTAATTTCCGTATAGCCTCTTCCGCTCTTGGGATATCTTCTGGCGTATCCACGCCAATCCCTATATCTTCAGTTTGTATTACTTTTATTCTGCCTCCAATATACAATGCTCTTAATTGCTCAAGCATCTCCGCTTTTTCAAGATCGCATTGCGGTGTGCTTACCAGCTTAAACAAAAAATCTCTCCTATAGAGATAGATGCCAATGTGCCTGAAATAAAGATGATGGTCAATTTTAAAATTCTGGTCTCTTTTGAAAGGAATCGGTGCTCTTGAAAAATAAAGAGCTTTCCCATCCATTGCTAACACCACTTTGCAAACAGAAGAACGCAAAATATCTTCTTCGTTGCAAATTGGAGTGGCTGCAGTTGCCATATCCCATCTTTCATCAG
>CAZBHO010000116.1:0-3119 GCA_964491945.1 uncultured Verrucomicrobiota bacterium | reverse complement strand
TAAAGGGTTTGCCGTAGTTGCAGAAGAGGTGCGCAACCTCGCCAAACGTAGCTCTGATGCAGCCCGCAACACAGCATCATTAATTGAGGAAGCAAAACATAACGCAGAAACAGGCGCCGTAGTGATAGCCAGTGTTAACCAGATCTTTGATGAAATAAGAAAACATTCAAGTGAATTGACAACTCTGGCATCTGAAATATCTGTTGCATCAAAAGAACAGGCTCAGGGCATAGATCAAATAAATATCGCTATTGCCGAAATGAATAAATTGGTGCAACAAAATGCATCCAGCGCGGAGCAGTTCTCTGTTATGTCGTCGGATCTTAAGGCAAGCGTCTATAACTTGTACACTTAATTACAAACCTTAAGAGCTCTTGTTGGAGAACTTGATAATGAGGCAAAGCAAATAATTAAAAAAGATTAAGATGTATTTTATAAAAAGCCAGCTTATAAAAGTAAACACCTATGCGAGCTGATCAGAAAGTTTTTTTACGCGTAATTTTTATCATAAAAAAATTATATAAAAAACATTGTTTTTTTTAGCAATGTTATATACAATTTCTCCTCCCTTAATTGAATTTTGTAGCTTATTAGAAAGAAATGAATAGTTATATCTCTAACAGAAATTATAATTGTTGGGTAGGAAGATCAACCACATCTTTTGCCTTGTCCTTTAAGTTTGATGGTGATGGGTGGGGGGGGGTAAACAATGCAAAAAAAGAAAAAAAATCTGCTCGCTATAGACGATCACCCCATAATCCTGGAAGCTCTTGAAAGAATAATTCAACGCCATATTCAGGATGTAGAAGTCTTAACAGCTTCTTCAAAAAAAGAAGCACTGCAACTTGCAGCAAGCCATAAGCCAGATTTTGTGTTTCTAGATATTAAACTAAAAGATACCGATGGACTTGAGCTTATTAGACATATCAGAGCAGTTTCAAAAAAGAGCAAAATCGTAATTTTTACAGGCTATGCCGCAGAAGAAGCATGCATTATGGCAATAAAATATGGCGCAGATGGCATCATCACTAAAGATATGGAGCCAAAAAAAATAATCAATGCCATTAACACGCTAACAGAAGATAAGATGGTTATTCCCGAAGAGCTTATGACGATAAAAGTATTACGCGCATTGCAAAATAAAGAACAAGATGGCTCTACTGATGATATTGAAAACCTGCTTTCAACACAGGAATTTACCATCTGGCGTCTTACAGGAGAGGGCAAAACCACAAAAGATATAGCTCATCAACTTTCTATCAGTGAAAAGACAATCCTAACATACAAAGAACGAATTAAAGAAAAATTAAAACTAAAATCTTCCGCTGATCTTAATAAAGAAGCCATAAAATGGGCTATATCAAAAAAGATTACATAAGTGTATACGTCTTCTAATATAGTGGCGCTGCTAAAATTTAATCCTTGTGCTGATGTGTTTGATCCCTTTAGCCAAAATACTTTTTCAAAACATTCCTTCCTTGTAGGAAAAACTCCTACATAAAAATCAGAATTTACCCGACAGGACATATTTTTAGCAAACTGTTATACTTCTGCCAGCAAAAGATAAATAACTCTGTTCTCATGAAACATTGAAAGGAGGTGATGCCTTGAAAATACTGTTAGTAAAAATTCCTCACAAGATTTTGCAAAAGAGCAAACAACAGAAAAAAATACCATTTCAAATAGAACACAGAACAAAGAAGAAAGGAAAATAAAAATGAAAAATTGCACTATCTGCACAAAACTTATATTAGCATTCTCTTTTATATCGCTGATAGTTGCTGTGCTCGGCATCACAGGCTATCTTGGTACAAAAAGAAATTTGGAATATCTAACTGATATAGCAGCTGTAAGGTCGCCATCGATTGAGCAACTCCTGAGAATTCAGGAAGCAATGCAGGATATCAGAGGCTCATTGTGCACTCTTGTTATTCCGGGGCTATCTTTGGAAATAAAAGAACGGCAACTTGCCAACCTTGATAAGGCGCAAGAAAAATGGCAAAAAGCGTGGAAAATCTATGAGCCACTTCCACAAACAAAAGAAGAAGCAGAAGAATGGCAAAAGTTTATTCCACTTTGGAATGATTATATAAAAGAAAAGGATGAAGCCTTAAAACTTTTCAAGCAAGTTGCCGAAACTGGAGTAGATAACCCAAAAGAACTTGAAAAGCTTATAGAGAAATTTACGAAAGATCATTATATACTTTCAGAAAATGTGCTCCTTGCAATTCATCATGGTGTTCCTTTTGAAGGAGGTGAAGATCATACCTTATGTAATTTTGGCAAATGGCTTGGCAGCACCAGGATGAATAATAAAGAGCTAGATCGGCTTTTAAGAGAAATGGGCGAACATCACAAAAATTTTCATAAAAATGTAAAGGAAATAAAGGCATTGCTTGCTGCAGGAAAGGTAAATGAGGCAAAAGAACTTTACACAAAAGAGATGCAACATAATAGAGAAGAAGTTTTTAAGTTTTTTGCTCAATTAAAAAAGGAAGCAGAAGATATTCATCTTGTATTCAGTAAGATGGAAGAAAAGTTATTAGGCAGCCTTACAGAAAAGCAGGTTGCAGCAAGAGCTTCTCTCGAAAAGCTTGTAAAGATAAATAATGATGTCCAAGAGCAGGCAGAAGCTTTTGCCTTAAAGCTTGGCAACGCTATGAAGCAAGCTATGCTTTTCTTAATGGTGATTGGCATTATAGGAGTGCTTCTTTTTTCCTTCTTTATTACACGCAGCATCAACAGGGCTTTATTAAATATCAGCAACACTCTGCAGAGTGGTGCAGAACAGGTTGCAGCTGCTGCAACACAGGTTGCACAGGCGAGTCAGCATCTGGCTGAAGGCGTAAGTCAGGAAGCTTCCAGCCTTGAAGAGACCTCAGCCACGTTGGAAGAGATGTCTTCTATGATCAGGCAGAATTCTGATAATGCGCATCAGGCGGATATAGTTTCTAAAGAGACAAAGGAAGCTGCTGATCAAGGCGCTGAAGCTATGAAGCGAATGGAAGAAGCAATAAATACTATAAGCAGTTCGGCTGCCGAGACGGCAAAAATTATTAAGACCATAGATGAAATTGCATTTCAGACCAACTTGCTGGCACTCAATGCTGCCGTTGAAG
>CAZBHO010000115.1:2493-3144 GCA_964491945.1 uncultured Verrucomicrobiota bacterium | reverse complement strand
GCTAATGACAGTTCCACCAGTTGTTAAGGAAGCCGAGCAAGCCAGGCCCTATTTTGCAACAATGCGCAAATTACGGGACAAATTACAAAGTGAAACAGGCTACGAGTTGCCGGAGCTTTCTATGGGAATGTCTAACGATTTTGAAGTGGCTATTGAAGAAGGAGCAACAATTATCAGGATTGGCACATTATTGTTTGGCGAAAGAAACTACATAAAGAAAGATTGATGATTAAATGATGAGGAAGTTATTATTCATTGGTGCTGGCAACATGGCAGAGGCTATTGCTGCTGGTGTGCTGGCAAAGGGCTTGTTTGAAAAGCAGGATTTACTGGTATCTGATGTTTCACAGGAAAGATTAAAGTTATTTGCCGACAAATTTGGAGTAAGTGGTCTTTCCAACAATTACGATGCGGTGGGCAAAGCTGCTACGATCATTCTTGCGATTAAGCCGAATGTTATGGGTGAGGTTTTGCAAGAAATAGCTCCTGCAATTGATAAGCAACTTATTATTAGTATAGCAGCTGGCATTACTACTGAGTTTATTGAAAATTCCATTGGCAAATCTGCTAGAGTTATTCGTGTTATGCCGAACACTCCTGCACTTATTGGAAAAGGCGCAGCAGCATATTGTGCAGGCAAATATGCAAACA
>CAZBHO010000115.1:0-2468 GCA_964491945.1 uncultured Verrucomicrobiota bacterium | reverse complement strand
GCAATGAAAATTATTGGAGCTATTGGATATGTCTGTAAAATGGAGGAAAAGTTTCTTAACGCAGTAACAGCGCTGAGTGGAAGTGGTCCTGCTTATATCTTCTATCTGGCTGAAGCTATGATTGAAGCTGGCATAAAGATGGGATTAAGCGCGGAAACATCTTTTGAGCTTACAGCGAACACAATAGCAGGCGCTGGAGAACTGCTGCTTAAAACAAAGGAGCATCCATCCGTTTTGCGGGCAAAGGTAACATCAAAAGGTGGCACAACTGAAGCAGCAATAAGAGTTATGGAAGAGGCAAAATTAAAAGAAATTCTGCAAGCTGCATTTTTTGCTGCCGAAAAACGCGCTGGAGAACTTGCAAAATGAATAGAGCATTGCTATCAACTATAATCACATTTTTTATCTGCATATTCCTGCATTCAACGCCAGCTCTTTCTACAAATTTTTTTGATACTTTTGTTTTGCCGCCTTCAGCTTTAAGCAATGCCGTTTTGCCTGACCCACCAACCAATCTATTAGCTTCCTCAGAGCAATCTACTAATCTCTGGTTTACTATAGGCGAAAGATTCTCGCTGGTAGTTAATTGGAAATTTTTAACTGTGGCAGAAAGCATTGTTTGGACGGAATGGATTGAATACGAAGGCAGAAAGCTTATTGCCATCAGGGTAAGGAATCGCAGCTATGGAGTACTGGACCTAATTTTTCCTGTTAATGATTTTTTAGAGAGCGTGGTTGAACCCTCAACATTCTTGCCTGTGTGGTTCGTTAAGAACTTAAGCGAAGGCAGATATAGATTACACGAAATTACCATTTTTGATCACAAGAACAAAAAAGCGCAATGGCGACATCTCTTAAGAGGCACAAATGAGGTATTCAATATAGAAGCTGATACTCGAGATATTTTGAGTTTTATGTATTTTATGCGTCAAACCAATTTTAATACAAATGCAAAATATGCCTATAAGGTTATGGCAGATGAAAAGCTCTATGATTTAAAAGTGGCAACGAAAAATTATGAGGATTTAACTCTTCCGACTTATGGAAGGGTTAAGGCTCTATATGTTTATCCTGAAGCTGAATTTCAGGGTTTATGCGTCAGACGTGGTAAAGCGGAGCTTTGGATTTCCAATGATAAAAGGAATCTTATGGTGCAAGGTATTGTGCATGTACCTGTTGCTGGCACCATAAAGGTTTTGATAAACAGAGTTTATGGTGGAGCAAACGATTTTTGGAGCAATCCACCCGAAACCAATGAAAAAACATCAAGCACAATAGATGAGATGGGGTTATAATTTATGAAATCTTTTGTTAAGCGAGCAAAAGACATTGTAGAGAACTTTCACAAACAAACAATTCTTGTTGTTGGAGATTTAATGCTTGATAGATATATCAAGGGCAGTGTCAATAGAATTTCACCAGAGGCTCCTGTGCCTGTGGTGCAGGTTCAGCAGGAATTTGCTGTGCCAGGTGGCGCTGCAAATGTGGCAAGGAATTTAGTTTCGCTTGGTGCTAAGAGCGTGCTTGGTGGTGTTCTGGGGAATGACATAGCTGGCAAGGAATTGAAAAAAATTCTTGTTGCAGAAGGTATAGGACTTAACGCAGTATTATCTTTGGCAGATATCAGAACCACTCTTAAGACGCGTATTATAGCTGATCGCCAGCAGGTTGTGCGAATTGATTGGGAAGATATTATTGAACTTAAGGGCAGCAAGCTTGGCGCATTTTTGAATAAATTAGTAGATATAATTCAAAAAGTGAATGGAATAGTTATTGGGGATTATGCCAAAGGAGTTATCTCACAAAAAGTGATAGATGTAATTTTACAAGGTGCTCTAAAAAGAGGCATTCCTGTAGGTATGGATCCAAAAGACAATCCCGATTTCAAATTAGAAGGGCTTACTTTTGTTACACCAAACAGAAAAGAAGCCTTTGCTTTATGCAAACAGAAGGAGACGCCACCTAACATAGATCCACTGGAAGATAAGCCTTTAATTAGAATTGCCGAAGAATTACTGGAGCGCTGGCAGGTGGCATTTGTGGTCATAACGTTGGGGCCGCAAGGTATGTTGCTTCTTTCGAAGGATGGTAAGCTTGTGCATGTTCCAACAGCTGCACGAGAAGTTTTTGATGTTAGTGGTGCTGGTGATACAGCGATTGCCACAATGCTGCTTGCGTTATCAGCTGGAGCGGAAAAGGTAGAGGCAGCAACCATTGCCAACTGCGCTGCTGGTGTTGTTGTTGGGAAACTTGGCACAGCAACCTGCAGTAAGGCAGAACTTCTGGAGAGCATAAACAGTTTATTTTTAAGAAGTGGGTTTCTAATTCGTACAAAATGATACAATATGAATTATAATCAAAAAGCTATAGCTGTGATACCGGCAAGATGGGCTTCAAGCAGATTTCCGGGCAAGCCGCTCATAAAGCTTTGTGGCAAGCCGCTTATACAATGGGTTTTTGAGAGAGTA
>CAZBHO010000114.1:0-3166 GCA_964491945.1 uncultured Verrucomicrobiota bacterium | reverse complement strand
GGATTGGCAGAGGAAGGTCTATTCGAGGGCTGTGAGGAGGTGAAGTGAGATGAACTGGATTCAGAGCCTTTATCAGACATATGAGAATTGCCAGAATATGATCGGCGTTATTGGCAATTTAAACGAAGTTCCTCTCTTACCTATTTGCCACACTACTCAAAAAGCGCAGATTGAAATAACTCTTGACTCAAGAGGCAATTTTAGACGTGCTAGAATATTAAATAAAGACGAAGCGCGAACAATTATTCCTTGTACAGAGAAGTCCTCGGGACGGACCAGTGGCGAAGCAGCACACCCTCTTTGCGATAAATTACAATATATAGCTGGTGATTATGAAAGCTATTTGCCGAATAAAGACGAATGGGATCTGTGGCTGAGAATTAGCAATTTGCAGAATGCAAATGTAGATTTCAATAAAAGCATAGAAAACCGTTTATCGAATTTCTCCTCATATGAAAATCTTCTGTCTGATTGGGTCAACCATGGTGCAGCGAAGCCAGTACGAATAATCCATCAATATATCCAGAGGCGAAGTATTATCAAAGATTTGATAGATAGTAATATCTTATTTAAAGATGAAAATAGCAAATTCTGCTTCCAACGACCTTTTGAAAAGAGTAAAAATGCACCAATAGACATTTTTGATTTGTTGCCTGGTAGGATAAATGCAAATAATAGAAAAATTGAAAATTGGCAAGCAGATGCTTTTGTACGTTGGAGAGTTGAAATAGAAAACAATGTATCAGAAGTTTGGAAAAATCAAAAAGTAATTCAGTCATGGATTGACTATTATTCTTCAACAAAAACAATAAAATCATTATGTTATGTCACTGGCACTGAAAGCTATACCGCCGATCAGCATCCCGCCAAGATTCGGAATGACGGTGACAAAGCAAAATTAATTTCATCAAATGATAAAGACGGCTACACGTTTAGGGGTAGATTTATTAATGACATTGAGTGTGTTTCAATAAGCTTTGTAGCAACCCAAAAAGCACATTCTGCTTTCCGTTGGCTCATGAGTCGGCAAGGATACGTGAAAGATGGCTTAGGAGTCGTCGCTTGGGCGGTTTCAGGTGAAAGAACGCCACAACCAACAGTAGATACTTTCGCTGAGTTTTATGATACCGAAGCAGAGAGCAAAATTCCTGACACTGCACAAGATATGGCTATTCGATTTAGGAATAAACTTGCAGGATATCAGCAAAAAATAGGTGAACGAGAAGATGTTGTTGTAATGGCTGTTGATTCTGCCACACCAGGGCGATTATCTATCGTCTATTATCGTAATTTAAAAAGCTCTGAGTTTTTGCAGCGAATAGAAAACTGGCACGAGACCTGCGCCTGGCGGCACACATATCATCTGGTAGAAAAGCAGGATGAAAAAGGGAAAACACGAAAAGTTTCTGTCCCCTTCTATGGCTCGCCTGCCCCTGCCGATATTGCCGAAGCCGCCTATGGCAGCCGCCTGGACGATAAACTTAAAAAAGCCACCATAAAACGCTTACTGCCCTGCATTGTAGATGGTCAACCCATCCCGCGTGATTTAGTTGAATCAGTAGTCAGACGGGCATCTAATCGCGATGGAATAAGTGGTTATGAATGGAGCAAGGCTTTGACGATTGCTTGCGCTTTATACAGAAAATATATACACGAGAAGGAGGTTTTTGAAATGTCACTCGACGAAACTCGCAAAACAAAGGATTATCTCTTTGGCAGGTTACTTGCTATTGCTGACGTGCTGGAAGAACGCACCCTTTCAGATGCTGAAAAGAATCGCCCAACGAATGCTACACGCTATATGCAACAATTTTCACAGCGTCCTTTCAGCACATGGAAACAAATTCATGAATTGCTCACTCCTTATTTCATGCGGCAGGGCGATAACGCCACTTACTACAAGTGGCTGATTGCTCAGATCAAAGACCTATTCACACCTGAAGACTTCATTAACAACAAGCCACTGACAGGCGAGTATTTGCTCGGCTACTACTGCCAACGGCAAAAATTATGGGAAAAGAAAGAAAAACAAGATTCAAGTAACTAGAATAAAGAAGTAATGTATTTTACTTCAAAATATTATTTGCAAAGGAGATTTATATGAGTGCTTTGTCAAAGAAAATTGATTTTGCTGTAATTGTAGCGGTAAATCATGCTAACCCAAACGGAGACCCATTAAACGGTAATCGACCACGTGTGACTTATGATGGTTATGGTGAGCTTTCAGATGTATGCATTAAGAGAAAAATTCGCAATCGATTAAAAGACATGGGATATAAGATTTTCGTCCAGTCCGACGATAATCATGCCGAAGGTGATGAATATGGCAGTTTGCGCGAACGGGCAGAAGCCATGCTCAAAGGAGTTGATCCTAATAAAGATAAAAAGAAATATCAGGAGATGGCATGCAAAACTTGGTTAGATGTGCGTACATTTGGACAATTGTTTGCCTTTAAAAAGGGGAAAAAAAGCGAAGGTTCTGAGGACAGCGATGGTGTATCTATTCCTATACGCGGACCTGTTTCAATTCATCCAGCATTTTCTATTGCTACTGTTCTCGATCGCGCACAGAGCATTCAAATTACCAAAAGCGTAAGCGGAGAACCTGGTGAAAAGCGAGGTTCCGACACTATGGGTATGAAACACCGAGTCGACCACGGTGTATATGTCTTCTATGGCAGCATGAATCCTCAACTGGCAAGTAAAACAGGCTTTTCAGATGAAGACGCTGTAGCCATAAAAGAAGCGCTGCGCACATTATTCGTCAATGATGAATCATCCGCCCGTCCTGCAGGAAGTATGGTAGTTCATAAAATCTATTGGTGGGAGCATAATTGCCCCAATGGCCAATATTCTTCAGCTAAAGTACACAATGCAGTAAGAAACAAAATTGGTTTAAAAGAGGGTGTGACCGAACCAAAAAATATTGATGACTATGTTTTCCCCTGCAAAGAAGAATTGGAAAAGGATTTGCCAAGCTTAAAAATCGAAGTTCTTGACGGTGAATAAAGAATAACTTAATGAACACCGAAGATGACCTGATACCAATATCGGCTCTTCAGCATTTGCTCTTCTGCGAGAGACAGTTTTCTCTTATCCATATTGAACAGGTATGGGCAGAAAATCTGTTTACCGCAGAAGGCAAAATACTGCATGAGCGCGTACA
>CAZBHO010000113.1:0-3196 GCA_964491945.1 uncultured Verrucomicrobiota bacterium | reverse complement strand
CGGAGACCCCGACAAAGCCGAAAGGCATTTGTGACATTATATACGTTGCATTGTTTTCTGTTATCGTCGTTATGTCGGAGACCCCGACAAAGCCGAAAGGCATTTGTGACGTCTAATAATATCACAGGGGATTCGGGATTTTTTAGTAAGTCGGAGACCCCGACAAAGCCGAAAGGCATTTGTGACACAGAATTTCCAGCTCAATCCCGTTTTGAATGGGACGTCGGAGACCCCGACAAAGCCGAAAGGCATTTGTGACTTATTTTCTGGAAATTCATTTGTGGGCAAATCTTGTATGTCGGAGACCCCGACAAAGCCGAAAGGCATTTGTGACGAAGAAATGCTTTGCACTTTTGGCATGATATATGTCGGAGACCCCGACAAAGCCGAAAGGCATTTGTGACTCTTTGCAAAAATAGAACATATTGCCTCCAACCGGCTTTTGTCGGAGACCCCGAAGGCATTTGTGACACCATGTTGGTTGGGGATAGAGTTTATCGACCGGACCCGTCGGAGACCCCGACAAAGCCGAAAGGCATTTGGTGTTGGCGTATTGAGCTTTTGAAAGTCTTGAAAATCCCCATACCAATAAAGGGGAAATTGCTCCTTTGGCAAGGGCCAGAGTATATTAGTGATGCTTTATAATTTTTACTCCGTCTATGGTGATTTAGTATTGAACACTTCTTGATTAATTAGGACATAAAATCTCTATCTCTTCAAAATGTCTGAACTTGTATAAGTTCTATGGTGAATTTTATCATCTTTCCATTTTTAAAGATTTTCTTGATTTAATCTGGCTTACGATTTTTTAACCACATAGACATTTGGCATTTTCTTTTGGAATACCTATTAAAAAAAGTTTGTTTTTTATATTCCAGATATTAGAATATTTTTGTATAAAAAGAGGAGGATTTTATAATGGAAAACAAAATATCAATTTTACATCTTACTAGTGAGCAGGTTTTGGCTAACTTGTTTCCTATTCTCGCTATAAACCCTTCAAGAGTAATCCAAATTGTTTCAAATAAAGTCAAGCATTATGCCGATAATTTAGAAAAAGCTATAAAAGATAATCTCTATTTTAAGCAATGCAATTTTAGGCAGGAAATAATTAAAAAAAACATGTTAAGTATTGATGATGCAAGGAAGTTAGTGGAGCATCAGATAGATGGAGAATTGTCTCAAGGGATGAAGCCTGTAGTGAACATTACAGGTGGAACTAAATTGATGTCAATAGGAGCTTTTGAAGCAGCAAAAAACAAGAACTGTCCTGCTATCTATTGTAATACAGATGAACGTAAGATAGAGGTAGTGTATAAGCCAGCAGAATTTTCAAAAATGAACTTATCAGAAAATTATCCATACAAGGATTATGTTGCGCCACAAATTACGTTAAATATGCTTATATCTGCAAATGGGAATAACTTTCTTGAGAGCAACAATTCTGATTTGTCGTCCGATTTTTCAAATTATAGCAATATTGCAAATGAGATGTTTAAGTTATACTTACAAAACAATCAACATGGGGACGATTTCAGGAATTTGATACGTGACCACATAACGAATATCACTAAGAATCATACAAATCATAAACTGATTGGCATTCAGAGATTCAATTCTATTCTGGAAAAATTATTGAATGTAAAATTAGTCATTGCAGAAAAGAACAATTACAAATTAAATGTGGATTATAGAGATCGTCAAAGGATATCATACCTTCAAAAATTTTTTGACGGCAGCTGGCTGGAAGTTTATGTTTATTCGCTTGTAAAGAATAATAAAAGATACAAAGATGTGACGCTAAATCTTTCATCAAACAGTAGACTTATTGTAGAAAGCGCCATATCGGAAATAGATATTGCCTGCCTTGATATCCACAGGATGCTATTTGTGCTTATCTCTTGCAAGGTAAATTTCAAAAACACTCCCCAACTTGACCATATGCTTGCCATAAAAGAGGCAGCCAGGAAGCTGGGAGGCAAATATAGTTTGCCTATTCTTTGCACCATGAGCGCAGATGAAGCTTCCCGCAAACGTGCAGAACAGGCTGGGATTAAGCTACTTATTGGAGAAGAAATTCAGAATGAGCTTTCACAATAGTGATGATATGAGAACCATTTTATTTTCTGTAATTGGGCTTTCTCCTGCGGTATTAACAGAGACGGTTTATGCCTTAGCTCATTCCCAAAAGGCTATTGTACCAGATAACATTATTGTTCTTACCACCATTGATGGCAAAGAAAGAATTGTAAGTGAGCTTCTTTCAGTTAGAAAAGATCTTAAAAATAAATCTATCTGGCAACTTTTGCGCGAAACAATTGCCAAAAAGAAAAATATAGAAAACAAGTTGATGTTTGATGAAGAAGACATCATTGTTTTCAAAGAGCGCGATGGCTTAAGAGGTAGGAGCCTCCCAATAGAAGACATCTGTTTGCCAGCACACAATTTGATTGTTGCAGACACCATAGTTGAACACTTAAGACGTTTTACAGAAGATAAAGATACCAGAATATTTGCTTCAATAGCTGGTGGCAGAAAGACTATGAGCGCATTATTATTTGGTGCTATGACTTTATTGGGCCGGATACAGGACAAGGTTTTTCACGTACTTATAAATGAACCTTTTGATAATCCAGATTTCGAGCCAAAGTTCTATTTTCCGCATCCGCTTCTGATGAAATGGCATAACAACAAATCTTTAAAACCTCAGATAACGCTTGCTGAAATTCCATTTGTGCCAATACGACACATAGTTAATACGAATATATTGTCTTGCAGTTATTCCTCCTTAATAAACACATATTTAAAACAAGAAGGCAGAGAGCATAAATCATTACTATCTTTAGATGAAAAAAATATGAGCCTTAACATTGATGGCAAACATATAACGCTACGCAAGAGGGAGTGGCATGTGCTTAAATTTTTGATCTCAATACAGAACGAAAATTTAAATAATATGACACAGAAAGATGCAGCTTATAGGTTTTTGGATTATATCAAGTCTAATCAAATTACTAGACTACAAATTACTGAAGATAATGTTATAGATGTTTTCAAAATTTCCATATCTCTTATTCGCAAGGCTTGTAGAGATGCTGGAGTGCTTTGGGGACCAGGATTACGGCAAAGCTCACTTAAGCTGCCTCCCTTTACAATAATCTAAAAACGAACAAAAGCAAGTACTCTATGCATTTGA
>CAZBHO010000112.1:0-3227 GCA_964491945.1 uncultured Verrucomicrobiota bacterium | reverse complement strand
TTTGATACAATATTTTTCCTGTAATATAATTTCATCAACTCCAACATACGAAATGCATTTGATATATCTTCACAAGGAACATCATTAGAAAACTTAGTCTGCCATTTTATATGTTCACCTGAACGCTTAAATAAAGTCACAGAAAGCGCATTTCTACCAAAACTCTTTGCATCTTTTTCTGCAGCTTGCGCCGCTCTTATCATATCTTGCAATGGCTCCTTAACATGTCCTATGGAAATACCAACGGAAACTGTGGCTTTAGACCCCGGCACCATAAGCCACCAGCTATTTTCTTTGCCCCTCGGCCTAACAAAACCACCTTTAAACTCAAAAAGCTTGTTGGCTTCTGTTTTAGCATTTTTATATTCAACACCTTGAAATGCCTGCCTTAAGGCTAATGCGCACTCCACTGCATTAGCCGCTGGCAGCATCGCAAGAACATCATCACCACCAGCATAAATAAGCTGCCCATCATAAGCCTCAACAATTTCCTTAGCACAATACAAAGCAAAATTGCTTAAAGCTTCACTAAACTGCAGGTGCCATGCAGGAGAAAGATAACGCGCAGAACTTAAAAAGTCTTTAAAATATTCCTTCTCTCCCAATTTGTCCGAAACTTGTTTAGACAAAACATCCTTTAATAGCGGAGTCTTGTTCCCGCTCATCCATTTACCCATCTCATCACCATCCATCGCCAAAACAGCATAGTATTTTGCAGGCTTACTTTTAACTTTATTAAGCAATGTACTTAACGAGGCAATAATACCATCTATCGCTTCTGATTTAGGCAATTGCTCCCAAAAACTCTTATCAAAAATTTCAGGATCAACTTCCTTTATCCAGGCACTTTCCTTTTTATCAGGTAAAACTAAAGGAATATCAGACTGATGTTCCTGTAAGATTTCTTGCAGAGAAACAAACTCCTGCCAACAATCAGAATTTTCTTTAATGCTATTTATAACATACTTTCGCCACGGAGCAGCAGCAACTGAATACACTGAATCAAACGAAACTTTACTGACTTTAATATTATGAACATTCTCAAGATACGCTTTATGCCAGATCCTCTTAATTAAGTTTATAGCACCAAGATATTCATTTTCTTTTCTAAAAAGATGCCTTGTCTCCGGATTTTCCATGGCTTTTTCAAGCCAAATTTTATCCAACACTGTCTCCTCTTTACCTGAATACACATCCTTAACAACTTTATCAGCTTTATCTTTCTCTATCCACGCAAGAAAATTACGCGTCTGCCTCCTTGCGCTCATTAGATAAGAAGCAAGCTCATAATGAGCACTCCAGCCCCACGCAACATATGGCACTCCATCATTATAGCAACGATAATCCCGTTCTTTTTCCGGAATGCGCACCGCTACATCAAATGCTTTATGAATGGCATGATCCTTGCCCGAAGGTATCTTTTTTAATTCACATAAAGTATACTTCAGATCTTCCTGCCATGGATATATCACAGATGTAATCTCCCAAAAGTTGCTTATCTGGAAATCCCAAAGTTCCTTTCTTGGAATAACAAGCCCCTTCCCACTCAACCAGTCGGCACACTTTGCCGCGATGTTGCTCCACTCTTCTCTAAAAGCCTTTTCTGGCAAATTGATATCATAATCACTACTCACAATCGCAAAAAAAGTATTCGGTAAATTCGGTATCAGGAGCCTATCATAAAAAGAGCCATTTTTTATAATAACACTCCAGAAATTCTCCGAATCTTTCTCTTTACCTTTCTGCTTAATTTGCGACAAAACATCTTTATTCAAAAAATCAATCAATGGCTGCCCCCACAATGATGGAAAAATTATGTTATCAGGACCAAAATCCTTCACTACCTGCTGAATTGCATTAGCCATAAGCCATGAAAGCAGGAAACTCCCACTCCACAAATCTCTGGTGGAACGAGCTTGAGCAATAAAATCTTGCACAGGACCTGCCTTTAAAAGCATAAAAGCCGGCTTTCTATTCTGGGAAATTACCGCTTCAATGGCAGAAGCCATTGAACAATGATTCCATATTGAATGATCAGGGATTCTGGTATCAGCCAACAAAAACGGTGCATCAGCGCACTTCTCAAATATATGATGCCGCCATACCCGCCACGCAGCCCAAAATCTAGCAACATCATCACATTCCTCTACCCCCGGCACAACAGCATTTATTCCTTCTTCTACTGCCTCCCTGCTATTTTCAAAACTAAATTCTTCTCCAGAACAAGGATGAATAAATTTGTTCTCCTTCTCTATTATATCCTTTGGAAAGATAAAACGATCTGCCGCTGACGACATGTGATCTGCTTTATCATTCTCATAAGCTATGGCCTTAAAAGAATTTGCATATCGCCCGGCTTTATCTTTATGCTCCTTACCAAAATCGTACATTTTTTCTGGAGGGTCATGCAGGAATTCTGCAAGTTTCTTCACAAATAATTCGTTAGATATATTCCCTGTATTCATAATTTCATTTTCATTAAACATTTTTAAAAATTATGCAAACATAAAAAAATTTTTTTTATTTTTATATTCAGTTATATTCATTCCTTATCTCAATCCATATTTGCTACAAATAGATTTTTTTACAAACTCGGCATCAAAAACATCTATCCCATCAGGCTTTTCAACAAAACATTTAATCACACAAATAACACGCGGCTTGGTTATAGGAATATAAAATCCCCCATGTGTAGTACCACTTTGCCTGCTATACACCCCTGTGCCAAATGGCATACTCATTGTTGAGCCAGAGCTAGTTTGTGGCGTTTGGTAAATAAAAGTACTCGTATCTCCATCGCCAGAAGATATCGCAAAAAATTTAAAACCATTCTGCAAAGTAATATCCGCACATCTTAAAATGGCCATATCCTGACACCTCTCTTTGCTGACATAACCATTGCCTACAAACGAAACTCTAAAAACATTCGTCTGTAGACAAGTCTCATCATACCCACCTCTAAGCCCACTCGGCTGATATGGAGTTGCACAGCCACTAAAACAAACTTATCATCAAGCCACTTATAAGAATTAAAAATACCTTTTCCATTCAAAATCAACTCACTCCTTTCACTAAAAAAAATCATTCAATTGCTTAAAATCTAGTTAATACACAAAAAATTTAAAACAAGAAAAACGTTATGTAACGTTTTATTTATCCCCCAACATAAAGCATTATCCCTAAAATAAGTTCCTCAAAAAAAATATATATAAATCAGAAAGGCCATT
>CAZBHO010000111.1:3007-3764 GCA_964491945.1 uncultured Verrucomicrobiota bacterium | reverse complement strand
AAAGACCATGATGAAAATAATGTGCTTTCTGCAATTTTGTGAATAAATATGTGTTTAAGCGGGACAGGATGCACCAAAAGAAATGGCAACTCTCTTGAAGAAAATGTGAGAGAATAGAAAGACAGCATATTAGAAAGAACCAGCATCGCGCCAAGCCCGAGAAAAAACAAAGAAAAAAGATGACGAATTATGATGCTCCCCATATTCCCCAGCGTGCCAAGAAACCTAAATGCAGAGAAAAACAGCATCCACAAGAAACCTATAAAAACAATCACAAATATGATTATAAACAACGTCTGAAAAATAGATTTTTCTTTAACTAAAAGAGGTAGCTTTTTTATCGCAAAAAGGTCTTTATAAAAAAGGGCATTAAATAACATCTTTTCGTAATCTATCTTCTTATTCTTACAATGATTCGGTCAGCACCAGCATTTAATAATCCTATAGAATTTAACATTCTATCAAACAAACATTTGGATATAGGAAGCGCTTCCACTATATTTATTTTTTCTTTCCGACATAGGTCAACAAAATCTTTGTATGTTGAAAGATGAATATTAGGTGTATCATACCATTCAAATGGAAGCGAATCCGATTTAGGCATTTTGCCCAAAACACATAATCTAAAGCGATGCCGCCAGTTGCCAAAATTTGGTAAACTAACAATTCCCTCTTTTGCCACTCTCAAAAGCTCATTAAGCACAAAACGTGGCTTCTTTACTACCTGAAGGGTCTGACTTAAAATAGCATAATCGTA
>CAZBHO010000111.1:2272-2974 GCA_964491945.1 uncultured Verrucomicrobiota bacterium | reverse complement strand
ATTGCAGAATATCTATTTTTTTGCGTAGCACTTCAATAACGTGGTCAAGATCTATATCCATACCTGTGCAATACGCTCTTTTGCGGAGCATAAGTTCAATCATTAGCGACCCATCGCCACAACCTAAATCAAGCACATTTGAACCTTCCTCTACCATTTCTATGATATAATCAAAATCTGTCTTTTTGTTAATTACTTTCTTGCCTGCAGTATTGATTGATGAGTGATGTTCAAAGGCTATATTAGCAAAGCTAGCACTTAAAAAGGCATCTATGACTTCAGCCAGACGCTCCACCTCAACCAGAAATGCATCATGCCCATAAGGTGATTTCAATAGGCAATAGCTTACATGCCTATTCGCCTGAACAAGCGAGGCTGCCACCTCCAACGATTGTTCCTGCGGAAATAGCCAGTCTGAGCTTAAAGCAATCACCAAAAATTTTGTTTCAGGATTGGTCTTAAGGAAAACCTTACCGAGTCCCCCTGCCCTCTCAACTAAATCAAAATTATCCATCGCCTCGGTTATATGTAGATATGAGTTTGCATCAAAACGATTCACAAACTTTTCACCTTGATAATCAAGATAACTTTCTATCTGAAAAGCCGTTTCAAACTTTGGTAGAGGTCCCTTGATCTCTTTCTTTTCTCTACCAAACTTCTTTTTCATGTTTTCAGCTGAAAGATAAGTTATGTGCCCTATCA
>CAZBHO010000111.1:226-2262 GCA_964491945.1 uncultured Verrucomicrobiota bacterium | reverse complement strand
CCTTGCTTGAGCCAGCCCCATAGAAGGTTTGTTCAGGCTATCATAATAATCGCCACCTTCCCATGCAGGATCTGAAAGAATTGCGTTTCTACCAACAATATCAAAAGCCAATGCCTGCGCTGATAAATTAAGAGCCGAGGCTATACATATGCAGGATTCCACCATTTCCGGATAGCTTATGCTCCACTGCAAAACCTGCATTCCACCAAAAGAACCTCCTATTACAGCCTTTAACTTTGTAATACCCAATTGCCGTAAAAATAAGTATTGCACCTTAACAATATCCGCCACAGTTATTGACGGAAATTGCGAACCATAGGGTTTGCCCATCTTTGGGTTAATGGAAGAAGGACCTGTTGTCCCCTTGCAACCACCAAGGATGTTAGCGCATATCACAAAAAATCTGTTGGTATCTATCCCTTTGCCATGCCCAACCATAGCATCCCACCACCCCGGCTTCTTATCATCAGCTGAATGATAACCTGCCACATGGGCATCACCTGTCAAAGCATGGCATATATAAATGACATTGTCCTTTTCTTTTGAAAGCGTACCATAAGTTTCATAAGCCACATTTACTTCAGGAAGAACCGCACCATTTTCTAATACCAGTCCTTCAGGTGGCAATTCAAGTTTTATTATCTTCGTCTCAACAATGCCTACACTATTTTTTAGATCCAATGCCATATTCCATCATTTCCTCTAGAGAAATAAAAACAATAAAAGTTATAGAAATTAGAATATACATCATTTGTCTAAAAATCAATAAACTTTCTTTCCATGCTTACATCCCCCATCCTGTTAATACCAAAACACTAACACAAGTCTAAAAACCATTATTTGCTAGTCCATCATTTTTTATTATTGACATTTTTAATATGAATAGCTATTGAGCTTACGCAAAACAAAAATTTTAAATTTAAAGAAAGGTAAAGGGGGTGTAGCAGTGTGGTTGAAATAAAATTAAAAAAAGGCGAAAGTGTAGATAAAGCTTTACGTAGACTTAAAAAGAAACTGGATAAAGAAGGCACTTTGCGCGAAGTACGAAATCATCGCTACTTTGAAAAGCCTAGCGAGAAAAGGCGTAAAAAGAAAGCTCGTTCTTTTTTAGGTTAATTTTTTTAAAAACTTAACAACGATGAAAAAAGCTCTTATTACTGGAATAACCGGACAGGATGGTTCTTATCTTGCCGAGTTTCTGTTAAAAAAAGGGTATCAAGTTATAGGAATGGTTCGGCGCGCAAGTACAGAAAATTTTGAGCGCATAACCCATCTATGCGATAAAATAATATTAAAACAAGCAGACCTGCTGGATCAATACTCTCTTACAGAACTATTGGAAGAAACCAAACCAGATGAAATATATAATCTTGCGGCAATGTCCTTTGTACCTACTTCGTGGAGCCAGCCAACATTGACAGGAGAATTTACTGCTCTTGGCGTCACAAGATTATTGGAAGCAATGCGCCGAGTTTGTCCAAACGCAAAATTTTATCAGGCTTCAAGTAGTGAAATGTTCGGCAAGGTCCGGGAAGTGCCTCAAAATGAACTTACACCATTTTATCCAAGAAGCCCCTATGGTGTTGCAAAGGTTTATGGGCATTACATAACCGTTAATTATAGAGAAAGCTACAACCTTTTTGCTGTATCAGGAATCCTTTTTAATCATGAAAGCCCACGTCGTGGGAAAGAATTTGTAACGCGCAAGATAAGCTACGGTGCTGCAATGATAAAACTTGGGCTCGCAAAGGAATTAAGACTTGGCAATCTTGAAGCCAAACGTGACTGGGGCTATGCTGGCGATTATGTTAGGGCTATGTGGATGATGTTGCAACAACCAAAACCTGATGATTATGTTGTTTCTTCAGGTGAGGAACATTCTGTCAAAGAATTTGTGGAGCTTGCTTTTGATCATCTCTCTTTAGACTGGCGCAAATATGTTGTTCAAGATCCTCTATTTTTCAGACCAGCAGAAGTTGATAGGCTGCTTGGTGATAGTTCAAAAGCCAGACAAGTGCTCGGCTGGAAACCAGAAG
>CAZBHO010000111.1:0-216 GCA_964491945.1 uncultured Verrucomicrobiota bacterium | reverse complement strand
TCAAAATGATGGTTGATGCCGATCTGGAACTACTGAAAAAACAAATAAGCAACTCTGCTTCGTGAACATCCTTATTACAGGCGCATTTGGGTTCGTGGGGCAACACCTGGCTTATGAATTAAAATCTAACGGACACAGTGTCCACGCCTTTGATCTAAATATCCCGCAATATATTAACAAAGAATGTTGGAATACAATACAAACAGGTGATATAAG
>CAZBHO010000110.1:0-4024 GCA_964491945.1 uncultured Verrucomicrobiota bacterium | reverse complement strand
AACATCAAATAACTATAATAAATTGTACCACCATGTCCCAGATCCTCCCGTTTTTTAAAAAGAATAAGCATGGCACAACTTATACTCAAAAAATTCTTTTTATTTCTCCGGGTAGATCTCTATCTCTCTATGGCAATTTTTAATCCTATATTTTCATTTATCCTATGCTAGCAATATAAAATTTTCAAATAGCGCAAAACGCTAGTTCTCTATTGCTTTTTATTTGCCATATAATAAATCACAGGGATTGCCGTGCGGGAAAGGATGGTTGAAGCAATTTCACCTGCCATAAGTGCAAGGGCAAGTCCTTGAAATATCGGATCAAATAGTATAACTGCCGAGCCAACTATTACGGCGGTTGCGGTTAGAAGCATGGGGCGGAAGCGTTTTGCACCTGCATCAATAACAGCTTCTTCCAAAGACATCCCTTCTTTCAAGCGCAGCTCTATAAAATCAACCAGTATAATTGAATTACGCACCACTATTCCGGCGCCAGCTATCATTCCTATCATGGAGGTGGCCGTAAAGAACACATTGAACATCCAGTGTGCTGGCAGGATGCCTACAAGCGTCAAAGGAATTGGCAACATAATGATCCATGGAATTTTAAATGATTGGAACCAGCCAACTACAAGCACATAGATAAGCACCAGCACCGCGGCAAAGGCTATACCAAGATCGCGGAAAACCTCATATGTGACATGCCACTCACCATCCCATTTCATTCCCCAGATCTCTGCAGAATGTGGTTGATGAGTAAATAATTGTTCAAGTTTATCCTGTTTATTTGTTATTGTTCCCGGCAAGGGTATATTCTCTATTTTATCTTTTAAAGCCAATATGGCATATACTGGACTTTCAAATTCTCCACCAACATCTGCAATCACGTAAGAAACAGGCATAAGGTTTTTATGATATATAGGTTTATCTTTATATGAATGTTCTTCCTGTATAAGATCACGCAGCGGAATGCGTTGTCCAAATTTAGAAAGGAAATGGATATTTAAAATTTCTTCTATGTTAGCTCTCTTCTCTTTTGGGAACCTCATAACTATCTCTACTGGTTCGTATTCTTCTGGAATATGAGCTATATCTATTGCCTTGCCATGCACTACCATTGCGATCACCTCCGCAATGGAATTTACAGGAATGCCATTTAAAGTGGCTTTTTTAGTGTCTATCAATAATTTTAAAAGCTTTTCATCTTTAGCCACATAGGTATCAACATCAGTAATCCCTTCTGTGTTTAAAAGAATATTTTCAACTTGATTGGCTACAGCATCCCTCGTCTTATGGTCGGGACCATATATTTCAAGAACCAGTGTTGAAAGGACTGGTGGTCCTGGTGGCACTTCTGCAACTTGCAGTTTGGCATTATATTTCTTTGCTATCTGATGGAGAGCGGGTCTAACTGCTGCTGCTATATCGTGGCTTTGTCTTTTCCTTTCATTTTTATGCAAGAGATTTACCTGTATATCGCCCTGATGTGTGCGATCTCGCAAAAAGTAATGCCTTACCAATCCATTAAAGTTATATGGCGCACTGCATCCAGCGTAAATTTGGATATCCTTAACTTCTGGAACTTTTATGAGGTAATCTGCCATTTCATTTAGGGCGTCTATTGTTTTTTGGATATGTGTACCTTCTGGCATATTGAGTATCACCTGGAACTCATTTTTATTATCGAAGGGCAGCATTTTTAGTCTTACAAGTTTGAGAGGCACAAGCGCCACAGCCAATGCAAGGAGTATTACGAGAGAAACAATGAAGGTGTATCTGATTTTTTTGCTGTATATTAGTGGCTTCATATACCATCTATAAATTCTCGTAAGCAAATCTTCTTTATGCTCATTATGATGTTTAAGTTGATTCCTCCTGTGGGCATATCCTAAAATTCTATATGCAGCCCAGGGCGTTACTATGAATGAAACGAGCATAGAGAAGATCATAGCGGAGCTTGAGCCTATAGGGATGGGCCGCATATAAGGTCCCATAAGGCCGCTAACAAAAGCCATAGGCAAAATTGCGGATATTACAGCCAATGTTGCCAATATGAGCGGGCTGCCAACCTCTTTTACAGCGGATATAGTGACATCAATGAAATCTCTATTTTTATTTTCAGGCAATTTCAGGTGTCTTACTATATTTTCCACGCACACTATTGGATCATCGACGAGTATTCCTATTGAGAATATGAGGGCAAAAAGTGTTATTCTATTTAAGGTAAAGCCGAGGAAATAGAAGGCAGCCAGAGTAAGAGCAAGCGTAACGGGGATAGCTATAGCCACCACACCAGATTCCATAAGCCCCAAAGAAAAAGCAATCAGGATGCTTACCCCCACAACAGCAATAGCCATATGGAAAAGCAACTCATTTGATTTTTCGCTGGCAGTTTCTCCATAGTCTCTTGTGACAATGAACTTAACATCAGATGGAATAATACTTTTCTTAAATTCTTCCATCCTATTAAGAATGACATTGCAAAGATATGTTGCGTTTGCACCTTTACGTTTAGAAACAGCCAGTGTTACCGCTTGAAAAGGTCCTTTATCTTTTTCGTCAGGAGTTTCTGAAAAACGTACAAACACATCCCTATCCTCTTCATCAGGCCCATCAACTATTACAGCAACATCTTTTAATCTTACCACATCGCCGTGGCTTACACCTACCACCAGTTCTTCTAAATCCTGCTTTGATTTAAAGAAAGCATCTGCAGTAACATTGATAACTTGTGGAACTGTGGAAAGATAGCCCGCATTTTTTTTGACATTTGCTTTTTGTACAAGCTCGCTAATTTCGCAAGCAGTAAGCATTCTTTCTTTCAATTTACCTTCATCAACAAAAATCTGGAACTGTCGTTTCCTGCCACCAGTAATGGTTGTCTGAGAAACATCTGGGATTGCACTAATGAGCGTTTGAATTTGCGCCACAATTTTTCTTAAAGCCATAGCGTTACGTTCTTTTGAATAGAAGGTCAATGCAAGGATGGGCACATCATCAATAGAGCGAATTTTTATTAGTGGTTGTGAGGAGCCTTTTGGCAATTGATCAAGATTAGAATACACTTTAGTATAGAGTTTAATGAGGCTTTTTTCTACGTTCTCCCCTACTTTAAAGCGTACAATAAACATAGCCTTATCGCATTCTGCTGTAGAATAGATATATTCCACACCTGAAATTTCCCACAAGACGCGTTCTCCAACATTTATGATCCTGCGTTCAACTTCTTCAGCGCTTGCTCCAGGATAATGTACAAAGATATCAAACATTGGGACTGAAATCTGTGGTTCCTCTTCTCTGGGCAGTTTGATAACAGCAAAAAGTCCTATCAAAATAGAAGCCAATATGAGCAATGGCGTGATTTTAGAATTTACGAAATAAGCTATAAAATTAGTTAAAAAATCATTTTTGTTGTTCTGCATATTCATAATTTAAAACGGAATTCTTTTTTATATCTTCCTCATCAAGCATGCCACTTAAAAACAAGAGTCTAAATTCGGAGGTTATAGCATCGCTAATGGCTAAATAATAGTCAGTATGCACCTGAAGGCAGGTTAATCTACTCTGCATTAAATCTGCAATGGATTTTCTGCCTTCCCTATAAAGTGGCAGCATAAAGGCAATGGTTTGTTGAGTGTCCTTACACATTGTATTCAAAACATCCAAATTAGCACAGGTTGCTCCGTATCTCTGATATTCCTGTGCGATATCTCTAGCGATTTTATCTTTTAGTCCTACCAGCTGCTGCTCTATAGAAGCGAGAGCATATTTTGCCATTCGTCTGCGAGGAAGATAAGAAGGGTCAAAGAGATCCATTGTGAGTTTTAGTCCAATCACATAGCTATCTCCTCCATCAGAAACAAAATCAGTGCTATCTTTTCTTGTTTCTCCAAAGGCAGAAATACGAGGTAGATAAGAGTTTTTTTCTTTCTGAAAATCTATTTTTGCAGCTTCCACTGCTTTTTTAAGAGCAAGATAGTCATCACGCATTTCGTAAAGATCGGAAGAGGTCGTGTAGGGAAAG
>CAZBHO010000109.1:0-4185 GCA_964491945.1 uncultured Verrucomicrobiota bacterium | reverse complement strand
TTTTTCTTTGTGTTATTTTGCTTTTCTTAAAGCCTTGCTCGCTCATCCTATAGATTTTGGACCCATCTACTATAATGGTATAGATGTGTATGGTAGAAAACACATTACGGCGTTTGGTCCTCTTCTGGAAACAAGGGAGGATGCAAACACCAATAAGCTTTTTGCCATTCATCCATTATATTCCGGGCTCTCCTCTTTAGTGGAAAGCAAGTCCGAAAAAAATATACTCTGGCCAATATGGATGGCATCGGAAGACGATATCAATTACGATTGGAAACTCATCTATTTGGTTTTTTGGCGAGATTTTAATAAGCACGATGAAGCTGGGAAATATCGCTTTTGGCTCTTGCCTATTTATTTTCAAGGTAGAAACGATGAAGGAAAAAATTATGTAGCTTTATTTCCTGTGGCTGGAAAGTTACATGATTTCCTTGCGCAAGATGAGATAGTGTTTTGTCTCTTTCCTATTTATTCCAGATGGCGTGTAAATGAGGTTCAAACTTATAATTTTCTTTGGCCCATCTTTTCCTGTACAAAGGGCGAAGCCATAAGAAGACACCGTGCGTTTCCTTTTTATGGATATAGTAGGTTGCGCGATGATTATGAGAAATACTTCATTCTCTGGCCTATCTGGTCATATGCGGCATACCATTATCCGGGCTCATCTGGTTATGGATATATATTTTTCCCTGTGTTTGGGCGGACCAGAATTGAAACAGAAAACACAATTTTTGTTCTGCCACCATTTTTCCGATATACCGCAGGTAAAAAGCAAAACGTTGTGAATACTCCATGGCCTATACTGCAATTTAGTTCAGGAAAAACTCATCGTAAGTATTTTTGGCCTATATGTGGCAAAAGGGAACGGGAAAATGATTCTTATTTTTTCTTTTTGTGGCCAATCTATAATTCGTGGTTCAGCTCAAACAAGTTATGTGTTTCAAAGCGTAAGATGCTTATTCCCTTCTATTACGCAGAAGAAACTCAATATATCTTAACTAATTCAGTAAATTCGGTAAAGAATTTCCATCCAACCAACACGGCTTCTTTCAAGCTCTGGCCGCTTATCAGCTGGAAAAAACAGGATGCAAAAGAGCGCACAAGAATTTTCAGTTTGTTCCCATTCAGAGATTTTGAGCCAATAGAGAGAAATTATGATCCGCTCTGGACAATATATTCTTCCGAAAAAAATGAGGGCGAGGTTGAACGAAGTTTCTTATGGGGAGTTGTAAGATATAGATTTGCTGAAACAACTGGGACAAAATACTTTTCGATATTCCCTCTGTTTAATTTTTGGAAAGATGAGGATAATAATTGTTCGTGGATGTTTTTGAAAGGATTTTTCGGCAGAGAATATGTAGCAAAAGAAAAAAAGATAAAATTATTGTACTTTTTTTCCTTTTGATGTGCTAGTATTCTATAGATTTCTTTACTTATGCCAATTACTGTAACAAGAGAACCAGAGTTTCGCCCACCGCCTTTAAATTTTCTAGGGAGGCTAGGGCGAGCGGTTATGCTTTCCTGCCGTAATGCGGGGCGAGCTTTGCTAATGCTCTTTGAAGCCGTTCTTGATATGCGATTTGTGTTTAGTCGCCGTTCATTTCCTTCGGTTATAAATCAGTTATTTATTGTTGGAATAAAAAGTTTGGGTGTTATTTCCGTTGTGGCTATGTTTACAGGAATGATCCTTGCTCTTCAAACAGGGCTTGAGTTAAGGAAATATGGACAGGAGGTAAACATAGGTGCGGCGGTAATGATATCTATGTTGAGAGAGATGGGACCTTTTATGACAGCGCTCATCCTTTCAGCTAGCGTTGGTTCGGCTATGGCGGCTGAATTAGGAACGATGACTGTTTCAGAGGAAATAGCAGCTCTTGAGGTTATGTCTATAAGTCCTGTGCGTTTTCTCGTTATGCCACGTCTTGTTGCCATGATGCTTATGACGCCGCTTTTAACATTTTATGCCTGCATGCTTGGTGCTGTGGGTGGAGCAATAGTTGGATATACACAGCTTGGTGTTGCTATTCCAGCCTATATTGATAACGCAACACGCTGGGCTGAAAATAAAGATTTATACACAGGGCTTTTTAAGGCATTCGTGTTTGGCATAATGATTACAACAATTGCCTGTCATCAAGGCTTTAGCACAACCGAAGGCGCCGTTGGCGTTGGAAGAGCCACACGCCGTAGTGTGATTATTTCGTATCTTTCTATTTTGATAGTAGGCTATATTATTACCAGGCTCTTTTACGAATGATCAGATTTGAAAATGTAACAAAGAGATTTGGAGACCATATCGTTCTGGATAATGTCAGTTTCCAGATACAGAAAGGAGAAACTTTCGTAATAGTTGGCTTTTCTGGAGCTGGAAAAAGCGTTTCTTTAAAACATATGATAAAATTGCTTACTCCAGATGAAGGTAGAGTTTGGGTTGGTGATGAAATAATCTCAGAAGCCGAAGGTGCGCAACTTGAAAAAATACGGAATCGTTTTGGTGTTCTCTTCCAGAGTGCCGCTTTGCTTGAGTGGCTTACTGTTGGTGAAAATGTATGTTTGCCTCTAAAAGAAAAGACAAAGATGAGCGATAAAGAAATTGAAGAACGTGCTCGAAAAAAGCTTGCTCAAGTTAATCTGGAAAGCGTTTGGGATAAGCATCCATCGGATCTTTCTGGTGGGATGCGTAAACGTGTGGGGCTGGCCAGGGCTTTAGTTACAGAGCCAGAGATTATTCTATATGATGAACCTACTTCAGGACTTGATCCAGTGACCTCACGTTCAATAGATCAGTTGATAGATAGGATGCGGCAAGAACTTGGTGTGACAAGCGTTGTGGTAACGCATGACCTTTTTAGTGCGCTAACCATAGGTCACCGTATCGCTATGATTTCAAAAGGTAAAATAATAGAATTATCCACTCCAAAAGATTTTATCAAATCTGAAAATCCGTTAGTTCAGGATTTCCTTGATTCGCAATTTATTACTAAACATGGAATATGGGAGAAACAAAAATGAGTCAAGCTATGTGCAAATTGAGGCAATTATTGCTTGAAGTTGTGGTAGGCGGCTTTATGTTCGCCGTGCTGATTGGACTTGGCACTTTTACTATAGTTTTAAGCAGAGATACATGGTGGTCTAAAGGCAAGGTACCGTTTGAGGTTGTATTTGAACATGTTATGGGATTGCGCGATGGTGACAACGTTGTGGTGCGCGGAATGGAGATAGGCAAAGTAAAAAAGCTTATCCTAATGAATGATGGAGTTCATGTTGTTTGTTCGTTAAAAACAAACATTATCCTTAAAACAGACTATAAAATAGAAGTTATTCCTACTTCAGTGCTCGGTGGCAGGTATTTGCAGATTACTGAAGGCACAAATGCTGAAGCACTGCCTGCAGGGATTGTTCCGAAAGGGAAGACACCTATTGATGTAATGGCATTGGTTTCAGAAGTTGCCGCTGATATAAAGAAAATAACAGGCAATATAAGTGAAGGCAGAGGCACAGTCGGTAAACTTATCAACGATGATTCGCTTTATATGGATATGCAAAATATAGTTTCCAACTTAAAATATGCTGTCAGTGAGCGTGGCTTACTCAAAAACGTTGAAGAGGCAGTTTCTAATTTAAATCAGATAACGTGGAAGATCAATTCAGGTGAAGGCACGCTTGGTAAATTGGTTAATGACCCATCGCTCTACGATGAGGCTAAAAAAGCGGTAACAGATGTACGCAACACGCTAGATGATGTGCGCGAAACTTCACCTATCGTAACCTTTGCCAGCATCTTTTTTGGAGCATTTTAGCTGATTATTCTTAAGAGATGAGGACGCATCTTTTTTAAGGCATATTGATTAGTTTCTTAACTTTACTCCTTCCTATCCACTCTTCTCTGTGGCCCTCTGTGGTGATTTTTTTCGTCTATTGTTCCAAAATTTCACCAGCGCAACCACCTCTAATTAATCATATTTTGATGGCGCCATATGATATTGCCTCTATACTGCTTTCCTTAAAAGCAGGGCAAAAGAATAGTGGAGAAAAATATGGTAGATATTTGTAATGAGCTTGAGATCAGTCAATCACAGTACTATAAGTGGTAAGTTTTTTTTTTAGAGCACCTTAAGCGTGGATTAGAGAATGGTAATACATTAGAAAAGAAGAGGCTTCTTCTTGAGAATGAACGGCTTAAGA
>CAZBHO010000108.1:0-4360 GCA_964491945.1 uncultured Verrucomicrobiota bacterium | reverse complement strand
TTAATCCCCTTATTCTAACAACTCCTGCTGTACCATCAAGTGCGTAAACTTTTCCAAAATCAATTGAATAAAACATTGACGAAACATAGCGAACTGGATTAAATGCTTATCTATTAAAAGAGCTCTATATTAAAGCGATTATGAAAGCAATAACAGCCAGCCTTTTTGAAAAAGAACAAAGCAAGGTTTATCGTGTTTCGGAAATCACAAAAATAATCAAGACCACACTTGAAGATGAAATTGGCGTTGTTGTGATAGAAGGCGAAATATCAAACTTCCGCTCGCCCGCTTCTGGACATTGGTATTTTACATTAAAGGATGAATCATCAGAAATAAGAGCCGTTATGTTCCGTTTCTATCAGGGCAGTGCAAAGTGCAAGTTGGCCGATGGGCTGCAGGTAAGAGTTAAGGGATTGATCACAGTTTATGAAAAGGGTGGGGAATATCAAATTATGGCTTATGAGATCACACCTGCAGGACAGGGGGAGCTTTTTGCAAAATTTGAGGCTTTAAAAAAGAAGCTAGAAGCCGAAGGGCTTTTTGATGCTGCAAGGAAAAAGAAGTTACCGCTTTTGCCACTGCACATAGGCATAGTGACCTCTCCTACAGGGGCTGCGATTCGCGATATGCTGAATATCCTTGGCAGACGTTTTCCAGAGTTGCACATAATTATTTCACCAGTGCGAGTGCAAGGTGAGGGTGCTGCAGAAGAGATAGCTGAAGCAATAAGGCTTCAAAACGAATATGCTGTGGCTCAAGTTTTGATAGTTGGCAGGGGGGGTGGCAGCATAGAGGATTTATGGGCATTTAACGAGGAATGCGTTGCCAGAGCCATTGCTGCAAGCAGGATACCGGTAATCTCAGCTGTGGGGCACGAGATAGATTTTACGATAAGCGATTTTGTCGCTGATTTAAGAGCGCCCACGCCTTCTGCGGCTGCTGAACTTGTGATAGGGAGAAAAGAGGATTTTGAAACAAAGCTTTCTTTATTGAAAAAATCTCTTATGGATATTTTGAAGAAAAAAGCATTAGAGCTTACTTCAAGGCTAAATATAGCCAGAAGCAGCCATATTTTTCACAAGCCGCGATATCTTGTGGATAGATTGCAGGAGCAGGTATTGCACAACAAGACCAGACTTACGCATCTATTGCAATCTGCGCTTCAGGAAAGAGCACAGCGCTTTGATGAACTTATTTTAAGAATCAGGATTAAGCCACCAGAAATAACCAAAGTTTTGAAAATCAGACTTGATGCCTATCAAAAAAGGCTTTCTTCTCTTAATCCTAAGGCTATATTGAAGCGTGGATATAGCATAACAAAGGATGAAAATCAAAAAATCATAACAGATGCCCGTGATGTAAAAATAGGATCAACCATCATATCGTTGCTTGGCAACGGAACTTTGATTTCAAAAGTTGAGAAAACAATAAACGAGGAGCCATAAGCCATGACAACCAAAGCGGATAAAAATGATAAAAATTTGCCGTTTGAAAAGGCATTGGAACGTCTTGAGGCGATAGTGGAAGAGATGGAAGCAGGGAATATGAGCCTTGAAAAAATGATGAAGAATTTTGAGGAAGGGATGGAGCTTGTTGGTTATTGTTCAAAAAAATTAAATGAAGTTGAAAAGAAAATAGAGGTGCTTCTCAAAAAAGGTGAAGAGCTTACCACAGAGCCCTTTACTCCTGAAGATGAAAAAGAGAATAATAATCAGTGCGAGCAGGAGAAATGAGTTTTTTTAATTTTCTATTAACCAGGACTTTTCTGCACATAGAAGGCATTGATGAAAAGAAAGAACGTGAGCTATGGCGGAAAGGCTATCAAAGCTGGCAGGATGTTTTAAATATAGAGCTAGCTGGCCATCCACCTTATGGCGCAATCAGGCGGCTTTATGATGGCGTTCAGCAATCATATCAGGCAGCGCTTAATGGGGATTGGCGTTTTTTTAATAGCAGATTGCCATCCCAGCATAAGTGGCGTGCTTATGATATGCTTGCCGAAAAAGCCATCTATCTGGATATTGAGACAGATGGCTATTTTTCATCGGCTTCTATAACAATAATAGGCATCTTTGCTGAAGGTAAATTTATGCCTTTTATAAGGGGGCAAAATCTGGAAGATGGGTATTGCGTCTGCAAAGAAGCGCCGCTTGTTATAACATATAATGGCACAAATTTTGATTTGCCGCTTGTTAAGGCTCTATTTCCTGAAGCGTTTAAGAATGCGATACACATTGATCTTGCGTTGCCGTTAAGAAAGCTAGGGCTTAAAGGTGGATTAAAGCGAGTAGAAGAGCTGCTAGGGCTGAAGCGTCCAGGAGAGATAGCAGGCTTAACTGGCTATGATGCGGTAAGATTATGGCGGAGTTATCTTGCTGGTTCGGATGAGGCGCTTGAATTATTGTTGGAATATAACCGATATGACACAATCAATCTGCTGAAGTTAATGGAGTTTGTTTTTCAGGAAGCCAAAAAGAATTGGCTGGTAATATAAGAAAGGAAAGATTGGATAATGCAAAAGATGCAATCAATTCTTGATATGTTTAAAGAGGCAGTAGATAGTGCCAGTGAGCATTATGCTATTAAGCAAGGTGATAGCATTTTTACAATCAGAGATGTGGATATGCTTTCCAGTAAGGTAGCGTGTGGTTTATTAAAAAATGGCATAGCAAAAGGTGATCGCATAGGATTATACAGCCAGAATTCTGCATTTTATCCAATAGTTTATTTAGGCATTCTGAAAGCAGGGGCAACTGCTGTGCCTATAAACATTCTGCTTAATCCAAAAGAAATTGCGTTTATACTTTCCGATGCAGGGGCTAAGGCTTTGTTTTATTCTGATTTTCTGGCTGAGCCTGCCAGCAAAATTTCTGGCGAAGGTTGGCGAGGAGCTTTCAATGTTTGTATGGGTAGTGGCAAGTTTAGGCAAGAGGATTATACGCTTGAAATGTTTTTTGAGATGAAAGAGGATTTTAAAACTCCTGCAATAGAGCCAGCTGAAGATTTGGCCGCAATTCTTTACACTTCTGGCACAACAGGCAGACCAAAGGGCGCAATGCTAACGCATAGAAACATTGCTTCTAACCTGGCAAGTATAAGGAAGGCGTTAAAGATTCAAAATGCAAAGGAGCGTATAATTGTGGTTCTGCCTATGTTTCACGCATTTGCGGCCACGGCGGCAATGCTTACGTCGCTGGTCAATGCTTGTTTGATGTTGCCACTGGCGAAGTTTGATCCAATGCTTGTTGCAGAAACGATACATAAGGAACAAGCCACCATATTTATGGGCGTGCCTTCAATGTATATAGCTCTTTTAAGGCTTGGCGCAAAAATAAAGGAGCAGCTGGCCTCATTGCGTCTTTGTGTGTCAGGTGGAGCGGCTTTGCCTGTGGCTGTGCTGGAAGAATTTGAAAGATGTTTTGGCAAAATTATATATGAAGGCGATGGTCCAACTGAATGTTCCCCTGTAACCTGTGTGAATCCCATAGGTGGCAAAGTAAAGCCGGGGACAGTTGGTTTGCCGATTCCTGATGTTGAGATGAAAATTATGGATGATAATGGCAATGAGCTTCCGCGAGGCGTTTCAGGTGAGATATGCGTGCGCGGTCCGAATGTGATGAAAGGATATTGGAAGTTGCCAGAAGATACCAGACAAGCATTTTTTGGTGAGTGGTTTAGAACAGGTGATATTGGGATAGTGGATGAAGATGGCTACTTTAGCATTATTGATAGAAAAAAAGATATGATTATTGTAAACGGAATGAACGTTTATCCACGCATAGTTGAGGAGACACTTTTTAAGCATCCTGCAATTCTGGAGTGTGCAGTGGTTGGTGAGCCACATCAGTTTCACGGTGAAATTCCAGTAGCCTTTGTGGTTTTGAAATCTGGATGCTCTGTCAGTGAAAAGGAAATAAGGAATTTTTGCCGCAACTTTCTTGGCAGGCATGAGATTCCAAGAAAGGTTGTTTTTATGGAAGCCTTGCCAAAGAACGCTGCTGGCAAGATAGTGAAGCGCGCTTTACGCAAGCATGGTGAAATTGAGCGTGGCGTGCAAAATTAAAATGAGATTTTTTTAAGAAAGAACAATATTTTGTTTTTTACTTTATTCCCGTAGTGATTGCGAGCTGATTTTTTGCTAATTTGGAAGAGGCAGAAATAAGAGACAAACGACAAATCTTATTACTAACACAAAAGTTTAGTTCTAAGAACAGAACTGCATAGGGTATATTTTTATGATGCAAAAATTCTTTGAGAAAGCTTTTAATTTTCTAGTGTTAAAAAACAGGAAGATACGAGAGATGATGGTACAGGTTATTATAGTTATTTGATGTTGTTTGAAAATAATTTTGGAAGAGTG
>CAZBHO010000107.1:0-4744 GCA_964491945.1 uncultured Verrucomicrobiota bacterium | reverse complement strand
AATGATATTTCTACGGATTTTCTGTTAAATAGCGAAGGCACAAAAGAATCTCTCAAAGAAACTGCTCTTGCGAACAATAAGTCAATTGAGCAAATGTCTGAAAACATAAATAAAATGGTTAAATCTGTTAAAGGGCTGCTGATGGCAAGAATGCAGCTTATAATGATAGAAGGACTGTTCAATAAATCAGCAGATTTAAGCAGCAAGCGGGATATTGATTATATGGCGAATGAGCTGGAAAGCAAATTCAGCTCTTTGCTGGAAGAGCTTGCGCTTATTCCTGAAGATAACGATATAAAGGAAATAAAGGAGAAGGTGCTTGAACTAAAAAATCTTTCAAAGCAATTTTTTGCAGGTAGGATGGGGGAAAATGTTGCGGGAGCAAACGGCTCATCTTCAAATATCAAAGGCAAATCAGCTGATATAAATGGCCTTTTATCAAAAGTTGAACATTTGAAAACTACTTTAAAAACAAAGGCAGATAACGCTACTATTTCCGCAGATACTGACTTGTTAGTGGCAATAGAAGAAAGTAAGAGCAAAATAAATGAGGGGAATAAGAAAGTAGATAAAAAATTGAGCGATTTTGCTGATTCTATGGATAAAGCTTTAAACTTAATTTCACTGGCGGCTAATCTTGACGCCAGCTGCCGTCAACTTCAAGGTGTGATAAATTCCGCGTATCTTTGTGAAGATGCTGCGGAGGTGAGATATCTGAAGCAGGAAATGGATTCTATTTTTGCTACGCTCATTAAATCAGGTAAGAGTATTGATAACCTTTCCAAGAATACGGAAATAGCAAAAGCTATTAATGATGCCAATAGCGTTGGAACAAAATTTTTTGAGCTGAAGGATAAAGAATTAAAAGAAAAAACATCCTTAAATGAGCTGCTAGCCTATAGTTCAGCATCAGATAACAAAGCAATTAAATCTATCCCTTTCTATATAGAGCAACTTGAAAAAGCATATTTGGCTCGTAACGCAAAGATGCAGGAAGAAGCCAAAGGCACATCACAGCAGGCAAAGAAGCTTACATCATTCTGGCAAAAAGTTCAGCTGTTAATGGGGGCTTTGGTTGTGATTATTACGCTTGGTGTGGCTGGTGGGATAGCTGCGCTTCTTGTAAAAGAGCTTACAAAAATAATAACCATTCTGAATACAAATGCGCAGGAATTAAACGAAGTTTCAACGCATGTGACCGCTGCCAGCAAGGAGGTTGCCGATGGCTCATCAAGCCAGGCTTCCTCGCTGGAGGAATCTTCTGCTGCGCTTGAGGAATTGACATCAATGGTGAGGCAGAATGCCGATAATGCCAATAAGGCAGATGCGGCAATGAAGGAAGCGGAAGTGCTGGCAAAAGATGGCGCTCAGGCGATGCATAGGATGATGGAAGCAATAGAGAGCATTAAGACATCATCTCTTTCTACCGCAAAAATTATCAAAACCATAGATGAGATAGCATTTCAGACGAACCTGCTTGCGTTAAATGCGGCTGTGGAAGCTGCCAGAGCTGGAGAAGCTGGCAAAGGATTTGCCGTTGTTGCGGAAGAGGTGCGCAATCTTGCCAGACGCAGTGCGGAGGCTGCACGGAATACTACCGAGCTAATTGAATCTGCAACAAAGAATGCGGAAATAGGAGTGCAGGTGGCGCAGGAAGTGGCAAAATTTCTGGATGGGATAAACAAGAGCGTGCTTAATGTTGGAACGCTTGTTAGCGAGATAACCGCAGCCAGCAAGGAGCAAGCACAGGGCATTGAGCAGATAAATAAAGCAATAGCTGAAATGGATAAGACTGTGCAACACAATGCCGCTGTGGCTGAAGAATCTGCTTCTGCTGCCTCGCAATTGGCTGAACAGGTGCGCAATTTAACGGAGCTAATTACAGGCTTAAACAAACTGGTTGGTGAAGGCAAACAAAAGATTAAGGCATTAACTTCTGGAAGCGCAAATAAACTATTAGGTGATAGCACGTTAACAAAGACATCATAAGTTGAGCTGTGAGTAGTTCTGTAAAAGCAAGGGGAGCTGCTGGATTTTCTGTAAGAGGACTAAAACGAAAAAACTTCACACTAGAAAGAGGATTTCTCAGAAATAATGCTTGCAGAAAGAGCAAGCTAATATCTTTTACGGTAGAGCCTGTTGATGAGCATTATATTGAAGAAAGTTTTTATTAACTCTCCCAAAAATTGCGCAATGTTATTAGATGGAAGCTTATAACGAATGTATTAGCAAGGCAGATAATACGCCTGTGATCATTCCTATAAAGACTTCAATTGGTGTGTGTCCCAAAAGTTCGGCAAGTTTGCCTTCGGGAAATCGGTGGCTTTTGAACAGCTCTTCTATCATCTGGTTTAAAATTCTTGCCTGAATGCTTATGGCTCTACGCGCCGATTGCGCATCAAACATCACAACAACGGCAAAAGCGAGAGCAAGCGCAAAAATTGGACTTGCTGTGCCTTCACGTAAGGCAACTGATGTTGCAATTGCGGAAGCCATTGAACTATGTGCACTTGGCATACCACCAGTGCTTACAAAATAAGCAAAATTCATTCTTCTTGTTTTGTAAAGTCCAAGTATCGTTTTTATTGCTTGCGCAATTACCCAGCCTGATAAGCCAGCCCAGAAAGTTGGATTAAACCACCATCCTGTTAAAATTGAATCCATATAACCTTATATTTTCCTTAGTATGCATTTTTATTTGCAAAGAGGGTGCGCGCTATAATTTTTAGATCAAAGGAAAGAGACCAATGTTCAAGATAATAGAGGTCATATTTTACTCGTTCCTTTATATCCGTGTTGCCACGCAAACCGTTCACCTGTGCCCAACCAGTTATGCCGGGCTTTGAAGCGTGCCGCCACATATAGCGTTCGATATCATCCTTAAATTGTTCAACAAAATATGGTCTTTCAGGGCGCGGGCCAACGATGCTCATTTCGCCTCTCAGCACATTCCATAATTGCGGCAGCTCATCAAGATTGTGTCTGCGAAGGAATGCTCCCACTCTGGTGCGGCGCGGATCATCTTCCCTTGTCCACACAGGGCCAGTCTCTTTTTCTGCATCTTTTCGCATTGTTCTAAATTTAAACATTCTAAAAATTTTACCCCGCTCACCACAACGTTCCTGAACATAGAAGACAGGTCCTGGCGAATCAAGTTTGATGATAATCGCTATTATTAACATAATGGGCGCAAATACAATTAAACCAAGAATTGAAACAACAAGATCTTCCATCCTTTTTAAGCATCTATTTAGAAAATAATCCAGTGGCCATGGTGCCAGACCAATCAGGGGAATGTCACTAACAGTCCAAATATCAACGTTTGTGGTAAGTATATTGACTATATCCGGTACCATATTAAAAGTAATGAAATTTTGTTCGCATATTAAAATTAGGTTTACCAATGTATCCCTATCAATGGAGGGATCGGTGATAATGAGTTGATCTGCATTTTTTTCTTCCAAAAAGCGTTCTGCTTCTTCTATCCCTCCTTTAATTAATTCATAAGGCACCTTCTCTGATGGATTTGGCACAGCGCTCCTAAAGAAAGCCACAACTTTTGAGCCAAGCCGAGGTTCTTGCTCCATAGAATTTTTTAATCGCAGTGCAATTAAATCGGTGCCTATTATTGCAACCCGTATGCTGGCTGTGGCTTTGCGTGCGCGCCATAGTTCAACGCGAAATAACAGCCATCTCTCCAGCAAAATGAACAAACTAATTGTAATGAAAGCAAGAAACGCAACTATTCGCGAAAATGGCGGATCGGTTCTCACAAGAAACGTAAGAGATAACGTCAGCAACATAGAAAACATTATTCCGCGCATCAGGCGGGGAATTTTTGAGGAAAAATCTCCAAGCTGTGGTCTAACATATAGCCCCAAAGAACGGAAAACGAACAGGAAAATTATCGTGGTCACAATCGCCCCAGAAGCATAAAAAGCGTAACAATTTGGAGGGGGAAAATCGTGAAACAGCGGAATCAAGGTGCTATCAAACCTCAAATAAGTTGCCAGCATAAAGCCAATAAAAACGGCTATCCCATCGCCAATTACCGCCAATATCACATTAGATATGTTTAAAATATCTCTTTTGTTCCGCATAAATTCTCTATTGCAACAAAAGCTCTTTTCGCATAGCTTCAGCGCGAGCTTTGCCTTCTATCGCCTCTATTATCTTTAAAGCAAACTCAAAGGAGATGCCAGGTCCCTGCGCTGTTATAAGCTTGCCGTCAATAACAACTCTCTCTTCTGAAGGCACAAGAGGCGCCAGCTTATCTTTTACTGAAGGATGGCAGGTGAATTTCTTGCCTTCCAAAAGCTTCAATTTATTGAGAACCAGTGGCGCAGCACAAATTGCAGCAATCCACCAGTTTTGCATTGCCGCTTTGTTGATGATGTTTAATAAAGTATTATTCTTAAGAAAATTCTCCACTCCATACGCACCACCAGGCAGAACAATTAAATCATAATCTCTATCAATAACTTCGCTCATGCCCGCATCAGCAATGATTCTGACTTCTCGTGACATCAGCACCATCTCCTTATTGATGGTGGCTATTGTCACTTTCCATTTAGCTCTTCTTAAAACATCGGCTGTGATTATAGCTTCCATTTCTTCTGTGCCATCAGCTACTGGTAATAAAACATTAACCATAGCAACCTCTCTTATAGTTTCTTTTCGGTTAAGAAAACGGTTTATCATTTTCCACTAACTGATTTTAAATGCAAGAAAGTATTTTGTGGAA
>CAZBHO010000106.1:0-4839 GCA_964491945.1 uncultured Verrucomicrobiota bacterium | reverse complement strand
AGTATTTCCTATCATGTTATTGAGTTGGTGAAACTATGGATAGGAAGTTTGATAGATCCTTGATTTCCCACTCTTTGGCTACGAGTTTTCTGGCAAAAGGCTGATCTTTATTTTCATAGTATTCCATCTTACCTTTATTGGCATAGGCAATTTATAAGCCATTTTTTTTTTTGTTGGGATTGGAGCCTTTTGCTGGACTTCTGGTTAAGGGAAGCCAAATAGGAATGGAGGTCCATTGTTGGCGTTTCTTTCAGCAATGTGTTGTCAGCCAGCAACAAGATGTTTATAGATTGTAGCTGACGAATTGCTGTTGCGACACGGCACGAAAATTTCTAAAAAATCAGAGTCAGCAGTCTCTTCTAGATAATTTAAAACGGTAAATACTGGCCGGATGGTGTTATCGTATCTGTGTGGAAAATCTGAAGGTGGTCTAACGTTATATGCATAGGAAGCGAAGCAGCCACCAACACGATTGTTTGTTGGGATAAAATGAGGATGATTCTTTCTTTTCCGAAGATTGGATTAAAGTTGGCAACAACAAGGGCATCTTGCGTGGTATCTCTAAAGTGCAATTCATCTGTGCCCATATGATCAGTAGATATGTTTCTTGCATATTGCAGAGATATGGCAGCACTATATGGATGTCATATGTTGATGAATCTTTGAGTGTTGTTATTTTTCAATTCAATCTGAAAAGTTTCAAATCTCTCTTGCTAGGATTGTTGTGTTTTTAAAAAAGCATTTTTGGCATTTTGGATGTTATAATAAAACAACAGAGCTTCTTTTGTTTGTTTAAAATTTTCAGCAAGCGCAAAAATAGTTTTATTTATGTGAATTTTGCAAGGGCTTCTTTGGCAGCTTGTTGTTCTGCCTCGCGTTTTGTTTTGCCTTTACCTTTACCAAATACTTTTTCATTTATCCTTACTTCCACCACGAACTCCATAGCGTGTGGTGGTCCGTGTGTTTCAAGGAGATGATATTGTGGATTTACGTGAAGTTTCTTTTGCACTTTTGTTTGTAGCAAGCCTTTAAAATTATCGACGAAGTGATCTTCTGGGATAAGGTTAATATTGGGCACGAAAACTTTTTCAAAAATTTTTCGTGCGGCATTCAGTTTACCATCAAGATATGCTGCCCCAATAATTGCTTCTACTGCATCTGCTATGTTAGAAGCTTTTTTTTCGCCGCCAGTTTCACGTTCGCTTTTGCCTAAAAGCAGATATTTGCTGATTTCAAGGAGTTCACCGATAGTTACTAATGCTTTTGCATTTATCATCTGCACTCGCATAGTGGTAAGAGCGCCTTCATCATAATTTGGATATTCCTTATAAAGGTATTCGCTGGTAAGCAGGGAAAGAACTGCATCTCCAAGAAATTCCAGTCGCTGATTGTCGGAAGTTATTTCTTAATTCTTTCTTGAAGGATGAGTTAAAGCTTCTATGAGGAGTGAATCGTTGCTAAAACTATATCCTAGCTTTTTTTCCAGTTCTCTGTAAGGTTTTTTAAAAAACAGATTTTTCATGAGCGTGGATGATATTTTTTATGAATGCTGATTAATCGGTTTTCATCCGTATGCGTATAAATTTGTGTTGTAGCAATATCAGAGTGTCCCAGCATTTCTTGAATGGCTATAAGAGGAGCTCCGTGAGCAAGCAAATGACTTGCAAAGGAGTGCCTTAAGGTGTGTGGGCTTATTCTTTTAGTGAGCCCACAATCTCTGGCATATTTTTTTATATGTTTCCACACCGTTTTACGACTCATTTGTTTACCGCTTCTTGTAACAAATAGGTTTGAAATTAGAGAGTTTTTTATAAAAAGTGGACGAACCGTTTCAATATAATTTTTTAAAATTTTTTTAGTATTTTCTGAAAAAGGGACTATTCGTTCTTTTCGCCCTTTGCCCATGCAAATTAAATATCCTGCATCAAAATGCAAGTCCTCTATTTTTATAGAGCATAATTCCGAAACACGTAAGCCTGTGGCATATAGCAACTCAAGCATAGCCCTATCTCTTATAGCAATAGGTTTATCCTCTTTTGGTGCTTTAAGAAGCAAGTCAACCTCATTTTCTGAAAGCATTGATGGCAAAAATTTCCACAATTTTGGTGAGTCCATAGCTTCAGAGGGATTTGTGGTTACAAGCTTTTCCTGAATGAGAAATTTAAAAAAAACTCTGATAGCCACAAACATTCTGGCTAATGAACTTTCTTTTAAACCAGCTTGTTTTTCTTTTATTAAAAAATCAATAATATGGCGACGTGTTGTCTGGTTAATAGAAGATATGCCTGCTTGTTCAAGGAAAGAGACAAATTTTTTTAAGTCAGAAGCATAGGCTTCTTTTGTATTTGCGCTTAGTCCACGTTCAAGCGCAATATAGTCTAAGAATTGGTCAATTAGCGCCTGCACCGTTTTTGTAATACTTTATTTACATTCTGGTGGCAAAGCTTTATAGGCTTCTGGATCGGCTTTTTCATTGTTTGCATCAAAGCCAGCAGAAGTAATTGTGTATTCAAGGTTCTTTTTTGCGATTACCATTGAGTTGTATTTGATATAGACTGTCCTGTTGCTAATATCTGGTCTAACTTCTTCAAGTCCCGGTTGTTTCATAAAGGCATCTTGAATAATTTTTGCGCAAGTTGCATTTTTCATTCCGGGCACTTTAATCGTTACTTCCTTTATATCTTTTACCCTGCAGCCAGTTATAGTAATCAAAATTGCAATAGCAAAAACAATAAGTACATTTAATCCCCACCGCTTGTTCATCTTTTCATTCTCCTGAGATATAATTTTAATTAAGAAGCAATACATTCTAGAAAATCATAATTGTTTAGCAAGCTTTTTACCTTTCAATTTTGTAGTATTTGTTCATACCATAAGGGAAGTCGTGAGGCTTATAGTTTTTTAGCCAGTTGTGATGCAGTGAATAACTTAAAGGATGCTGCTCAAATATCCACGGGCAATCTTCCACAACAATCTCTGCCATCTTCTTGTAAATGGCAGTTCGTTCAGGGGAATCTGGCATAACGCGCACTTTTTCATAAAGCTCGTCAAATTCCTTATTTACATAGTTGCTGTGGTTGGGTCCTGGTGAACTATTTGGTCCATAAAAAAGTTGTAGAAAATTTTCTGCATCGGGATAATCTGCCACCCAGCCAAGTCTATAAAGTTGGACCTGGCGTCTCTCCAATCTATCCAGAAAGGCAGGCCAGTTGTTGTATATCGGCTCTATTACTATGCCGATTTTTTCCATAAAATCTGTAAAGAGCTCAACGGAAGCTCTTACTTCTGCATTATTAGCGTTGCCAACATCCAGTTTTAATTTAAGTCGCCTCCCTGTCTTTGGATCCTTGCCTTCAGGATAGCCAGCTTCAGCGAGAAAAGCTTTTGCACGTTCCAAATTAAATTCGTAAGGGGAAGGTTTTTCATCATAGCCAGTCACGCCGGGAGGGATAGGACCTTTTGCCCTGATTACACGGTTGTTATAAAATTTAACGTATTGTTCCGAATTAAAAGCGAGTGTCATTGCTTGACGCAGTTTTTTGTTTGTGCCAACAACAGGGTCATCCATATTAAATCCTATGTAATAAGTATCCAGTGTAGGCACAGCGTACATTTTGATTCCTCTTTTTACAAGATCATCAGAGAGTTTTCTATCAGTTGTAACTACAGCATCCCAATTATCACGCGAAATTGTGCTGGAAGCCAAGTTTCCTTTCAAAAACATAAACCACATCGTGCTGGAATCCCCTATAACAAATTGTTCAATTTTATCAATAAATGGCAGAGGCTTACCTGCATCTTCAAGCAAACCAAGCTTAACATCTTCATCAGCTCCTTCAGAAGGATAGGGCTCATAGCGGTAGTTTTTATTCCATCCTGGATTTCTAACGTATTCTATCTTATAATTCCTGCGCCATTTTTTTAATATATAAGGGCCAGTTCCTACAGGGTGATTAACGAATTCTTTTCCGTAATAATCAACTGCTTCTTTTGGCACGGCAAAACTATAGTGCATTGTTAATATCCATAAGAGTTGTGGATAAGGCCGCTTGAGCTTTATTTTTAATGTGTATCTATCAATAGCTTGTAAGCCAGCAACAGGCTTTGAATAATCTGTTGGAGTTTCACCTGCAGAATCCGCTCTAAATTCATCCAGTCCAACAATTCTATCATTGAATGCCCAGTAGCCTGTGGATGCATTTTTTATATCTGCTATGCGTTTGATAGAATAGACAAAATCTTCAGCAACAAGTTCACGTCCCTTGCCTCCTGTTGATTTAAAGCAAGGATCGTCCTGAAAGAAAATACCTTTTCTGATCTTAAAGGTGTATTCAAGTCCATCTGACGAGATTGCTGGTAAACTTTCAGCCAGAGCTGGTTCAACCTGATATGGTCTTTTAAGATATGAGTATTGCAATAAGCCTTCATAGATACGCGCTATAGCAAGAGATGCTGCCACATCGCCAGCTTTAGCGGGATCGAACCCTCGCATCTTTTCAGCAACACCACAATAAACCATCTCCTTTACAGAGCTACCAGCCACTGTGGCTGCTTTGATTGTGGTTGTTTTCAGGAATAATCCGGCAGATATCAAGATATAGCAAAAAAACTTCATATAATTCATACAACGCAATGCCTTATTTTGAAAATGTAATATCAATATTGATTACTATGCAAAAAGGAACAAAAAACTCAACAAAAAAGCTTTTTTAAAAAAGCCATGCCAATTTTGTTTGTGTGCGCTTCTCTAGTGCAGACAAACTTTTTTCTTCTACTTGTAAAAACGGGAGGATCTGGGACATGGTGGTACAATTTATTATAGTTATTTGATGTTGTTTG
>CAZBHO010000105.1:0-4907 GCA_964491945.1 uncultured Verrucomicrobiota bacterium | reverse complement strand
TCATCGATCCACTCTTCCAAAATTATTCTCAAACAACATCAAATAACTATAATAACCTGTACCACCATGTCCCAGATCCTCCCGTTTTTTAACGCATCATATATTTAAAAACATAAACACAATGAATTTGAAAGATGAAAAAGTATTCTTCCCATTTCTTCCTTTTTTTACAGAACAGGAAGGGATAGGTAGGATTTATTTTAAATTTTACTTCTTATCATTGAACTTTTTATTCTTTCTCCGTATACTCTTTTGTGGCGTCCTTAAGCTTTATGTAATGTATATTCAGAATCCTAAAATCTCATCTCCAGAGTTTTTTTATTATTTAATTTTTAGACGATTCTTTACCCCCCAGAAAAAGATTTATTATCCAATTTTTTCTTAAATTAAGGGCTGGCTCAACTTCGCCAATCTCTTTGCCAATTTTAATCTGTATTGATGCAGATCTTTTCATACCAAGTATTTGAGATGGATAAATGCTCCGATGCCCTGTTATCAGGAAACTTACAATACAAGCTAACGCAGCATAGGGAGCGATGTTTGCTCCAAACAACTCTATCGCCATAATGCTGGAAGCAAGTGGGATATTTGTTGCCCCAGCCAAAACACTTACAAAACCAATTGCTGCAAACGTGGCATTTTCCATACCAAAAAAGGGGCAAAACAGCACCCGCTGTTGCCCCGATGAAGAATGCCAAGAAAAGATGAAATGTGATAATCAACAATACTAGCAATAAAAGATGGCAAAAGAACATCATATAAAATGCTACCAATAAACAAAACCTCCACACCAAAGATAGCGCCTGCCATAGGCGCTCCAAAAACCGAAGCAAACCCTGCACTTATCCCGCATATTACCAGTTTTTTTCTATCAATGTCTCTAAAATTAAAGAGTGTTGCAAAAAGGGAAGCAACACCACCTCAAATTTGAGCACAAGGCCCTTCCTTCCCTGCTGAACCACCAAATGCTATTGTTATAACCGATGTAAAAAGTTTAACAGGAATAACAGCTGCGTTAATCTTACCTTCCATCTTATGAACAGCTTCAATAACCTTCTCCGTTCCATGCCCTTCAGCCGCAGGAGCAAGATATTTAATACACAAATAATTGATGACAAACACAAGTGGCAAAAGAACGTAATAGTATGGATACTGGCTAATCTTAAATGTTGTCCATTCCAACGTTTTTAAAAATAGGTTTGTCGAAAGTCCCGCTCCAATCCCAATAATTATTGCCAGAAAACTCCATTTTAACGTGCTAAATAAAATTACTGTTGTTTCTTTAAATTCTGTTCTCATCACCATAGAAGGAAGAATAAAGGAAGAGACATATCTTCATATCTTGCGTGTATACCTATATTAAACGAAAATTATTTTTCTATTTATTTTTTTTCCTTATTACTCTCTATGGCTGCCCTGATTAGCTTTGCGGCAACAACAAAATCATCGCCCTTAGAAAAGAAACCTGTAACTCCCATTTCTTCAGCTTTAGCCATGCTTTCTTCGGAACCATAAGCCGTTATCATAATAACAGGCAGATCAGGATGCTGCATCCTTATTCTACGCAAAGTTTCTATGCCATCCATTTCAGGCATCCGCATATCAAGGTAAATCACATCGGGCACGCATTCTTTCAAGGCTTCAAGCGCCTCTATGCCGCTACGAAAGCTTAAGACTTTGTAGCCCTGTGCCTTAAGCCAGTATTCCATAGGTTTTCTAAACCCATCTTCATCATCAACCAGCATAACATTAATTTTACTGTTTTCTTCCATTTTGATTTTCTCCTTTTCTTTCAAGACCTTGTTGTCTAACAGGCAAGACCACCTTAAAAGTGGAACCAGCCCCCACTCTACTTTGAACATCAACTTTGCCATTGTGCCTTTCTACTATTTCCTTAACTATTGAAAGCCCCAGCCCTGTGCCATATCCTGAAGCAGCAGGAGTATTCAGGCGAACAAAGCGATTAAATATATTCTGCAGATCTTTTTCTGGAATGCCAATGCCGCTATCAGATACAAAAATCTCAACAACTTCTTCCCTATTAACCAATCCAAGTTGTATTTTCCCGCCAACAGGTGTAAATTTTAAGGCATTGCTCATAAGGTTCGTAATAACTTGTGATATACGGCTCTTATCAGCTGTAATAATCAACTCGCTCTGCGGAAGTTGCAGAGAAAAATCTATGTTTTTTTCCTTTATCCATGCGGTAAAAGTTTCTGCCACCACCTTAAGCACAGCCACCAAATCCACATCATCAAAAACAAACCGCATCTTCCCGGCTTCTATAGCGGAGATATCAAGCAGATCGTTTATCAGAGTTGTCAGACGCTCAACATTTTGCGAAGCAAGCCGTAAAAACTCACATTGCTCATCTGTCAATGTACCCGGCAGCTGCTCCATCAAAACCTGCAGATTCTTCTGAATAGCCACAAGTGGCGAACGCAATTCGTGAGAAACGTTCGCAAGAAATTCGCTCTTTAACCGTTCGACTTCCTTTATTTTTGTTATATCTGAAAGCACAGCAACCATTCCGATAGGCGCCCCATTCTTATCCTGAACCACAGCGTTGGAGCTGCGCAGTATGCGTGTGGTTGTTTCACTCTTACTCATAAGCTCTATTTCTTTTGCCCTTTCATCACCTGTCTGCTTTGAAAGCATCAAAAGATGTTCTTCACCAATTTTGCCTTTCAGCACATCACCAATCAAGGTTTCCCCTTTTTTGCCGAGCAGACGCTCCGCAGCCGGATTTAGCATCAATATCTTGCCTTCGCTATCCACCACAACAACACCGTCACCTACATTTTTTATAATTGCTTCAAGTTTTTCTTTTTCAGCTGCCAGTTTCCGATTTTCTTCTTTTAGCTTTCTTGTGGTTTCTTCAACACGCCGTTGTATCTCTGCCTCTATTCTTGCCTCATCATCCCCTAACTCAACATTTAAAGCAGTTTGAGTGGCTCTAAGTGCCACATCATCAACTGCCTCTTCTCCACCAGAAGAGCGCAATGCCCTCAAAAAATCTTCCGCCCCAGCAAGATCTATCTTTGTTTTTCTAGTTGCTTCCTTCTTTTGATCACTCTTCGTTGCCTCACGATCATCTTCTTTTTCTATCCTGCCATATCTGATATGATTTATTTTTATATGATCAGCCACAGAACGCTTAAGAAGCGTCTGAAGATTCTCTTTTAAATTCTCAGGTCTGGTGGAAATTAAGCTTAAAAAATTGCGGAGTTCTCCTTCGGTAAGTCCAGATCTAAAAGAAACAGAGGAAATGCCAAAAATGCTTAAAAGTTTTGTGATATCTTCTGGCACAGCTTCCTGATCAGGCAATGGTTCTCCATCAATAGCAAATTTATTCTCCACAAAACCTATGGTAAGCTCTACCCTTTTTTTTAGCGAATAATTTATTTCTTCAAATAACTCTTCAATCGCCCTCTGAACCAAAGTATGATGCGGTGGATAAAACCTGCTATTCTGCACAGCAACAAAGAGCTTCCGCAAAAAACTTTCACAATTTTCTATCATAAAAATAAAGGCTTAATATGCCTTTCAAATATGTTTTCTTTTACATTGTTGGCAATTTGCTCTTTTGCCATATCAAGTGCTTTATAATACTGTTCTCCAAGTTTAGCCGCCATCTTGTAAGAAACATGGATAAATTGCCGCATATCAGGATTAAATTTTGGATTTTTTGCATCATGCTTTAGCGCATTCACAAAATCGGAACTTCCCCACTTAAGCACATCCTCTCTATCAGGCAACCTATCCCTTTTTATATCTATCACGGTTGCATAGGGAGCGCAAAGCTCATCATAATGCTCCAATGCCGAAAAATAGATCTCTTTTACCAGCTTAAGTCCATCTCTACCTGCCTGAGCCAACCCAATATACTCTTCAAGCCATGTGGTGCCAGCCGTTTTAAGATGAAGTCCTGTATTGGTATTGCGTATCACATCTTTAATCAAAGGATAAAGTGAAAATTTATCGCTCCCTGAATGCACACTTAATTTTAAATTCTCAGACAAATGAACTCCTTTTTTGCAAGTCCAATAACAGCAATATCTTCAATAAATTCTTTTTTAAATTGCTCAAGATTGCCAACATAATCCACACCTTTATTGAACCTTCCTGTAAATTTAGGCGCTATCGTTTGAGCAGGAATCTTTTCATCAGCAATTGCTGCCAGAATAAAAAAGAGAACACCGGACCTTTGAGCCTCATCCGTCTCATCCATAGAAACTTCAACAACAAAATTATCTTTTCCCTTATGTTGCTCTATTCTCCTAAAAATTTTCCCGGCTTCCAAAATAGCTTGCAAATACTTTTCAGCACAAAGTTTTGCATCTTCTTCTCTAATAAATAACTCTATCCCATCAAGTTTAAAAGTCTGGTTAAAAAATTTCTTATGCTTACTCAAAAAAGATTGTTTAACCTGATCCGATGCAGATTTGCCAACATAATCAGCAACATCTATGGTAAAAAAATCGCACGGATCAAGAAATGCATCAAGATTCTTATCATTGATATGATCTGCATCAACAAAATATGGCTTATTCCACTTTAGCTCCTTAACTGCATTATCAGCCTCAACCCGTACATCTAAAGGCTTTGACCCTATAATCTGATGCTCTCTATTTGATTTATTCCAAACAGGACACACCTCAACACCACTTCTACTAGCTTCAATAAAAGCAGAAAGCTGTGCCTTGCCTTGCCGACCAAATCTATCGCCAACGCCTATAGTAAATTTCGGTAATTTCATCATTGCTATTTCTCCTTCTTGCTGTGTTTTTTTAACATATCCCTTCACCCCATTCAACTATATATTTTTTGACTTACTATTTTTTTACCACAGAGAACTTGAGAGAGCACAGAGAAGAAAAAAATTAGAAAGCTGGTTGGCTATCGCA
>CAZBHO010000104.1:0-4946 GCA_964491945.1 uncultured Verrucomicrobiota bacterium | reverse complement strand
TTGTCTTTTAACTTATTATTTGCTAATAACTTATAGGTCACATTGGTTATGCCTCCTTTCAGAGAGGTGTGATAGCGGAGTATTAGGTTAGCTTGCTTAATTTTCTTTCTAATTCAATTGTTTTTATTTGAACAAGCTTTAATCCCCTTATTCTAACAACTCCTACTGTACCATCAAGTGCATAAATTTTTCCATTTATTAAGCAATTTTACATTGACATAGTTATATTTTATGGGCAGGATTATGAATCAATAAAACTTTATTGTTATGAAATTAAGCATTGTTACAACTCTCTATAACTCGGCCAATTTTATACCCGAATTTTATAGAAGGGCACAAGCTGCGGCAAAGCAGTTCGCTGGTGATGATTATGAAATTATTTTTGTGGATGATGGCTCACCAGATAACTCGGCTGAACTGGTGAAAAACTTAATGAGAGAGGATAAACATCTTGTTTTAGTGGAGCTTTCCAGAAATTTTGGGCATCACAATGCAGCGCTTGCTGGTGTTATGGCTACAAGGGGTGATTTTGTATTTTATCTGGATTGTGATCTTGAAGATGATCCCTCTTTATTAGCACAATATAAAGAGGAACTTGTAAAAGGCGATTTAGATGTTGTTTATGGTGTTCAGAAAAAAAGGCAAGGCAATTTTTTTAAGAGAATATCTGGTGCGTTATTTTATTATTTATTTAACCTGTGTTCTGAAGTAAAGGTGCCTACCAACATAGTTTCTGCAATGCTGGCAAAGCGTGATTTTGTTAATGCGATGAAGCATATTGGAGAAAAGAATTTGTTTATGCCTGCCAACCTTGCATGGCTTGGTTTTAAAACAGGTTTTGTGAAAGTGGTTCGTTCGCCGAGAGGTGGAAAATCCACCTATACCTTGTTTAGAATGTTAAATCTGGCAATGAATGCTATTACTTCATTTACCGCATATCCATTACAGATGATTTTTCTGCTAGGCTTGGTGCTTTCAGTATGCTTTGGCGTTATGGGATTATATATGTTGATTAAAAAACTTCTATTTCCATATAAGGTTTTCTTTGGATATGCCTCTATCATTGTTTCAATTTGGTTTCTTGGCGGTGTTTTGATTTTGTTTCTTGGAATCATTGGAATTTATCTTGCAAAGATTTTTAATGAGGTGAAGAATAGACCTCAATATGTAATTAGAAAAATTCATAGAGCTGAAAATTAGTTTTGTTTAAAGGGAAAAGCTATGAAACCTGTTGTTATGTTTGGCATAGGCGCATTTGCAGAGCAAGTTTATTATTATTTTAGGGAGGAAAGCCCTTATAAAGTGGTTGCATTCACAGTGGAGGAGCAATACATCAAAGAAGAAAAATTTCAGGGACTTCCGATAGTGCCTTTTGAGACGATAGAAAAAAACTTTCCTCCTGCTGACTATGATATGTTTATAGCTGTTGGCTACAATAATCTTAATCGCTTGCGCGAAATTTTTTTTAACGAAGCCAAACGCAAAGGATACAAGATGGTTAGCTACGTTCATCCAAGTGCTGTGCTTGCTAAAAATTTTGTTATGGGAGAAAACTGCTATTTGCTTGAAAGGGTTTCGGCACTCCCTTTTTCCAGAATAGGCAATGGTGTAATTATGCATACTGATTGCGGAATGGGGCACCATTGCTATATAGGTGATTTTTGCTTTTTTTCTGCCGCCTGTTGCATCTCTGCCAATGTTACATTTGGCCCTTACTGCTTTATTTCTATAAACACCACCTTTAAACCGGGCATTAAGATAGGACACTCCGTTATCATAGGAGCTGGCGCATTGATTATGGAGGATGCGCCAGATGAAAGCGTGTATATTGAGCAAGGGACGCCTCGCGCAAAAAGGAGCAGCCGCTTATATAAGAACTTTATTTGAAGAAAAAATATGAAGGCAGGTCTTTATTTAATAGGCACGCCAATAGGAAATCTTGAAGATATCTCACAGCGGGCACTAAACTGTTTAAAAGAAGCAGATATTATTCTGGCAGAGGATACAAGACACACCTACAAACTTTTAATGCACTATGGCATTAAAGCTCAAACTATAAGTTGTCATAAATTCAACGAAGCTTCAAGAATTCATCTCGTTATTCAAAATATAAAAGCAGGTAAAGCTGTGGCTCTTGTATCTAATGCTGGAATGCCAACAATATCTGATCCAGGTAGCCGCATTGTTAAAGCATGCCGGAAAGAAGGTTTGTTCATTTCCGCAATACCTGGCCCTTCCGCTGTCACAATGGCTATGGCTTTATCCGGTTTTTGTGCGGATAGATATGTTTTTGCTGGTTTTTTGCCAGCAACTTCCGCAGCGCGAGAAAAAACCATCAGAAATTTTCTTGCCCATTCCTTACCAGTAGTCTTTTTTGAATCGCCATATCGTATTATGAAACTTATGGAAGATCTACGTAAAATTGTTCCAGAACGAGAAATTTTTGTAGGCAGGGAATTGACGAAAATTAACGAAGAATGCCTGTGTGGGAAAGTGGATGATATTGCATCCATTATGACCGAAAGATCTGAACGGGATCATAAGAAACTTAAAGGTGAATTTGTTCTGGTGCTATCTTGCAGATAATTGTTAAGGCATATTTTCTACATTAAGACTTTGTTTTTTTACCGTACCGGGCGCAGGAATAGCTTTTCCTTTTGTGTAGTATCCGCCATTGTTTCTTTCAAGATTATCGCTCATCACAAGGCTCGCTATGCCACCAGCCTTCATAAGACTGCCGTTATTTTCTATGAGGCTTTGAAGTATCTGTATTACACCGCATTGCTCAAACCTGAATGCCACTGCTTTAAAATTCCGTATTTCGCTTCTATTGATTGTTAATGTATCTGTTTTAAAAGCACCAATACCAACACTTACTCCACCATTTAGTTCACAATTATCTAGCACAATGTCAGATGAATTACGTATATGTATCATAGCCGTTCCATCAATATTGAGCTTGGTTGGTTCTTCTTTATTTACATAGTTGATTGCAAGATTCTTTATTGTGATATTGGCTGAGCCTTCTATAATAATTAACGGCATATCCGGCAGTGCACCAAAAACACGACTGCCTTCTTCAAAAAGCAATACTAATCCTTGCCTGCCTTTTATAATAATTGGGAGATTAACGAGATAATCCCCTTTCGGAATGCGTACTGCTATATCGTTTGGAACATTTTTGAGCAATAAATTTAGGTCTTTATTAGGTTCTTCTTTAAATGTGGAGCATCCAGCAAGTATTGCAGATAAATAAATTATGGAAAGGGAAAATAGATGCTTATTTTTTAGCCTGCACATTGTCAACTCTTTCAAGATAATCGCCCCTTTTCGGTTTGCCTTCAACAATCATAACGTCTGAAGAATTTTCTCTTACTTGAGTTACCACAACTTTACCAACCTTTTTGCCACGTGTTTTGTGAATCACATCTCCTGTAGTTGGATCAGTAACCATAGAACCGCCTTCAAAGACTTCAAAAGTATCGCCCTGTTTCAAACTTACATTTTCACCGCCATTGATAATTGCATTTTCACCATTCACTTCCGCTATGCGCGCTTCCCAAAAGGAGTAAGGAATGCTTTTTACTATCTGATATACCGCCTTTGATAGTGCTTCTTCTGTGGCTTTGCCTATTGGTGTTCTAAAGAAAGATTCGCCACCAAATGCCACCTCTTGATAATTAAAACTTATCCATTTGCCGCCAGCACTTGCTGTGCCTTCCGCCGGAATAGATGCAAGTATTTCCCCTGTTTCAACATCAACAAGCGTTAAATTGACCATCACAATAGCCTTGCTACCCTTTGCACCACCAGCTATGTTTTTTGTTTTGAACCAGCCGGTATCATTGCCTGTTTGCGTAAAATCAGTTATAACACCGCGAATAAGATAGCGCGCATTTTTTAATCTGCCTTTCTTTACGCTATCCTCTTTACGAAATAGCCCTTGTCCTTGTCGTGAGATTTCTCCAACAATATCATTGAGATGTTGACGTTCCACCACTATTACGCGTTCTGTCTTCAGGAGCGCTGCCACAAGAAGGTCTGGAATGCCACGCCCAAGCTGCCATTGCCCACTGAATCCACTTTCGTTTTTAAACTGTGAAACAGCTATGACTGGTTTTATTGCATTTGGTGGAAGAGGCTCCAGCCGCACTGACGAAAACGTGCGGCATCCATTAGTGGCAAAAACAGCCAGCAAAACAAACGCATAACCACATCGGCGCATATGGGCAACTAACGATGATGGTATCACTATTTTTTTAACTCCCACCAGTTTGTTTGCAAACTTAAGAGTCTTTGTTGTCTTCAGATGTCTTATCCGAAGAGCTCTTTTGCTGGCTTGCTTTGCTTTGTTTGGCAAGCTGCTTTTTACGCTTTATCCACCTTTTACGTCTTGCTCGTTTTAACCTTATTCTTAATTGCTGTCCCATAACGTCTTCTTACTTATATGAATAAAGGATTTTCGTCAATAACTTTTTAACTATATTTTTTTATTGGGGAGGATCTGGGACATGGTGGTACAGGTTATTATAGTTATTTGATGTTGTTTGGGAATAATTTTGGAAGAGTGGATCGATGATGACAGGGCAAATGAAAGCAATCTCTTTTGGGATATTGTGTTCTTCTAGTATCTGGACAGGAGTTTTTTCTAAAGAAGTTGAAGTTGATGATATTAGTAGTGGCTTTATTAATGAAATTTTGCTTTGAAAAGAAAGTTTCTCTTGAATAGAATTCATCTTCTATTAGTCTTTTGAATTGCTTCCACATCAGAATTGGAGTTGGAGTAGCGTGGGGGGCTTAGTAGTTCTTTTTAGGTATGAAAAGGCGAGGTAGTCAATATGATTGATATCTTTCAACCGATTTTCATATAGCTTTGGTGTTTACATTGAATATTTGAGCGGTTTTGTGTAGTGATTTAAGCTGGAAATAAGTCTCTACCATATTTT
>CAZBHO010000103.1:0-4983 GCA_964491945.1 uncultured Verrucomicrobiota bacterium | reverse complement strand
GCCAATCACAATAAACAATGCACATTGATGATTGTCGTTGAAAGTGTATCAAAGCGGCCATTTCCTGCCAATCACAATATATGGTAGTTTGTAAGAAATATAAACGCAAGTGTATCAAAGCGGCCATTTCCTGCCAATCACAATGCAGTCTTACACCACCAGCTGATGGAACGAAGTGTATCAAAGCGGCCATTTCCTGCCAATCACAATATAAACAAATCAAATCACCTTGTTGCGTTGTTTGCCGAGTCCTGTAATTTCACATTCAACAATATCGCCATGTTTTACGAATAGTGGTGGATTGCGAGCAAAACCAACACCTGCTGGTGTGCCTGTGGCTATAATATCGCCGGGCAAAAGTGTTATGGTTTGACTGATGTAGGATATTATATAAGGAATATCAAAGATCATACTTCCAGCAACATCATCCTGCAAAATGGAGCCGTTGATATATGATTTCAGCCGCAAGTTTTTGTAATCTCCAATCTCATCTGGAGTAACCAGATAAGGTCCAATCGGGCAAAATGTGTCAGCACTCTTTCCCCTGAACCACTGTCCATCATCTTTTTGCGCTTTTCTATCAGTTACATCATTAAGGATTGTATATCCTGCGACGAAGCTTAACGCTTCCTCTTGATTAACATTCTTTGCCTTTTTCCCGATCACTACAGCCAGCTCAATTTCAATATCTATTGCTGTGCTATTTTGTGGAATAATTATTTTATCAAAAGGGCCTATAATTGAACATGGGGCTTTGCAAAAAAGTATTGGACTTCTTGGCACTTGCGAATCAAATTCCTTTGCGTGAGCCAGATAGTTTTTCCCGAGGCATATAATTTTGCTTGGCTCTGCAACTGGGGGGGCAAGCCGTACATCTTCTGGCGCAAATTTTTTATTATCTTCCATAGCTAATCTCTTAAGGCGCGATATTCCATCCATCGTAAAGAAGTGCCTGTTATAATCTTCTATATCAAAAGCCATATCACGAACACTTATTATTTTTGCATGTTCTTTTCCTGTTTTATCTTCCAGCAGAATTCCGGGTTTTTCCTTGCCGGGCTCACCAAATCTTACAAGTTTCATTTTTTAATCTCCAGTTATATCTCTTTTGATTGTTGATAGAGTTCTTTAAGTTCTGTGTATACAATAGAAAATACTTTTTGCAAGAGTGGTTTAGGAGTTACTAGTGGTGGCATAAGGTAAATGACGTTTCCTAAAGGGCGTATTAGAATTCCTTTATTTTGCAAATTTCTACGTAGAGTTTGGGCTAATGTTGTTTTATATGGAGTGTTGCGTAAAGTTTTTTGTTGCAATTCAATTGCGGCTATCATCCCGATTGAGCGAACCGTTTTAACGCACTTTAAGTCAGAAAAAATTTTTAACATTTCTTGTATAAGAACGCCTTTTTCTGCGGATTGTTCAACGATTTTATGTTTCTTGTATATTTCAAAAGTTTTCAAAGCCAGCTCTGCTGTGATTGGATTACCGCCAAAAGTGTGGCTATGGAAGAATATACCGTTTTCTGTTGCTTTAATTGCATTATCATAAATATGTTTTCTTGCAACGGCAGCGCTCATAGGCAGCATACCACCAGCAAGAGCCTTTCCCACACAGATGATATCTGGTTTTACACTGGCATGTTCAAAAGCCCAGAGTTTGCCTGTGCGCCCCATCCCTACTGCAATTTCATCTAGAATCAATAATACATTATTTTTTTTGCATTCCTGTTCTAATGCTTGAAGGTAGCGTTCAGAATAGATAAGCATTCCTCCAGCACAGAGGCACATTGGCTCTATTATAACTGCAGCAATATCGGTAGCGTTTTTGCACAAAATATTTTTCATTGATTCAAAGCATTGAAGATTACAGATCTTATTATCTTTATTTCCCCACCTGCATATAAAGCAGGAAGGCGTTTCAGCCCTAAATGCTTTAAAGCACATTTTTTTGAAATGTGAATGAAATTGTGGAAGGAAACCAACAGACATCCCCCCTATTGTATCGCCATGATAACCATCTTTAAGAGAGACAAATTTATTTTTTTTAGGGCAACCGCAGGCTTGCCAGTATTGCACAGCCATTTTCAACGCAGCTTCCACAGCGCTTGCACCATCACAGGCAAAGAATGAGTAATATGACTCGTTCTGTTTTAGGGATGCTGAAATTTTTTCTGCAAGTTTGATTGCGGGCAGATTGCTCATTCCACCAAGTATTGCATGATCTAGCTTTTTTATTGCCTTGCCAGCAGAGCGAACAAGCTCTGGGTGATTGTGTCCTAAAGCAGATGCCCACCAAGAGGAGAAGCCATCAAAATATCTTTTCCCACTGGCATCATACAAAAACACATTTTTTGTTTTAGCTATAATTGGATAAGGCTCATTTTGCAAAACTGGCTGTGGTGTATAAGGGTGCCAAACAAAACTTCTATCTTTTTTTCTTAAGCATTTAGCTCGCATTATTCTTTAATCGGTATAACGGCGCTTAACTTATATCCCTTTGCCACGGTATATAATCTTTTTAAGTCTGGATTGATATTTACATAAGCAGCCACAACCTTCCCGATTATTATCGGACAGTTGCCCGGCTGATATTCGGCTTCTTTAACGCATTCAAAATTTGCAACTGCATCTGACACAAGTGGAGCCTTAACATTGGTTGCATCTTCCAGCTTAATGCCGCACTCTTTGACTTTATCAATTTTATGTCCGTGATGTGTGCCAACAAAAAGAGTTTCTTTGGCTTGCTCAGATGAAGGGAAGGCAAGCACAAACTCATTGGTATCTTTAATTGCCTGATAAGTGTATGCTTCTTTATCTATACACACAGCAAACATAAATGGCTCATCTGAAACTATCGCATACCAGCCAACTGCCATGACATTCTTTTTGCCTTCTTTTGATGTTGTGGCAATAAGAGCCACAGGTTCAGGATATTTCTTTAACAGCGCATTTTGGATTGTGGTTTTCTTTTGCATAGTTATTTCCTCCACATAAAAGGAACAAGCAATTTATGCTTGTATAAAACTTTACATAAATCCACATCAAGCGTGTGCCCTGCTTTATAAGAAATAACAGTTCCGCATAGCCTGCCCTGATCTATGAGCGATAGTGCCGCAAGCAAATCCATCATCATTCTATGCCAGATTGCCTCCAGCGATTTTCCATTATGCAACAAAAGTGGCTCATTTACATAAGATTTTTTTCCCGCAATCAAGATATTTTTTTTGGTATATCCAAGATGGCGTATATCCGCAAAAATTTTACCTATCGTGAAGCAATAAAGCATCATTGCTTTTGTGGTGTTTGTTCTTGCTTGAGAACCATATCTAAACCATTTTTTTGTTAAATTGAGTTTCAAGCGTTGCATGCCTATGGCATTTGGGAAATTAATGGCACAATCCAGCTTCAGAATAGGTTTTGCATCTTTGCAAGGCAAAATTATAAGGAAACTATCATTTCTCCCCAAAATTGCCACAGGTTCTCTCACGGTAAGATAAGTTATAGGGATACTCGTCTGCGTAACCCCAACTTTTTCTATGGCTTCCACAAGGTCAAGACTGCCTCTATCAAACAATGGCGGATCGCCAGAATCTGTTTTGACTATCAAATTATCTATGCCCATCCCCAGCCGCAAGGCAATGATATGCTCAACCATTCGCAAATAGTTGTGTGGGCTGCCGCTCCGCAAAACGATATTGCGGTCAGTTGTCCATACATTCCGCACTGAAACCAGTATTGGAAGTTCATTTTTTTGATCTATCCTTTCTATCCACCAACCACGTTCTTGTGATGGCGTAAAAGTTAATGTTCTGGAAGCTTTACCGAAGAAAGTGCCCGGTCCTGTCACGCTTGTTGTGTTGTTTATTGTGGTCTCAAAAAGGTCTGGCTCTTCTTGTGGCTCATCGGAAAGATCCCAATCTATAGTCTGATTTGAGAAAAGCTCATAGGCTTTTTCAAGTTGCGTTTTGCTTCCACCAAAAATTAAATCAGGGATTTTATTTTCGTCCATAGCTGCTTTTATGTTTTTAAAGAAACTATTGAAGGGGTGTAGTCTGCTGGCGGAGTAAAACCAAGCAGTGTCATACAGGTTGCTGCAAGACTGCTTATACCAAGCTCTGAAGATTCGTTTAGCACACAAGGGCAACAGCCTGATGGGTCATATATTGCACAAGGCACTGGATTAAGTGAGTGGCTGGTTTTAACTTTTATTTTGCCTGTTTCCTTATCTATTTTGACTTTACCAGTTTTTTCATCATGCTCATACATATCATCTGCATTGCCATGATCGGCTGTAACAATTAGCAGACCTTCCACTTTTCTTAAAGCCTCCATAATTCTGCCAAGGCATAAATCCACAGTTTCCACCGCAATTTCTGTTGCTTGATACACACCGGTGTGTCCAACCATATCGCCATTAGGATAATTCAAGCGGATGAACCTATGTTTGTTTTCTAGTATTGCTTTAACCACATAATCTGTTATTTCAGCAGCTTTCATCCAGGGGCGCTGTTCAAATGGAACTCTATCGGAAGGGATTTCCACATAATCTTCAAATTGCTCACTGAACTTGCCCGAGCGGTTGCCATTAAAGAAATAAGTCACATGCCCATATTTTTGCGTTTCACTTATAGCAAGTTGTTTTATGCCTTCTCTTGCAAGGAACTCACCGAGCGTTCGATCTATTGCTGGTGGAGAAACAAGATATTGCTTTGGAATATGTAAGTCTCCATCATATTCCATCATTCCGGCATAAAGGACTTTTGGGCGCGGCGCTCTATCAAATTCAGCAAAATCATCTTCTTCAAATGCACGGCTTATTTCTATTGCTCTATCCCCGCGGAAATTGAAGAATATAACTGAATCATTATCAACAATGGGTCCTACAGGTTTGTTATCTTCAACTATAACAAAAGGTGGCAAATCTTGATCAATAACGCCCGGAATGGCTTTTCTATGGGCTTCTATGGCTGCTTGTGCTGAAGGG
>CAZBHO010000102.1:0-5005 GCA_964491945.1 uncultured Verrucomicrobiota bacterium | reverse complement strand
AACCCAATAATTAAATTTACAACGCTTTTCGGTTTGCTTGCAACTGAAATCTCTGTTGCAATGCAGGAAGGTGGACAGAACAAGTTGCGTCTTGCGATAGGCGTTGTTCTTTTCGTGGTGGCATTGATTTTTGTCTATCGTTCCTTCTATGCTATGAGGATCCCACAGGAAAATTAAGTAAGTTTCGTCATAAGCGCAGTAAAGTTAAATCCACGATTACTAAAGAGCGTCTGTAGTTTTTGATGGGGCGTTGCTTGCTCTTCATCCGTGAAGGACATATCCTTTATGGTTCATTGCATCCAAAATAATGGTCAAAGGGGTGTTTAATCTGATGTGGCGGATTATATCATCCGAATAAACAGCATTGTTTGTTTCAAAGAAATCCCAGTTAATTGAATTTTTTTCGTCAAATTTGTTCATACAAAAATAGCCTATGCCTGTCGATGTAAGGTTGTGGAAAAAATGCGCACCTTGCGATGCATCAATTTTTTTGCCTTCGGCAGGGCATTCAATGATTAAGCTTGCTGCGGCAATCTGGTGCCAAAGCACTGGAATTCCGAGTGATGGAACTCTTGTGCCCCATCTGCCAGGTCCTATTAGCAGGCACTTTCTTTTCTCTGCAAGAAGTTTAGCATTTATTTCTCCTATCCGTTCTGCCACAATGCGCGTTTTAGCAAAGTTGAATCTGGCTGGATGACAATATATGACGTCATATATATTTTCAACCACACCATTGCCCATTATATTATCACATACACAGACTGCCTTGCTTAAATCATATTTTAAGGAAGTAAGATTGATTTGCTCTTTAGAAGATACCATTGGTCTAATCTGCAGGAGATAAAATTCTGGTTTTGTGTGAGGCAGAAAGTCTATATTAACAGCAAATTCTATTTCCACTTCAGAGCCTATACTCTGTTTGCCAAGTTGGAGCAATCCATCAAGGATTTCAGGCAGCGGCAACAATTTTCTTTTTATAATTGGGGCAAATGTTATTATGCGTGTACCTTTTGCTTCAAGGTCATCAACCACTTTTTCATCTTCACTAGATATAACGCTTGCTGCAAGATGGAGTGTTTGGTCGGCTTCTGCATGGCTTATTGGCAGTAGTGATAAATCCTGCTTTTTACCGAGCATGGCATTTATCGGCTCATCATCAAGCTTAAGGGCATAAAACTCTTTTTGAGAAAGTTGTATCAACTCCTGCGGTGTTGCAGCAAAAGGCTGAATAAGAGGATGTTTAGGAGAGAACCTGAACACATTACCGCCTTCTACCACCATTTTCCCAAAACCAAATGCCAGCGATGCAATGCCATCTTGAGGAGTTATTCTACCAAAAGGATAATAGTTAAATGACTGTGCCACTCCAGAAATAGTTGGATAAAAGAACTTTCCATAACGCCTGCCTACTATCGGCTGAATAATTACCGACATTTTTTCTTCTTCCATACTCAAATTAAGAGCCCTAAAGTACTGTTTAACATGCTGCGCAAATGCTGATGCATAGACGGTCTTTATGGCTTCAGAAAGTCTTATAATGGCTTTGCCTATATCAACGGAGTTGTTTGGCAGCATACAGGTTTCATAGAGACCTGCAAATGGTTGATTGGCAGAATCTTCAAGATGACTGGATGATCGTATAGCCAGAGGGGCTTTTACCACTTTTAGATAAGCCAGTAATTTTTTTATCAGATCATCTGGCAATCTGGCTTCCAAAAAGCGTGCTAAAAGCTCATCATCTGACTTGCATTCAAGGGCAAATTTATAAAGAGAATTGCTAGCCATAAATTCATCAAATAGATCAGATGCAATGACAAGAGTGTGTGGCATACGTATTTCAGTGCCAGCAATTTTATTATCCTTTAGCCTAAGAGTGAGAAGATGATACATAAAGGCAAGTCCCCTTGCTTTCCCGCCAAGACTACCTCTGCCTATCATCAAGAAAGGATAATCTCCTTCAAAATCATCCTCTCTAAAATCTGCAACTATTCCTTTATGTTTCTCTTTACGAGCAACCTTAAAAGTTTCTGCCAGAAAGTCCCGCATCTCTTGAATGGATGAAACATCCGAGATATTTACCGGACGCAAAATTTCTGCAAGCGTTCCTTCACCTTGGGCTCGCAACCAATGTGAAAAATGATTGCGAGAGACATGATATTCTATTGAATCATCTGGCACAGTTTTTATGGCATTTTCCACCTCACGCAATGAGCGGGCTCTGCATATTTCTTTACCACTCTTATCCCTAAAAATGAATTCACCAAGTCCAAGTTCTGTTATGCAGAAATTTTCCATGTTCTTTATGAACATAGGGGAAGCCTTGTCTGCAAAGCTTATGTTAAGGCTCTTTGCAATTTTTTGCGCAGATTCATCTGCAGAAATTAAGAGCACAGGCAGTGAAGGAAATCTCTTTGTCAATTTTTTTAAGAACTCTATTCCTTCTTCTTTAGAAGAGCCAGCCTGAAGATCTGAAAACACACCATGTAAAGAATTTTTATATTTTTCAATTATAGCTTCTGCCTGATGAAAGTTGCGCGCTAGTAAAATTTTTGGACGGGTTCTGGTAAGTAGCTGCCTCTCATTTTCATCCACACCATAGGGCACTCTTGCAAAGGCGTGCTTCATAACAATGGTATATAGATGTGGTAAGAAAAACGAATAATGTTTTATGGAATCTTCAATAACAAGAATAACGCCTATTTGTACGATCTTCATATCGCGGTCTATATTAAAAGAATCCTCCAGCAGTTTGATTATAGAAAGCAAAACTTTTGCGCTGCCCTGCCACAAAAATGTACGATCTATGTAATTTGTTTGTTTTATATCATAAGAGGCATAGGCATTGCCAAAGCTGAAGATCAACATAACAATAGGTATTTCTGGAAAAATTCCTTTAACTTTTTGTGCAAAATCTACAGGAGCCATATCAGATAAATTAGAAGAAACCAACACAAGATCAAATTTTTCAGTTTGAAGGGCGTGTAAGGCTTCTTCTGATGATGTTACTGTAGTGATCTGCGGAGCATTCTGTAAGTGCAATAAAGAAAATGTACCATAAATATCTTCTGCTAGACTTCGATCCCACGCCAGACTAAATGCTTCATACGGCGTGGAAACCATAAGAATGGTTTTAATTCTTTTTGACATTAGCGCGTGGAAGCGCCTGATCTCTGGCTCTTTTGCTTGTGCTATTTTGTTTTTTACTTCCTCTATTTTCATGTTGCACTTTAACCTGATGTTTTATAGACTTCAATATATGTTATAGATAAGTGCTAAAACTACAATATAAAAGGAGAATAAAAAATGGCAACCGTGTTTGAAAATGCAATGGAACTTGTGGAGAGAACTGCAGAGATTCTTAATTTTCACAAAAGATTTTATGGACTGGAAATTATTGAGAGAATACGTATACCAGATAAGATCATTATGTTTAGGGCAACAGTTCAGCTGGATAATGGTGGAGTAAAGGTTTTTAATTGTTATCGCATTCAACATATGGATGTGCTGGGCCCTTATAAAGGCGGTATTCGCTTCCATCCTGAAGTGGATCTTGATGAGGTGAAGGCTCTTTCTTTGTGGATGACTTTAAAAACATCATTGGTGGACCTGCCTTATGGTGGAGCAAAGGGAGGTGTTACGGTGGATCCAAAGATGCTTACTCCCACTGAGCTTGAACGGCTGGTTCGCAAGTACACTTTCAGACTTGTAAACGATATTGGTCCAAACATTGATATCCCTGCTCCCGATATGGGCACAAGCGCGAGGGAAATGGCATGGATTTTTGATGAATATCGTAAATATAAGGATGCTGCTTATGGCGTTGTGACGGGTAAGCCCATAGCGCTCGGTGGCTCTCTTGGCAGGAAGGAAGCCACAGGCCGTGGTGTAATATGCACAATGCTGGAAGCCGCCAATGAGCTTGGATTGAAAAACTACACCATAGCGGTGCAGGGGTTCGGTAATGTGGGTTCCCACGCAGCTTTGGATGCCTATCAAAGAGGATTAAAAGTGGTTGCTGTAAGTGACGTTACAGGTTCAGTGCATAATCCTGATGGGATAGATATTCCTGCTCTCATAAAACATCGCGAGCATACTGGTGGAATATATAACTTTGCGGGTGCCAAACCTTTAGAGGATGATATTGCCACTTATCCAGCTGATGTTTTTCTGCCCTGCGCAAAAGAAAATATGATAACAAAGGATAACGCCGCTTATGTTAAAGCTAAACTAATTGTTGAAGGCGCAAATGGACCTACCACGCCAGAAGCAGATAAAATTCTTGAAAGCAAAAATATCTTGGTGGTGCCAGATATTTTAGCAAACGCTGGTGGTGTGATAGTTTCCTACTTTGAATGGGTGCAGAATAGGGAAGGCTTCTACTGGGAAGAAGAAGACGTCAATAATAGGCTCTTTGCAAGACTGCGCAAAGCATACGCAAAAGTGCGCAATTTTGCTAACGAAAAGAAAATTTCTATGAGACAATCCGCCTACTGCATTGCACTTGAAAAAATAGTGAGAGCCATGATTGATAGAGGTGTTCAATAAAAAATAGTAGTTTGTATTTTGTGGATGCTAAAGAAACTAAATCTACCCGCTAACATTAAACTACTTGGTGTGCTTGAAACAATCGCACCAGAAAGAGTTTTGATAGAAGATGATATAAAACGCTCTTTAAATAATCTTGTTTTTCCTTCTGCCAAAAAAACAGCTATAGAAGATTTAATAAGGCATGATGATACAATTTGCATCATAGTCTCCGATCAAACAAGAGCCACAGCTGCGGATAGAGTTTTGCCTGTTCTCATTGATTTTCTATTCAAAGCTGGCTGTAAAGAAAAGAATATAACTTTTCTTTTTGCCTGTGGAATACATAGAGAGCCGACCGTTGAAGAACAAAGGAAGATTTTAGGTGCGGCTATTTTTGAAAGATTCAGAAGGCAGATTTTTTGCCATAACGCCGATGATGAAAAGATGTTGGTAGAGGTAGGCAAAACTAAACGAGGCA
>CAZBHO010000101.1:0-5098 GCA_964491945.1 uncultured Verrucomicrobiota bacterium | reverse complement strand
CTTTCTTTCGGCAAGAATGGAATAAAGATTGTTTATATGTAAGGCAAGAAGTTTACCACCATCTCTTTTTTTGCCATTTCTAGGCAGAGCAAAAGTCTGATCGCCTATATTGAAATCTACTTCATCAAGTCCAACATGAAATTCATCACTTTCAAAAGTATCAATCAGTTCGTTAAAAATATCACATAAATATCTTACTGTTTTTGGATGCTCCGGATTCAAACACCAACCGTTAGGATCTTCAGCCAGCTCTGGATATGCCTTTGTAAGCCCTGATTCAGATTGATGTCCCAATGAGTTATAGCATGGAATAACTTTGATGTTGTTTGCCTTTAGATAGTTTATAATCTTTTTCCATGTTTTTTTATCCCATCCCCAGTTTTGGGCAACCTTTGGATGAGTTTGATATTGAAAATTTTGTCCTACTTCAAAAATAACTTCATTAAATCCGCAGGGAATAATAACCTTCTCAAAGAGTCTATGCAATTGCTTATATTCAACAGGTGCATATTGCATAGTTATATGTAAAAGCCGCCTTTCTATTTCAGGCTTTTTTGCATAAGCCCACTGTTGAATTGAGCCCAACTTTGCGCCAAGTCCTTTTAAAGCATTTCTTCTTTGAATAATCTTTTTCTCAAGTGCTCCTATCTTTGAGCCTAAAATAATCTTTCTGTTCAGCGCAAAAGATAAAGGATAAATTTTAAAATTAAATTCAAGAGGCTCCCCTTTAACTGTAGCTTTTATAATGCTCAAAGGTCCCATCACAAAGTAAGGTTTTTGCACTCCAATAAAAAAGTTTTTCACGCCTTTTCCTCTTTCAATAACAAAACCTTGCTGTGAACCCTGCTTCCATAGTGCGGCAATTCTGGATTTTCCTTTATCAGCTCTATAAAACAACTCACCATAAGCCCTTAAGTAATCGGCTCCTACATCTTCCATATAATAAACGATATCGCTCCACATATCTCCAAAACTCCATCTATAGTAGCATTCAAATTGTAGTTTTTGTGTGTTAGTTGGCTTGCTAGAAGTTAAAACACAACGCACATCCAGAGGTTCACTGCTTGCAGGTAGCAGATATCTTATTTCTAAATCAAATGAACCATCAGAAGCCTTAAAAATTGCTTCCCTACTGCAAGTTTCAGAACTACGCCCGACGTTCTGGATTTGTGCAAATTTCATTAAAACTCCAGTGTTAGGATCACGTAGCTCTCCAGTCTTAACCCACACATCCAGCCCATATGTTCTCTTTCTGCCCCCCTCCTCAATTGCATAGCCAGTTGCAGATTTAACACATTCAAAGCCAGTGGATTTATCCCGCATCTCAATTATATTACCCCTTGCTTTCTCTATTACCACGCATAGCAAGTCATTTTCAAGTTTAATACAATTATTCATTTGTTCTTTTCTTTACATAAGAGGTTCATAAATGCTTAATTATAACCTGACCATATCGCTTAATATCAGCTGATTTGCAATTAAAAATTGTTATTTCTTCTGTGCCAGAATGTTTCCTCCAATCCACAATCTGCGCATAAGGTTCTTTGATGATCACTAACGCTTTCTCGCTACAAGCCAATTGAACAGGCTCTACAGCATTAAGCGATAAATCAAAAGACCACTTTTTTAATCTTATGTTTGCTTTAGCGCTTTGCCCTGACGCCCAGTCTGTGTTGATTAAAAAATATCTATCAAAACCTTTTTCGGGGTATTTAAACCAGGAGATAACTTCCCTTTCATCTTTTATCTTTAATTCTGGTGGTGTATCTGATGAGATAATATGACGCATGACCATCTCTGCAAGCTTCTGAAAATTGCCTCTGCCAGGATGGAAATAGGAGTTTAATAGATATACCTTGCCCCTGCCAACTTTGTTCCTTAATATCACAGGATCGTTATCTTGAGAAACAGCCAAAATCTCCGCGCTTCTGTTTTCAAGCTCGGCACCAAAATATGTAACATCCAGCCCAAAAACAGGATATATTTCATCAAATGTTTGAACAAAAAGCGGATTTTTTTGACTCATCTTGAAAGAATTACCATAAGTGTTTTTTAAGGTTTTATCAATGAATTTCACTTCTTCAATCCTGCCACCAATATCAATTATTTTTACTCCACACAAATCGCTAACATCACCTCTGTTAAAGAAATTCCACTCTAATTTCTGGTAAGTATCTGTGGTAAAATGAGGAATTGATATGAACAATATGCCACCACTTTGTACGTAATCTAAAAGTTTCTCATAAAGCTCCTTTGTCATTGTGTTCCAGCCAAGCAAAGATAAAAACTTATATCGCCTAAAAGCCTCTTTACTGGCTTCTGCTGGAACAATATCAACCTGCCCATAGGGCGTCATAGAATACCAGCGGCGCATCTTCCTGCCAGTTTCAGCTCTTACTCCCTGAGCAAAATGCGGAATAAAGACTTTTAACAAAGCCCATGCCCTTGCAATTGACATATCACCATACCAGCTTGCCGCATCTGAGTATGAAATTGGCATATCATAATTGCCGCGAACCACCCCGTAATCAACCATTGGAGCAATAAGTTGTTGCGCCCTTTGAAAATTGAGCAGATTATTAAACCCCTCTCTTGCCTTAATCATCATAAGATCATCATAAGTTCTATAAAAATCACGCCAGCTCTCTTTTGATAAAATGAAATTATACACAGGAAAGTTATCAAACATCCCTCCTTCCCATAAAATCTGACGAGCCCCCGCCAAATAAGAATGGAACATAACCAGATGAGCGTATCTTACTCTTGCCTCATCATAGGCATATTGCGCACCTTGCCCAGCATACCATAACATAGCCATTGTCACGCCCCAATCTTTACCATAGGCTCTGGCTGCACCACGCGAAGAAGCTTCCTCCAATATGTTGCATGCAGGCCCAAGTTCGGAAATTTGCAGGTCAACTCCAAGTTCATAATAATAACCTGCCAGTCCCCTTGCATGATCAAACGTGACAAGCTTATGCCCTTGCAATTTTGTCTTCTTTACCTTATACGCAAAGAACTTCTTAAAAGCTTCCGTTCTTAATTTTAAGTCCCTTTGTTTGCCTTCTTCGTAATGATGGAAAAATAAAATTGGCTCAACAATTGAAACTCCCGCAAATTTCTTGCCTAAAATATCGGCATATTTTTTGAAATGATTTTTGGTGATTTTGCTATAAGGCGGCACTCTGCCCGGGGGCATCTGCAACGCACAATACCTGTTGCGCCGATTAAGAAAAATTATTAGCTTCTCAAACTCTGCTGGCTCAATGTGATGCAAATCATTGAGCAATCCATCAATACTTATGCGAATAGCATTGCCTAGCTCATTAGCAAAACAATCTTCTATGCCGTGAAACAGTTTATTCCAATATGTGGTTTCAACGCCAGGGCCTGTAATAAGTTCTGTAAGCTTTCCACAACGCCTATAGACTATTGGCAAACAAGCTGCTATTTTGTTCCCAGCAACATCAAACATTATATTGCATTTATTCCCAGCCGTTATAGGCTTTAATTCAAAAAGCGCTCTATATTCGCCAAACTCAAACCATATGCCTTGCTCTTTTACCTTCAAATTAGTGGCTTCCACTATAACCGGTTTGATCTTTTCTAATCCTGTGGCAACTTCTACAGTGAAGGCTTCTCCTTCAATGGCTGCTCTGGGCATCCCTCTTATAATCGGATAGCTTTTAGCAGGAAAAACCATTCGTATATCAACATCAGAAATATACAGTGTGCTAATTTTATTTTCTGCAACTCTTGCCCCAAGCTCTTCAGCAATCCTCTTATCAAAAAACCTACCAAGCTTTTTGCTAGATGTTTTATTGATAAGTTTTACCTTATTCTTATCTGATCGTAAAAGAGAAGCAGGAAAATGAAAATGAAATATCTGCCAGAAAGAAGCTGTCTCTTCGTGTGAACGCCAGTGAATAATGCCATCATAAATTAATGTATCGTTAACTTTAACTGCTATTATTGAATTGATGTGCTTATGGCAATAGCAATGGCTATCAAAAAGCTCTAAAGAACCAGCAAAACAAACCTCATACATTCCATCAATAATATCTCTTACACCAACATCCAGTTCTAATTCAATCGCCTCGCCATACTTTAGCTTATAACATAACCTATTATCAGCAATAGAATAATTATCCCTCGCCCTGAATACATTCTGCTTTTCTAGTGCTTTCATCAAAATAGGATGCTTCTAAATCTTAACAAGTCAAGATTCCCCACGAACAAAAAACGTATACTCTATAACTTCTTTTTGATTGATAAGCAACTCTTTTTTTTACTTTTTTTTGTTTTAAATGAACTTTTTTTTAAATAAGTTTTTGACAAAAAAATAATATTTGATTATATTAATACAAAAAAAATTAATGGAGGAACGTTATGATGCATAAATCTCTTAATCAACAGTTCAGTTATTGGGTTTTATTATCTCTGCTTGTTTTGCAAGGAATTGCCGGCACTCTGTATGTTGCCCCTTCCAGTCCAAATCCACAGCCGCCTTATGATACATGGGATAATGCAGCAACTAATATCCAGACAGCAATTGACTATGCTTCTAATGGTGATACGATTTTTGTTAGCAACGGAGTTTATGTTATAGGGGAAAGATTACTTATCACAAATGCAATCAATTTAATTTCTATAGCGGACGCAACATCAACAGTTATTAGGGCGGCATCTACCAATTTTCTGCTGCATATGAGTAATGCAAATGCTTATGTGGGAGGTTTTACTTTTAGGGGAGGACAATCCATTAGAGACACAAATCCATCAGATATAACACAATCAATTATCGGCATTGCAGCTGGCACACTAAAAAAATCTATTATTGAATACGGCACAAATTATTCATCAGGTGGTTCTGCTTTTGCAGTGAAACTTATGGGGGAAAATACATTTGTTTCGCACTGTATTGTTAGATATATAAATTTCAGTGGAGTCTATACCTACTCTGCAGTTGTAGTTTCAAATGGTGCAACTTTGCGTAATTCTTTGGTGGTGACTAATAGAACACGAGGAGTATTAGGAGTGGCATTTAACGAATATAGCAAGCTTATTAATTGCACTGTGGCTAATAATATCAATGCTA
>CAZBHO010000100.1:0-5385 GCA_964491945.1 uncultured Verrucomicrobiota bacterium | reverse complement strand
ATGGGTCAAAAAAGCCTCTTACTTCTGCCTCTATATCGCCGTATCTACCGTGCGTGCCAAGCCATGTGGCATGTCTGGCAGCCATGGCAAGGGTTGCCTGATTCTGTGATCGCACGCCAAAATCTATTATACCGATGAACAATGTTATGAAGATAGGAATAACTATAGCTGTTTCAAGCATTGCCTGTCCATCAGAGCCAATAGAACAACGGTTTGCTATATGTTTAAATAATGACTTTAATTGCTGCATTTTTTAATGATAAATAAGGCAATCTGTTCCTTTAACGTTCATAATACTAACAGGAGTGAGCTCTGCTGTAAAATTGCCGCCATATCCACCTGTGAACAGGCGCACAAAAGGGAATGGCCATAGATTGATTGCAAAGATTGGGCAAGAGAAATACATTGGATCTGCTGTTCCAGCTGGATACAAAGTATCACCTGTAACTCTTGCGCTACCGAAAGCAAAAGTGTAAGGCACTAATGTTTTATTGCCAGCCCGTTTTGATGCTGTTAGGAGGAGATCATTTAACATAAATGATTTTGCTGGTGCTTTATAGGTCATAAATGTTATTGGAATATCTATGTTTTTATCCTCATGATAAATGTCGTTCCAATATACGAATTTGATAAAGACCAAACATAGAGAGAATGGCCAATAAAATTCTGTAGCAAGAGGGCTACCCGGAAAAAGCGAAAATTCAACTTCTTTTTCTTCTGCAAAAGTTAGAGCCTCTTCTGGATTCATTGTGGGATTAACTGGCCATGCATAAGGGGGGAAGCTACTTGCTGGTATTTTGCCGTGTGGATCTGGAATCATTTTATAAAAGAGGCACCCTATGCCATAGGGAATGTTTTTTAATCTTTCTTTTAGCCACAATATGATACCAGTAGAAAATTCTCCCGTTTTAAGCCATTCACGCATTTTATCGAAATTATCATTGAAATTTTTCGTATTTAATTCATCAGGTAAGAGCGGGAAGTTCTGTTTAAGGTCATCCAAGTAAGAAGGGTTAATCACATCTGCTCCGTTGGCTTTAGCCATCTGATTAGCATAAGAAAAAGCTATCATAGGTGTGGCATGGGCTAATAAGATGGCGCTACCATCTATGGATTCCACAATGCTTTCTTTCACTGTTTCCGCAAGGTGTATGTTTTCACGACCTTCTGCCCAGTCTTCAAACAACTCTAACCAGCCTTCTGGGAATTCTTCAATATCTGCAATCACCTTTGCCAAATAGTAGTAAGTTACGCCTTCTATGGCTAGAATCATTATTCCATCCACATCCCATCTAAACGCATTAATGCCTTGCAAAAAATTTGCACCTCTTGCCATCCAGGTTGTTGCGGCAAGGGCGGCGGCATCTGCAGCATTTTGTGCTTGTATTTTTGCTGTAATGATCTGGCCTGTAGGCAGAATCATTGCCACAAAAGCGATAAGCACAAGGAAAATAAGAGCGGTCAATAGTAATACCTGACCGCTCTCTTCTTCTTTAAATGAGCGATTTCGTATTCTAAAACGGTCTAAAAAACTTATATATTCTTGGCTTTTCAATTTGATTGTTAGTTATTTTTGGTAACTATTCAGCTCGTCTTTAGCCTTTTTCATATAATCGTTTATCTCGCTTTTGGGTATCTGCCCATCCTTTTGCAAATTTTCCCATGAAAGCACCCATGTGCAGGCTATATTATCGCCGTGATCTGGTGGTCCATACCTATTAAAATAGAGAGGTTTGTTTTTTGATGGGTCATTTGGATCTTGAATTGGTGGTACCCCTTCGTTTTGCTCTTTTGCATGATTGCCGCTTCCAAAGCTATTTTCAATATAAAAGGAAACTACACCGCCCAGATCTTTAACAGAGTATTTTAACCACACTTCGTGTCCAGATAATAGTTTATCAGATGTTACCCGACATTTCATAGCACCACCATTGGTAATAAGCCCTTGTGGTTTTTCTTTCCAATCACCTGTTGTTTTATGTTCAGTTAATATTATATCTGAACCTGTAAGGTTAACTATCACTATAGTGGTTTCGTGGTGCTTGGCATAAAGTTCACCTGCTGTCATTAGAATCGCTGCCACAACAATTGTGATCAAGAATTTTTTGTTGATGCTGTTTTGCATTTTGTTTCTCCTTTTTTTTGAATAGCTAATTACTATTGTTGAATGTTCTGCTTTATAGAATTAAGTTCAATAAGAGCTCTACGATAAAAATCAGAATTTACATCAGCAAGCGCCATCACCTCCTCAAAACATCTCATTGCTTCTGAATAACTATATTGTTGCTTTAAAACATATCCTTTTTGAAAAAGGTCATTTTGATAATCTGACAGCTTTTGGTAAACACTTTGAACATCCATAATTGCTGAAACATCTCGGTTCAGCAATTGTAAAATTAACGTTATATCTACCGCATTACGATAACATTGCATAGCTTTAAATGTCTTATTTTCCTTTTCGTAACGATTAGCAAGGGATAAGTCATTTTGCATGGAAGATATCAGGTCATCCGCTTTAGATTCATATTTTTTTGCAATTTGGCTTAAGACGGAATTAATGTCGACTTTAACAGCTGACGTCTTTTGGATGAGTGGATTTGCTAATATCACGTATGAAAGCTTTATTATATTAACATCGCTGGTATTGGAATTGTTAAGTTCTTTAAATTTAATTAACCTTTCAGCTAATAAATAATAATCATTTGCATTTTTTAGGATATCCCCATCAATATCGCTTCCCATTAGGAGTACGTCCTGTGCTTTTTTCAGAACGGCAACGTAATTTGTGGCATTTAGCATATCTATACATTCGTTGCATGCTTTAATGGCATCAATTTGTCGTGAAACATGGTCAAGAAGCTGGATACGATTTGAATCGTCCGGTATTTCTATGTTTGATAAGATATTGAAGGCTTCTTGCCACTTTTTTTCCGCAACAAGTTGCTGGGCAGCAGCATATTGTTGTATTCCATTGATTATTCTAGCCAGCTGGATTGTACGGCTATCTTGAGGATCTATTTTGGACATCAATTCTAAATTTTGTTTTGCCTCCTTTAAGTCATTCATCTGTAAATTAAATACAGCTTTATCAAGTATTTTTTGAAGATAATTGTTGCGTATGGAAAAGAAATAGTTTGATGCAATTACGTTATTAGGGTCTTTCTCTAAAGCCATCCTAAAACAAACAGCTGCTTGAACATAATCGTTGCTGGCATATAGGATCATTTCTCCTTCTCTTATTAGAGCGGCTGCATCTTTTGCCTTCGTTGCATCTTGCAGTTGCAAATTAGGAATTGCGTTTGCCCCATCTAAAATTACGTTAGTTTGTTCTGTGATGTGTAAATCTTGTGTCTTTGTTTCATATTTAACTTTTAAAACCACTGCTATAAGTAAACTTAAGCAAGCCAGGAGTAAAACGATAAGAATTTTTTTCAGATCTATGCTCGCTATATCTTTTACATCTGGAGAGAATAACACATAATCAGCTATGATTATTTTAGCATTAGATTTAAATCTAACAGGCTTTAAGCCTATACGTTGTTCGTTAATGTAAATGCCATTTATGCTTTGATTATCCTGAATAGTGGCAAAACCATTTTCAAAGATAGTCAATAGCGCATGAACTTTAGAAACCTGCAAAGAATCAAGGACAATATCGCAGGTTGGATCTCTACCTATTTTGTAAGGTGTTGTCCTTGGGTTTAGTTCCTTTGAAATGATTTCATTGCCCGAGTTATTTTGCACAATAAGTTTCATAACTGATTTATATTCCTTAATTTGCCGATGATTCTATTGGCAACTGATATGCCTTTTTCCATTGTTTTAAGGCGTATTGGTATTCTGGCATTTGTTTTATAGGGAACAGTTTCATTATGCTATCTGCAGCCTTCAATGCTTCATTTCTTTCATTTAGTGCCATTGCCTGTTCAAGAGCAAGGGAGAGTTCATGGTATTTTGTTATTCTGAAGCTTTTTGTGAGCATAAGCCCATCCATTGCTTGTTGATATTCTGGCAGTTTTTCACCCATCTTTTTTATTGCATTAAGAGCAAGCATATAGTTTAGTATTGCAAAATGATAGTTGTTGATATTGAAATTGCGTTCAGCAAGCAATTGGTTGCCACGTGCTATAGCTTTCCTTACATCTTCTATTGATGATAACTGTGACTGTTCAATTTGCTGCAAATGAAATATCTGCTTTGAAATAGCAGAACCATACAATTCTAAACCACCCATTATTTCTTTTAATATATTCATCTTAATTTCTGGCGAACTATTTCCCGCAACCATCACAGAACAGAGGTCCATCTGCGTAGAAACCACGGCTCCCACCACTTGCTCCTTATTAAGGATCCCATAAAATAACATTGCTTCTTTACCATTAAATTGGGTTTGTGTGTTAGTTAAAACCATGAATAAGGGATGTAAGCCTATCATATCATTAACAAAAAATTTAAAGACATCATCCAATGTGCCATAAGCATTAATAGGATCAATATCCATTCTAATGGTTACATAAGATTTTGCATCAGGGGATTCGCATTTGCAATTAAGGGCATCTAAGAACAGTGGTGTATAAATTTTCCAGCCCTTAGGCACAGTAAACGACACCCCATATTCGGTATTAACGTATCTGTTAGATTCTTTTTCTGTTCTGGAGCAACCGCAAATAATAAGACAGGCTATTGCGATAGTGTTTAATTTTACCATCATATTTTTTGTTTTTGCTCTTTTAGGATTAAGTTTATCTAAACAAGAGGTTATTATTTTTATTGCTTTTATTTTTCTAAATATCGCTAGTAGTTTAATTTGGATTAATATGGATGTTTTTGTAGAAAATTTTTCTAATAATTCCTCTACTTCTTCCATAGATATATTATCAAAATCTATTTCCTTTTGAAACATTAAGTTAGTTGTCATAATAGTAACGCAGTCCAGCATTATATTATCCATAGTATATTGCTCAATGGCTTCATCTAAATTGGAAAAACCTTCGTAGGTTGTCCATTTTGAATTTCTGCTATCTATATGTTTTTTTATCCTGTTTCTCATTTCCTCATCTGTAACTATTGCCGTAGCAATATATAAAACATCATCAGTATTTTTCAGTAAATTTTCAGCAAAGCTACTTTTCCCACTTCTACTTCCACCGGTCACTAAGGTTATTCTACTCATATACTCACACCTCATCTATACATTTATTTCTTCATTCTTTTCACAACAAAGAATATCACTTGTTATATTTCCTAACAGATTTTGTGGCTTAAAGATATAATTATTCTTAACCGTCCCCAATTTTATTTGTTTAAAAGTCCCTAAATATGCATAATGGCATCTATATATAAATTACCATATTCATATTTTATAAGGCTTATATCCCCATTCTT
>CAZBHO010000099.1:4605-5461 GCA_964491945.1 uncultured Verrucomicrobiota bacterium | reverse complement strand
CAATGTATTCCTATAAATACCATAAAACTCCTGTCCAGATACTAAAAGAACACAACATCCCAAAAGAGATTGCTTTCATTTGCCCTATCATCATCGATCCACTCTTCCAAAATTATTCCCAAACAACATCAAATAACTATAATAAATTGTACCACCATGTCCCAGATCCTCCCATTTTTTGGAATGTATGATCTTTAGTTAAACATCTTTATAAAAATACATATAAAGCAAGCTTAATACACCATCAAACTGGATGCGCCTGCCAGAACAGCATTCTGCCGCAATAGCTGCAAAATATAATATTCTCAGCTTTTCTGGTCTCGTGGATAATATGCGGAGGAAGCTTCATATGGCAGACGCCACAGGCACCATTTTCTATTGGAGCAACAGCGTAATCTTTTTTAGCAGTTATAATTCTTTGATAACGTTCATAGATTTCGGGCGGAACAGATTTTGCAATTTCATCACGAGTTTTCTGAATTTCTGCCGCTTTTGCGATAAGTTCCGTCTCCTGCTTCTTTAAAATAGCTATTTCCTGCTGGATGGTTTTCGAGTTATTGTTTATTTCCTCTTTTAGTTTTAACTCATTTTTTTGTTCGTTTTCCAATTGCTCCATAAGGATAAGTTGCTTATCTTCTAGTTCCGTGATTTTATCTTTATAATTTTCAATTTCACGGCTCATTGCTTTATATTGCTCGTTAGATTTAAGCTGCAGCTGCTGTTCACGAAGCTTTGCTATCTGCTGCTTAATCGTCTCAATCTCATTATCAAGACTCTTAAGTTCAACCTGCTTTTTCTTTATTGCTTCTTTAATGATTTCTTCCTTTTTCTTAAGTTCAGAAGCGGAAGAATCAGC
>CAZBHO010000099.1:0-4559 GCA_964491945.1 uncultured Verrucomicrobiota bacterium | reverse complement strand
TATTTTCCAATTCTTTGTTAATACGCATTAACTGTCGGTCGGCTTCTTGTAATTCAAGTAGCCTTGCTATAATTTGAGTAATATTTTGCTTTTCCATAGGGGAGAGAAGTGTATATTCTTTTTAGAAATAAACAAGTATATCTTTCTAGAAAAAATAGGTGCCAATATGAACCCACATAAAAAGCCAATCTCACAAAGAGAAAAGAATAAGCATAACCTATCACTTCTTGGAGCCAGCAAAACCATATTACCAGCAAATCCTGACGAAGCCAGACTAGAGAATTTCCCCAATCCTGAGCCAAAAAGAGATTATCTTATAAAATTTGATTGCCCTGAATTCACAGCTCTTTGTCCGATAACTTCGCAACCTGATTTTGCCAGAATTGTTATAGAATACATACCAGATAAGTTATGCATAGAAAGCAAATCGCTTAAATTATATTTAGGTTCATTCCGTAATTGTGGGACATTTCATGAAGCTGTTGTTAATCGTATATTGGATGATATTTATAGAGCTTGCAAACCACGCTGGATAAAAGTTTCGGGCTATTTCAACACACGTGGTGGAATAGCCATAACAGTTGTTGCAGAAAAAAATAGCCCTCTTAGAAAAGAGGGCTATTCGCCTTAAAATTTTATTACCTTCTGTTAAAAACGTTAATAACCGCGCTTTTGCTAAAAAATAAATGCTATTTTAGCATTATTTCTTTTGCCTTCACTGGTTCTATGGCCTTTGACTTAGGACAGGTATGTTCCTTGATAATTGAAGGAACAGCCCATCTAACGCCATTTATAATAATTTGCTGAACTTCTTTTTGATAGAAAGTTGGATATGTCTCATGCCCAGGTCTAAAATAAAATATCTTACCATGTCCTCTACGCCAGCAACAGCCACTGCGGAAAACTTCGCCTCCTTCAAACCACGAAATGAATAATAGTTCATCTGGAGTTGGAATGTCAAATCGCTCCCCATACATTTCTTCATAAGGAATCTCAAAATAATCACCTATTCCCTGCGTAATTGGATGCGATGGCTCAAGATTCCATAATCGCTCTTTATCATCGGTCTCTCGCCAAATAAGAGTGCAATTGGTTCCTAACAATCTACGGAAAATTTTCGAAAAGTGCCCTGAATGCAAGACGATAAGCCCCATTCCTTCCAGCACACGTTTTTGAACTCTATCCACGATTGCATCAGAAACTTCTTTGTGTGCTATATGTCCCCACCAGATCAGAACATCGGTTTCGTTCACCACCTGTTCTGTAAGTCCATGCTCTGGCTCATCCAGTGTGGCTGTTCTTGCTGTAATATCTGCCTCCTTATTCAGAAAACCTGCAATAACAGCGTGCATACCATCAGGATAAACTTTCTTTACTTTTTCGCTTGTCTTTTCATGCCTGGCTTCGTTCCATACAGTAACTCTAATTTTTTTGCTTGTTTCGGTTTGATTTTTTTTTACCATAAATATAACTCCTTTTGATTAATTATGTTTAAAACCTGCTAACTGGCGCTGTTCTCTCAAATTGTTAAAAAAAAAGCAAGAAAATTATATAGCAGGCAAGCTGATTGCCTTGTTATGGATGGATTGATAGTATTGGGTTGAATGAGGTAGTAAAGAATGTTTTATCTATGAATGGATGAGAAGTAAGTAGGGGATAATTTTAAGTTGGAAGAGAAGTAAGTGAGATAGGATAGGTGCTTTTATTTTTGGTAGGGAAAAATGAAAAAATAGAATTTTTTAAGATTTTTGAATGACATATGATTTTTTAGTATGAATTAAAGAATTTTTTAAAAAGTTAAATCAAAAACTCCCTAAAATCTGTCTGCTAATCAAAAAAAATCCATTAGTGCAATCATCGTATATCAAAAGAGATGTTATCATCCACTGTCTACTAGGTTGGTGACTCTTATTTTTTTTTCTAATCAATATTCACAATACCCCACCAAAAACATAACCAGCTTTATACCATATCTCTGAAATATCTGATCTGGTAATATTTGATCACTTTATGTCCAGAATGTGTTTTATCTTACTAGCTGTATCTCATGCCAGATCCATGTCCGGCAGTATCATATTTGGCAGGCGACTAAAAGGAATCATCTCAGCGGTGATAGGCCCATTGTATTTAATTTTAGGCAGAGCATCCATTACGGCTTTCCAGTTAACATCGCCTTTAAGTAGGTCGTCTCCAAATCCATGAAGTACGCCACCACAATCCTGACGAGAAAAGTTTTTGAAGTGAATAGCGACCACACGCTTTCCCAGGATTTCAATCCAGTGTTCAGGATAACCGTTTATCAAGCAGTTACCGACATCCAGGTATACTCCGATGCGATTGCTTTTAAATTGATCCACGAACAATTTCATAGCTATTGGATCGGAGAGGAACCAGTTCCATACATTCTCTATGGCCATAGTGACCTTGAATTTTTTTGCTTCCCTTAAACAGGTTTGTAGAGAGTTCGTGGCATTTTTCCATGCAATAGCATACGGTACAACTGGACGAGCAGGATTCCATGGCACCGCTACAGCGCCAGGTACAACAAGGACAATCTTAGCACCAAGCCATGCTGCCACGCGTAGATATTCCTTTGTAAATGCAATAGCCTCACAGCGCTCTTCTTGATCCGGAGATGAAAGAGAATAATCCCAATAGTACCCAGTAGCCAAAGTCTCAATATGAATATTAAGTTGCTTTGCTCTTTCACGTATAGCATAGCATTGTGTTTCTGTAACACCTCGTACTAACTCACCTACTCCGAAGACTAACTCAATTCCACCAAAGCCCATTTCTGCTGCTTCTTCCATTGCTTGAACCACAGGTTTTTTACCTTCAAATCCACCAATAGTCCAATAATTGATTTGCATAATATTTTTCATAGTTTACTCCTTCAACTCGATAGCCACCATATCATCAACACACACTATAAAATAAGTTGCATGGCTAACTTATCATGTAAATCGTACAACCTTTCCTGATCGGGCAGACTTTATTTCTGCTTCAATAAGTTGAAGACTCAGTAATGCTGATTCCGGAGGCACGATAGGTGACGCAGAATTTCTGCGGATGCAATCTAAAAAATGTTTCAGCTCATAAAAATAACCATCTCCTTCCATAACATCTACCATTTTTGACAGGCCATTGGCGTGGCAAATCCTAAGTCCCTGAGCATCAAAAAATAATGTTGCTTTTTCCATAGCGATCCTAAATGTTATGTAGAATGGAAAACCGGCATTATATTCCCACGCTCCTTCAGCCTGAACCAACACACCTGGTGCATAGTCGTAAAAAGTTGTGATGTGATCTATGGCACCATGTGTTCCTTTCACAATACGGCTAAATACAGACTGTGGCCACTCAAGCATATAAAGAATAAAATCTGTGTCATGTATGTGCAGATCTAGTGCACAGCCACCGCTCAGACGGGGATTTTGCAGCCAACCCTGCCAACTCCATGTAGGACGCGCACTTAAACGAGTAAATACTGCACTAATTACTTGGCCAAATTTTTTACTCCTTACCAGTTCACGAGCTTTTGAATAAGCCGGCCAAAATCGAATACAATGGCTGATAAACAACTGGCGATGTGCAGCGCGGGCAGCATCAATCATAGCTATAGCTTCGGCAGATTTTAACGCCATTGGCTTTTCACAGATAACATGATGGCCGGATTTTAGTGCGCGAATGACCCAGTAAGCATGAGATAGGTAGGTAAAGTGATATCAACAACATCCACCATTGGATCTTTGAGAAGGTCAGCAGCATCTTCATAAATATGGATACCATGCAAATCCTGACGACTACTCGATGTATTGATATTGCCACCAATGCTTGCCCAATCTCCAGAACGCTTGCGTTCATCCACATCGGCAATAGCTATTACTTTAGCATTCTTTAGGTTGGCATAAGTATCAAAATGCATTTTCCCCATAAATCCCATTCCAATGATTCCAATGTTTAGAGTCTTAATAGCCATAAAATCACCTTCAATTTAATCCTATATCTTTGTTTAACTATGTGTGCTTTCAACATTTATGAGTGATAACTAAAAAATGCGGATAAAAACAGCATCCTAACATTTTTTCCACATCATTGTTTTCAGTAGGATTTATGATTATACAATCCAAATTCCTTTTCTTTTTAATGTTTTCCAACCAATTCCTAAAATAATCACCCCCTTCAGATTTAAGAACAAACTATAATGACACCGGCTAAACTAAACCAAAAAATATAATAAACGAAATAGAATTTTCATACGATGTTGTCAAGCTCTTTTTTGAGATTTGGTGGAAAAGTTTACGCACTTGATGGTACAGTAGGAGTTGTTAGCGTAAGGGGATATACTGCCCCCTTAAAATCAGGACAAAAGAATAGTGGAGAAAAATATGGTAGTTTTGGTATTGGTTTGTTTATTTTGCGGGCTTTAATCAGTATGTTTTTTTTAGAAAGGAGTAATATTATGACAAAAACACATAGGTGAGTAGCAGAAAAACTCAGTATAGTACTTGAAGGGTTAAAAGGGCAGAAAAATATGGTAGATATTTGTAATGAGCTTG
>CAZBHO010000098.1:4672-5478 GCA_964491945.1 uncultured Verrucomicrobiota bacterium | reverse complement strand
ACATACAAATACACCCAATTCGTTTGAAAAAAGGAGATAGCCATTAGTTATTGTATTATAAAAACTTATTTACCTTTTCCTTTTCCAGATTTCTTTCCTTTTTACTTGATTTTTTCTGAGTCCCTTGCTATAATAAAATAATCGGAGACTATATGCAAAATCTTTTGCTTTCTTTACCTGTTGTGGGCAAGTGGCTTTCTTCTCGACCCGTGCTTCTTCGAGTTGTCGAAAATATCAGCTGGCTTTCTTTGGACAAGGTTCTGCGGCTTGGTGTGGGGCTTTTTGTTGGTGTCTGGGTGGCAAGATATCTTGGACCTGCTGGCTATGGGATGCTAAATTATGCGGTGGCTTTTGTAACTCTTTTTAGTGCTTTGGCCACGCTTGGGCTTGATCAAATTGTGGTTAGAGAGCTTGTCCACTCACCGGAAAATGAAGGAAAACTTGTTGGGACGTCTTTTTTTCTCAAACTGATGGGCGGAGTGATAGTTCTTTTTCTTGCCACCTTCACAGCTTTTTTCGTCCATCGAGGAGATGGAAAGACTATCCTCATGATCTTCTTTGTTTCACTTGGGATGGTGGCGCAGGCGTTTCTTGCCATTGATTTTTTCTTTCAGAGCAAGATTCTTTCAAAATATACGGTTATTGCTCAGAATATAGCCTTTTTTGTTGTCTCAGGAATGAAGGTTATTCTTATTCTCTTGAGGGTATCTGTTGAGTGGTTTGCTGTTATGTCTTTGTTTGAGGCTTTTGTTGCTGGAGTTTTTCTTGTGTTTTTTTACATTTGCAAAGGTGGGCACATATCAAAC
>CAZBHO010000098.1:2527-4600 GCA_964491945.1 uncultured Verrucomicrobiota bacterium | reverse complement strand
CAAGTGTGGCTATAACTATCTATATGCGTATTGATCAGGTGATGATACGTAATATGCTGGGGGAGAAAGAAGTGGGGTGGTATTCAGCTGCGGTGAGTTTGACAGAGGTGTGGTATTTTATTCCAGGGGTGATTACATCGTCTGTGTTTCCAGCTCTTGTGGAAGCAAAGAAAATAGACGAAAAAATATATAGAGAACGGGCAAGGCAGATGCTTTGGTTGTTAGGGGGAGTGGCTATTTTTATGGCTTTGCCTATTTCTCTTTTGAGTAAGAGTATAGTGCAGGTATTGTTTGGAGATGCCTACAGATTTTCTGGAGAGGTCCTTCGTCTCTATGTGTGGGCGAGTGTGTTTGTGTTTTTCGGACAGGGAATTAATTACCTATTGCTATGTGAATCTGATCAGAGAATAATTTTTTTGAGAGTTGCGATCGGTGCACTATTTAATGCATTTTTTAACATGTTTTTAATTATAAGAATTGGAATATTGGGAGCTGTATATGCAACATTATTGGCGTATATTTTTTCTCTCTTTATAATATTTCTCTGGTCTAAGTACAGAAATTGGCTTTTGAAGATAAGGATGATTGAGTGAGGTGGCGAAATTATACAGTGTGGTATGGATAAGAAAAATTTTTCTTATTTGGGATATATTTATTAATAAATATATCTTTAAAATTGAGCCTTACACAAGGATTAAAGTTGTATGAGATGGTTAATGGAAATAATAGATTTTTTATCTTTCGTGGATACGTTTATTTTATTATTAAAAGGGGGTATTAGAGAATGGTTTCACGTTCCGTTTACCAGATCATAAAAAATACAAAAAAATTATTTTTATTTTTGAGAGTGGTGTATTTTTTATGTAGAAGTTGTTTTGTTTCCCCAAATGGGGGTAGGAAGAAATATCCTAAGGTTTTACAACTTCCTATAACCTATCGATGTAACTCAAGATGTGTGATGTGTAATGTTTGGCGAATGGATCATAAAAACGAGTTTTCTGTTGAAGAGTTTGCAAAGTTTATGAAGGATGATATTTTTAAGAAGGTTGAATCGGTAGGTATAAATGGAGGAGAGCCTTCGCTTGTTTCGAATCTTCCTGCGTATGCAGAGAAAATTTTAAATTTACCATCTTTGAAGTATCTGAACATTATATCTAACGGTTTTATTCCTCAGAGATTGCTTTTGCATGTTCAAAAAATTTATGATGCATGCAAAAAGAGAGGAATCCTTTTTCATGTATCTATTTCTCTTGATGGTATTGGGAAGATTCACGATGCTGTAAGAGGAAGAGAAAATGTCTTTGAAAAGACAGTTGCTTCTATTGATGAAATTATAAGAGATCAAGCCAAATATTGTGATAGTTATGACGTGGCTTGTACTGTTGTTAAACAAAATGTCAATTATTTAGTAGAACTGGATACATATGCTAAAAGAAAAAAGTATAATATCAAATACCGTTTAGGAATTGAGAATAAGAGAATAGGAAATTATGATTTGAGGGAGCAATATTCTGTGATGGAGGCTCCTTTTAGGCAAAGTGCCATAGAGTTTTTTCATTATCTTATGCATCATTCAGAACATTTGTCAGATAGGTTCAAGTATTATGCTATTTTTAAATGGCTCTGTTCAGAAAAACCGAAACGAATGCTTGGTTGTTATTGGCAAGAGGAGGGTATTACCTTGGATTCAAAAGGCAACATTTATTATTGTGCTGTGGCAAGTGATAGTCTTGGGAGTTTGCGTGTAGAAAAGGGGAAAAAGATCTTTTTTGACAGAAAAAATATTGAATATCGTAAAAATATTGTTAAAAATGTCTGTAATCATTGTATTCACGATTATAGTGGGCGACCAAGGTTTCAGGATGTATGGAACTTTTTGTTATACATGATAAAAGATAATGTTGCTATGAAATTTTATCGGTTTAAGGCGAGGTTTATGTTATGAAAATTGTTATTATAGGGTGGTATGGAACGGAGACAATTGGAGATAGGGCGATAGTGGCGGGATTAATTTCTTTTTTCAAGAAGTCTTTTGGGGATTTTGAAATTCAACTTGGCAGTTTGTATCCATTT
>CAZBHO010000098.1:0-2489 GCA_964491945.1 uncultured Verrucomicrobiota bacterium | reverse complement strand
GATTTTTATAAAGAAATAATATCAAAAGACATAAAAATATCAATATTTGACAGCAAGGATTCTCGGCAACTTGACAATGCCATAAGGTGTTCGGATATAGTGATAATGGGCGGAGGTCCTCTAATGGATTTAGATGAATTATTTATGATTGAGTATGCTTTTAAAAAAGCAAGAAAGTTGGCAAAGAAAACGGCTCTGTTGGGATGTGGCGTAGGTCCTCTTTTTAAAAAAAAATATTGGAAATCAGTATTAGAAATAGTAAAACATAGCGATCTTATAATTCTTAGAGATAGTTTATCGAAAGAAAAGCTAAAATATTTTTGTAAGGGGAAGTTTTTTGATTATACTTTTATAAAGACTAGCTATGATCCTGCTGTGGAGAGTGTATTAGAGTTTGGTAAAAGAAATATTCCTGTTCCCCAAGAGTATGTTGCTATTAATTTGAGAAAATTTCCATCTGAATATATACAAGGGAAAGATTATAATGACATTGATAGAAATTTAAAAAATTTTGTAAAGGAAGTAACACTTAAATATCCTCAGAGAGAAATACGATTGATACCAATGCATTATTTTCATATAGGTAATGATGATAGATTTTTTTTGAACGATATAGCGATGGATTTGAATTTACCCAATATTTATGTGCAGAATTCCAACTTGACGCTTAAACAGACTATAGAAACTTATCAAAATGCGTATTTTAATATCGGTATGAGATTTCATGCTGTAGTTATGCAAACTATAGTAAGTGGCAAAAACTATATATTAGATTATACAGAACCCCAAAAAGGAAAAATCATTGGCTTTTTGAGTGATATTGACAAAAATGGATTTTATAAAGAAAGATATATTTCTTTACAAGAGCAAACAATAGACTCGACAATTATTAGAAATGAAGCGGATAGGTTTGTATTCGACATCGAGAAAGTATATGTGCATTTGAATGTATATGTAGAGGAATTGAGAGGATTATGGTGATGAAAGTTCTTATAATAAATACCTTTGATGCTGGTGGTGGTGCTGCTCGAGCCGCGTATCGTCTTCATAGGGCTCTTCTCTCTGTTGGGGTAGAAAGTTATATGTTGGTTCAGGACAAACAGGGAGATGATTATACTGTCATTGGACCAGAAACAAAGGCAGAAAAGTTTATTAATCTTTTCAGATTTCTACTTGATCAACTGCCATTGATGCAATATAAGAAGAGATCTCCCACTCTTTTTTCTACGGCTATTTGGGGTAATAGAAAAGTGAGGAAAATTATAAATAAATTAAATCCGGACATAGTTCATTTACATTGGGTTGCGGCGGGGATGTTGAGTGTAGAAGATATAGGGAGAATCAAAAAGCCGGTTGTATGGAGTTTACATGACATGTGGGCATTCACAGGCGGATGTCATTACGACGAAGGTTGTGGTAGTTATGAGAAGAAATGTGGTAAATGTAGGGTTTTGAGAAGTCAAAGCGAAAAAGATATTAGTAGGAAGGTTTGGTATCGCAAGGAGAGAGTTTTTCAAAAAATTCAAAATCTAACCATTGTCGGGCTTAGTCAGTGGATTGGGAATTGCGCGAAAGAAAGCAGTCTTTTTCGTGGGAAAAATGTAGTCTTTTTACCCAATCCTATAGATACAAATCTTTTCAAACCCTTTGATAAGGAAAAGGCTAGAAAACTGTGGAATTTTCCCTCTAATAAAAGATTAATACTTTTCGGAGCTATGAGTGCCACAAGTGATCCGAGGAAAGGTTTTAAAGAATTGAAAGAAGCTTTTAGGTTTCTCAAGAGGAATGATATTGAGTTGATTGTTTTTGGAAGTGGAGAACCAAAGCGTGTCCCTGATTTTGGTTTTCGGGTCCATTATGTAGGGAAACTTCAAGATGAGGTAAGTTTAGTAACTCTCTATAGTGCTGCTGATGTAATGGTGGTTCCCAGTTTGCAAGAGAATTTGTCAAATGCTATTATGGAATCCTTGGCGTGTGGTACACCTGTGGTAGCGTTTGATATTGGTGGGAATAGAGATATGATAGAACATGAGGGAAATGGATATTTGGCGAGACCGTATGATGTTGAGGATTTGGCGAGAGGTATTGAGTGGGTATTAGCTTATCCAGAGTATGAGAAGCTATGTCAGCATGCGAGAGCAAAGGTGGAAAAAGAGTTTTCCAGTGAGATTGTGGGAAGAAAATATATGGCTTTATATCAGAAAATTTTGGGGAATGAAAAATGAAAAAGAACATTATCCATGATAACATTATCTATTCCATGCAAGTATCAGGAGGTATATCCTACTACTGGGCCGAGATTCAGAAAAGATTGATAAGAGAGATGAAAAACTCTCTTTTTATTTATGAGGATCACAACAATAATATTTTTGCAGGATATGCCCATGAAAGAAAGAAATTAAATTTATTTACAGGAAGGCTATTTGCTCATATACCTTTCTTTCTTAAAAAAATCCCTTCTCCCTCTCTTTTTCATAGTAGTTATTATC
>CAZBHO010000097.1:0-6402 GCA_964491945.1 uncultured Verrucomicrobiota bacterium | reverse complement strand
ATAAACTTTTTCACATACCTATTAAAAGTAAGTTGGCTAAATAAATATATGAGCCATCCTAACGATGGTTCAGACTTTACAGCTTATATAGGGCTAGTCATAGCTGATACGCGCAGGAGATTTGGACCTCCAGTAATAGCAAATGATGAAGCAAATTATACACAACTATTTTTTTGGGACCTAGTCACTATTAAAGTGAGACTTCTCCCACGTGAATATACAGGAGCTCCTGCTGATTGGTGGGCTATATGCGTCCATGATTTCGGTACTAACTGGGTCGGATGGATGGAGTGCTTAATTATACTGACACTGTTTATGATTATGTGACTGTGGATGAATAAGAAAATAAGGGCTTTTATTATAAACAAACCAATACGTAACAAGAAGGGGAGTGAGACATCTGTTTTGCCATAGTTCTATAATTTCTTAGCTTCTGTCTATATATGGAGGAGGTGTATTGTACGGACAAAGCCTAAATTATACGATAGAACAATAGGGGATTAGTTGTGAAATTTTCATTATCTGCGCCTGGCGGGGCTTGAACCCACAACCTTCGGCTCCGGAGGCCGACACTCTGTCCAGTTGAGCTACAGGCGCATTTGTTTAAGCTAAAACGGAGAAGATTTATTGTTTTGCTTCTTGTAAAAGAGCTATCAATTTTTCCAGTTTATCAGCCTTTTCTAGAAGTTCCTGCTTTTTATTTTTTTTTTTTTTTTCCACCTCAGCAGGAGCTTTTTCAATGAAATCAAGATTACTGAGCTTTTTATTTACGTTGGTTATATCTTTAGTGGTTTTTTCTAACTGTTCTTTGAGGCGGCGGGTTTCTTGTTCAACATCAATAACCCCCTCAATAGAGATAAAAATTGTGGCAGCTTTGGTAATACCGTTAATCATTTTGTGAGGAACGTAGTCTTTTCCGACTATTTTCAACGACTTTGCTTTCAAAAGAAGAGCCACACTTTCCTGATCTTTTTCTAGTAAAGAAGCGGTTATTTCATTTTCCGGTTTAATGACGTAGTGTAATTTTTCGTTAGGTGATATGCCATAATCGGCTTTTAAAGCGCGGGCAATTTTTATAAGTTCATGTTTATTCTCAACGTAATCTACTGTTTTACGGGATATTCCAAGTTTGGAGAGTTTTTCTCCTTCCAATTTTGCTGGCCACCTGGCATTGACGATGAATTCGCCCTTTTCTTGTTTAGCATAGCCAAGAGCTTGATATAGTTCTTCTGTGATGAAAGGTGTTATAGGATGAAGCAGATTCAGTATTCTGGAAAAAACATGATGCATCACCTGTAAGGTATGGTGTTTTTTCTCAATGCTTTCTGAAGAGAGTGGTAATTTGGCTGCTTCGATGTACCAATCGCAGAATTTGTGCCAGATAAAGTCGTAGAGTTCTTTTGCATAATCATTGAAACGGAAACGCTCAAGGTGTTCTGTAACTTTATCAACCGTATCATATAGGCTAGCAATTATATGCTGATCTTCAGGAGATAAGAGATTTTTATCAAATGGTGCATTTATAATTTTGTAAGTATCTATGCTGACATCCTTCATATTCATCTGCAGAAAACGCGCAGCATTCCATATCTTTGTCAGAAAATTTCTGCCTACTTCAAATTTCTCTTTTGAGAGATACACATCCTGTCCAACGGGGGTAACCATCATTAAACTAAAGCGCAGGGCATCGGCACTATATTCTTGAATAATCTCTAGCGGGTCAATTGAGTTGCCCAGGCTTTTACTCATTTTTCTGCCAATATCATCTCTTACAGTGCCATGGATAAACACTTTTCGGAACGGCACATCGTGCATCACTTCAAGTCCAGCCATAATCATTCTAGCAACCCAGAAAAATATGATTTCGGAGGCTGTAACTAAAGTATCAGTTGGGTAGAAGAAAGCAAGATCATCATTTTTCTGTGGCCAGCCCAAAGTACTAAATGGCCATAACCATGATGAGAACCATGTATCAAGCACGTCTTCATCCTGTCTGATTTTTTGTGAAGAACATTTTGGGCATTTTTCTGGTTGTTTCTTGCTTGCCCACTCGTTCCCGCAATTATCACAATAAAATATCGGTATCCTGTGTCCCCACCAGATCTGTCTTGAGATACACCAATCGCGTATGTTTTCCATCCAATCAAGATAGACTTTTGTCCAGCGTTCTGGCACAAATTGAATTTTGCCTTCTTTAACTGCTTCTATTGCTGGGCGTGCCAGAGGCTTCATTTTTACAAACCACTGCAGCGATAGCCGCGGCTCAACAACGGTATCGCAGCGGTAACAGTGCCCTACAGAATGTTGATAATCTTCTATCTTTTCAATTAAGCCTGCTGCTTTCAAATCCTCCACAAGTTTTTTGCGGCATTCAAACCTATCAAGTCCTGCGTATGGGCCGGCGGCATCATTCATTGTGCCATCATTGTTCATAACGTTAACTGTTGGCAAGTTATGTCTACGCCCCATTTCAAAATCGTTCGGATCGTGAGCTGGAGTTACTTTTACCACGCCCGTGCCAAATTCTGGATCAACGTAATCATCTTCTATTACAGGGAGTTCCCTGTTTATGATAGGTAGTAGATACTTTTGGTCTTTAATGTGGGCATACCTTTGATCACGCGGATTGATAGCAAGAGCCACATCGCCAAGCATTGTTTCAGGGCGCGTTGTGGCAACTATCAATGCATCCTTTTTCTTGCCATCAATCAGCGGATAACGGATATAATACAATTTGCCCTGCGTTGGAACATGAGCGCTTTCTTCGTCAGAAAGAGCGGTAAGGCAGCGTGGACACCAGTTAATAATGTAATTACCGCGATATATCAGCTGGTTTTCATAGAGATGCACAAAAATTTCTGCTACTGCAGCGCTCAATTGCTCATCCATTGTGAAATGCTCTCTTGTCCAGTCACAAGAGACCCCCAGCTTCTTTAGCTGGCGCACTATTGTGCCGCCATATTGTTCTTTCCATTGCCAAACTCGTTTTAAAAACTCTTCTCTACCAAGGACGTGGCGTGTGAGGTTTCCTTTTTTAAGAGCCTTTTCAACCACGTTTTGTGTTGCTATGCCAGCGTGGTCTGTACCGGGTATCCACAGCGTGTTAAAGCCCTGCATGCGTTTCCATCTGATTAGAATATCCTGGATAGTAACATTCAGAGCATGCCCCATATGGAGTATGCCTGTAACGTTTGGTGGCGGAATCACTATTGTGTAAGGAGTGCCACCTTTTGATGAATCAGTGGAGAAAAGTCTTTTTTCTAACCAGATTGAATACCATTTATCTTCTACAGATTTTGCGTCGTAGGTCTTACTAATTTCCATAGCTATCTATATCATTAAGTTGTTTTAACGTGTTTTTGTTTTTTTCTTTTTCTCATCCATAAAAAGTTTATATTCCATGCTATCAACCAGAGCTTCAAGAGAAGCTTCTATAATATTACCAGAAACTCCCACCGTTCCCCATGTTGTTTCACCATCACTGGTTTCTATAACAACTCTCGTTTTAGCGGCAGTGGCTTCTTGTGGATCCAGAATTCTAACGCGATAATCCACAAGATGCACTTTTGAAATTGCTGGATAAAACCGGGTGAGAGCGCGCCTTAATGCATTATCCAGAGCGTTCACAGGACCATCGCCTTCACCCACAGTGTGCTCAATTTCGTTATTCACCTTCACCTTTATGGTGGCTTCCGATCGGCAGGGCTCGCCACTAGCAGTCTTTTCCGTTATTACCCTTAAACCTATTACTTCAAAAAATGACTTATGCCGCTTCAATACTTTTTGAATAAGGATCTGAAAAGAAGCATCCGCACCTTCAAATTGATAACCTTTCTTTTCAAGCTGTTCCAGCTTGCTTAAAACTTCCTTCACTTCTGGGGATGACTTGCTCATTTCCACGCCCATCTCCACAGCTTTAAGCATTATGTTGCTTCCGCCAGAGAGTTCAGAAATAAGAATACGCCTTTCGTTGCCAACTGTTTCTGGCTGAATGTGTTCAAAACTAACAGGATTCTTTTCTATTGCATTTACATGCATCCCTGCCTTATGGGCAAAAGCGCTCTGCCCCACGTAAGGAGCAGCTTTGTGTTCAGGCATGTTGAGAATGTTGAATACAAAGCGTGATGTGCTTGTGAGAGCTGGCAATGTGTTTTTAGTGCCGCAAGTAAGCCCAAGTTTAAGGCTTATGCCCGGAATTATTGAGCATAAATTTGCATTGCCGCATCGCTCACCGAAACCATTTATTGTGCCCTGAACCTGCCTTGCGCCAGCTCTTATGGCTTCAAGAGAGTTTGCTGTAGCTGTATCAGCATCGTTATGGCAATGTATTCCTATGGGGACAGAAAACATTTTCACAACTTCGGAAGTAATGGCAAATATCTCGTGTGGCAAAGAGCCACCGCGCGTATCGCATAAAACAAGCGCATCAGCACCACCTTCTATCGCAGCTTTCAAACACGAAATAGCAAAAGAAGCGCTATCTTTATATCCATCAAAAAAATGCTCGGCATCAAATATAACCTCTTTTTTATGCTCTTTCAAATATCTGCAAGTGTCGCGTATCATAGCAAAATTCTCCTCCTCAGTTGTACGCAACACTTCATAAACGTGTAGCTTCCATGATTTGCCAAAAATTGTCACCACAGGAGTATCTGCCTCCAATAATTTGAGCGTGCCTTTATCTTCACCAATAGGCACTTTTGCACGCCGTGTGCTTCCAAATGCTGCTATTTTTGCATGAGAAAGTTTCTTTCCCCTTATTTCATGAAAAAACTCCATATCTTTCGGATTAGAAGCTGCAAAGCCACCTTCAATATAATCTATGCCAAGCTCATCCAGTTTTAAAGCCACCCGTACTTTCCCTGCCACAGAAAGCGAGACCCCTTCGCCCTGCATTCCATCTCGCAGCGTCGTGTCATATAGTATAACTTTATTCATATTTTATCTCCTTTTTGTGCAAAAACATTTCAAAATAAAACACGGCTTTATTATTCTATTTATTCATTTTCAAAATCCACTATTCTCAAAGCTACGGTCTTATCCCCAACTATTGGTAAAGAAGCTATCTCATCCAGAGCCATCCGCACCTTTGATTCCAAACTCTGGTGCGTTATGATTATTACCGGCACTTTGCGCCCTGACTTTCTCTCTTTTTGTAGAAGCGAGGCAATGCTCACACCGTGTTTACCAAGGATCGTGCCTATTTGTCCAAAAACGCCGGGCTGATCTAAAAGAGTTAACCTAAGATAATATTTTGATTGTAATTGATTGGGAGCAAGGATAGGGACCTCCTCTTCGGAATTATGGATAACCGATACATTGTTGCTTCGTTGTGATATAATACAACTTGCTGCTTCAACTATATCACTACATACAGCAGAAGCAGTAGGAAGTTCTCCTGCGCCTTTGCCATAAAACAGCTGTTCACCTATTCCATCGCCATCAACCAGAATAGCATTGAACACTCCATTCACCGAAGATAATATGTGCTCAATTGGCACAAGAGCCGGATATACAGCGATATTTAATCCTTTAACATAGTTCTCTATAACGGCTAAAAGCTTGATTCTATAGCCAAGCTCTTTCGCATATTGAATATCAGATATAGTAATGGAACGTATGCCTTCTATTGGCACTTTCTTTATAGGCACCATTGCCCCCCTTGAAAGCAAAGCCAATATAACCGCTTTGTGAGCCGTATCAATCCCATCTATATCAAGCGAAGGCTCTGCTTCAGCATAGCCATGTTTCTGTGCTTCCTTTAACGCCATCTCTAAAGATATTTTGCTCTGCTCCATCTTGGTTAAGATGTAATTGCAAGTGCCGTTTAATATGCCGTATATCTTTGTTATTTCATTAGCCACCAGTCCATCCTTAATGGCTCGTATTATAGGAATGCCACCTCCAACACTCGCTTCAAAAAAGAGACCTACATTCTGCCTGCTTGCTAACGAAAATAGCTCATCCCCACATTCTGCCAACAATGCCTTGTTGGCAGTAACAACATATTTACCAGCTTTAAGTGCCTCGCTAATTACTTGTCTGGCGATAGTTGTCCCACCTATGAGCTCCACCACCACATCAATATCTTTTGAACGAGCAACCTGTAGTGCGTCAGAACTGCATATACTTTCTGGCAAATTCAATGCCTTAAAACGTTCCTTATTTATATCAACAGCAGCAGCAAGCAAAAATTTTATATTCCTGCGTTTCTCAAACAAACTTGTACGAGAAAGCAGAATTTTAGCCACTCCTGCTCCAACTGTGCCAAGCCCAATAACTCCTACTTTTATTTCTTTAGTCATGTTTATGTTACAGAAGAATCCTTAAAAGAAATAGACCAGTGTAGCCATCTTTTAAGCTTTTTCAAGCTTTTATTGAACATGTAATTGGAAAGTTTAC
>CAZBHO010000096.1:4748-6450 GCA_964491945.1 uncultured Verrucomicrobiota bacterium | reverse complement strand
CACAAAAAGAAAATGCTGATATCCTGGTCTTCCCTGAAATGGCTATCCCCGGCTATATGATCTCTGATATGTGGGAACGGGAAGCATTTTTAAAGGAATGCGAACAATGCGGCAAAGAGCTGATAAAATCTGCAAAAAAATTGCCAGCCCTTATTTTCGGCAATGTTGCCATAGACTGGAACAAAAAAAATGAAGATGGCAGAGTTCGCAAATATAATGCGCTTTTTGTTTCTTCCTATGGCAAACAACTTAAAGCAGGGAAATCACCTTACAACTTTCTAATAAAAACCTTATCCCCCAACTATAGAGCTTTTGATGAAAGCAGATATTTCTTTGACTTGCGTAAACTTGCTATAGAACTAGATACTTCTTTAAAAAAACTTATTGCTCCATTCAAAATTGATAAAATAAAAATCGGATGTCTCCTCTGTGAAGATGCGTGGGACGAAAATTACAGCCTTTCTGTCTTCAAAATGCTAGCCAGCCAAAAACCTGACCTTTATGTAAGCTGCAATTCTTCACCTTACACATTCAATAAAAATTTAAAGCGGCATAGAGTTTTTTTTAAAATCGTAAAAGAGGCTAACTCTCCCCTACTCTATGTCAACAATATCGGCATCCAAAACAACGGAAAAACCGTTTATACCTACGATGGCAAATCCTGCATTTATGATGGAGCTGGCGGGATGCAATCTTTAAGTGAACCTTTTCAGGAAGGTATTTTAAAAATTGATTTGCCACTTAATAAAAAGCCTTTTCTCAATAAAATTGTTCAGGAGCAAGACCATATAGGAACAATTTATCAAGCGTTAACTTTCGGCATAGGACGTTTCCTTGAGCTATGCGGCATTAAGCGAATAGTCATAGGAGTTTCTGGTGGTATTGATTCAGCTGTTACATCGGCCATTTATAGAAAAGTGCTACCTCCAGAAAATATTTTACTTGTCAATATGCCAGGACCATTTACTTCCAAAACAACAATCTCATTGGCAGAAGAACTTGCCCATGCACTGGATTGCTTCTTTGTAAAAATTCCTATAAGAGAAAGTGCAGAGCTTACCAGAAAACAATTTGCAGCGCTATCCGCGCAAAGATTAAAAACACAAAGCAGTATAAAGCTTGAGCTAAATGACATAGCTTTTGAAAATGTTCAGGCTCGCGATAGAGGCGCCAGAGTTCTTGCCGCTGCTGCATCTGCTTTTGGTGGCGCTTTTACCTGCAATGCTAACAAGGCTGAAATCACTGTTGGATATAGCACATTTTATGGAGACCTTTCAGGATTCCTTGCCGCCATTGGGGATTTATGGAAGCATCAAGTTTATGAGCTTGCCAATTATTTAAACAAAAAAGCTTATGGGCAAAATGTTATTCCTGAAGGCACTATAAACTTGACACCTTCTGCAGAATTAAGCGCAGCACAAAATGTTGATGAAAATAAAGGCGATCCACTCATATACCCATATCACGATAAATTGTTTGCCTCGTGGGTGGAATGGTGGAATAGAGCAACTCCAGAAGAAATTTTGGAGTGGTATGCAGAAGGCACATTAGAAAACAAAATAGGTTTTTCAGGAAAAATCTCAAAAATTTTCCCTTCACATAAAGATTTTATTTTAGATCTTGAGAAATGGTGGCAACAGTATCTGGGACTTGCCGTTGCAAAACGGATTCAATCGCCTCCAGTGCTTGCTGTGAGTAGAAG
>CAZBHO010000096.1:0-4734 GCA_964491945.1 uncultured Verrucomicrobiota bacterium | reverse complement strand
TTTCGGATTTGATCATAGGGAATCGCAACTTGGCGTATGGTTTAGTAAGCGTTATCAGCAACTAAAGGAAAAGCTTCTTAATTCAAGCATCTCTCTTATGCGCTAACACTAAATACTACCCCCTCCATCGTCTATTTTATCCACATTATGCTTGAAGATAAAAAACAAAACTTTAAAGTATTTCTAATCAGATTGATTTGTGAAATTGGGTTCTTGCAAAAAGTAAAAAAATGCCCCCGCTGGGAGGGCATAAAGGTTCCTCTATAAGAGTAAAACCTTACGGACCAAAGTCCTTATTGTGAAATGCAGGACAATGGCCGCTTTGATACACTGGGGGTTATGTGTATAAAATATAGAACTATTAGTCAAGGAGAAAATATGGAAAAAAACAATCACAAACAGGTATTGGGACTGGATATAGGGGCTAATTCCATAGGCTGGGCATTAATCAGATATCAAGAAGAAGAACCTATAGGACTTATTGCTTGCGGAACACGTGTCTTTCCTATGGGCATAGAAATAGATCCAAAAAGCGGTAAAAGCCTCTCCTTAAATACTGAGAGAAGAAACGCAAGAGGCAGAAGACGACTACTAGATCGCAGACAAATGCGCAAAAGATATATTTTGCAACTACTCCAAAAACATAATCTTTTACCTGAAGGGAAACCTTCTTATAAAGATAAACAATGGAAAAACCTACTTCTAATAAATCCGTATGAATTGCGAGTAAAGGCGCTTGAAAGTCAGCTAAAGCCTTACGAATTTGGTAGAGTTATCCTCCATTTATCACAGCGTAGAGGATTTTTATCAAATAGAAAGAACAAAAGCAAAGAAGAAAAAAACAAGATTAAGCAGGAAACAGATTTGCTTTTTCAAGAAATGCAAGCAACAGGTGCACGCACTATTGGTGAATATCTTGCAAAAATGGATCCTTCTCAACAAAGGATTCGTGGAAGATACACTTTACGGCAATGGTATAAAGATGAATTTAAAAAAATATGGGATAAACAATCCCAATTTTTATCGCTCCGGCTAACTGATGACTTATGCAAAAAAATTGAACACGGACTTTTCTACCAACGTCCTCTGAAGAGTAATAAACATCTTTTAGGTAAATGCGAATTAGAACCGAACAAACACCGGGCTAATATAGCACTGCTGACATCACAGGAATTCCGAATGTTTCAGATGTTAAATAACACATTGATATTTGAAGAAGCAACCGGCATAGAGCGAAAACTTACAGCAGAAGAAAAAGATATTTTAGCCAATTTCTTACAGAAAAATGAAGCATTGAAATTTTCTAAAGCAAAAAAAATACTAAAATTGAAAGCTGGTGATACTTTTAATTTTGAAAACAGTGGTGAAGAAGAGTTTATAGGAAATACTACGTCAGCTGCTATAATTGATGTTATAGGTGAAGATAAATGGGACGCTTTAAATGAAGAAGAAAAAAAACAGATGATCGAAGATTTAATAAGTATCCAGAATGAGGAAACACTAATTAAGCGGGCAATAAACAAATGGGGATTGGATGAACAAACTGCAGAAGCATTTGCTGATATTGAACTGGAGGAAGGATATCTAAAGTTAAGCACAAAAGCCGTATTAAAGCTATTACCGCTTATGAAACAAGGGTTATCTTATGCAGAAGCTTTAAAACAAGCATATCCGCTTAAAACAAACCCGCCTCTCAAAGAGTTACTTCCACCAGCAGAAAACATTAGAAATCCCATAGTGCAACGCTCTCTTTCAGAATTAAGAAAATTGGTTAATGCTATAATCAAGCGATATGGAAAGCCAGACTTAATAAAGATAGAGCTGGCAAGAGAACTTAAACAAAATTCAAAACAAAGGGAGTTATACATAAAAAAGATCAGGGCCAGAGAAAAAGAGAGAAAAATAATCATAGAAAAAATTCTTAATGAAATTGGCATACAGAATCCTACAAGGCGCGATATTGAAAAAGGATTATTATGGCAAGAGTGCGATGGCTGGTGCCCCTATACAGGACAAAAAATTAATTTTAAAGATCTCTTTAGTGAAGCGCCACGTTTTGATGTTGAGCATATTATTCCTTTTAGCAGATGCCTTGATGATTCTTTTGCTAATAAAACATTGTGCGAAGTAACTGAAAATCGAAACGTTAAACAAAATAAAACTCCTTTTGAAGCCTATGGCTCAACAAAAAAGTGGGAAGAAATTATTGAGCGAGTAAAAAAATTTAAAGGTGAATATAGACTAGAAAAGATAAGAAGATTTATGCTAAAAGACATTCAGGATGAACAATCCTTTATTGAAGAATTTTCACACTCCCAGCTTAATGACACAGCATATGCCTCCAGAAAAGCTGCAGAATACCTCTCCCAATTATACCCCTATGAAATACGAAAGTCTGCCATTCAAACCACCAAAGGCACTATAACTGCGTATTTAAGAAGCGCATGGGGATTAAATAAGATACTAAATAGTGATGGAATAAAAAGCCGCGATGATCACCGCCATCACGCTATAGATGCTATAGTAATAGCGCTGACAACTCCTGTAATTATCAAAAAACTTGCCGAACAAGCTAAAAGAACACATAGAATAGGCGTCTTTCCAAATATGCCACAACCATTGCCCAACTTTTTAACATCTGTGGAACAAGCCATTGACAAGATCGTTGTCTCACACTACGTTGATAGAAGCATACGTGGTGCTTTACACGAAGAAACTTTATATGGCATTATCAAAACAAAAAATGGCGAGTATAGAGCCGTTGTACGTAAAAAATTATCTGATATCTCTGATGTAAATGACATAGTAGATGAAAAAATACGCCAATTAGTCAAGCAAAGACTAGAAGAACTCAACTTGCCACCATCAAAAGCTTTTCAAGAAGAAAGCAATCTGCCTTGCTTAACAGCATCAAGCGGCAGAAAAATTATAATTCGCAAAGCACGCGTTTTTTATGACGCTAAACCAATAGAAATAGATAGCAAAAAAGAAAGTAAAAGATACGTAAAACTGGGCAATAATCATCATCTTGAAGTTTTTAAATGCAAAGATAAAAAAGGAAATCCTACAGTAAGGTGCGTAGTAGTTTCAAATTATGAAGCAATATTGCGTTATAAAAACAAAGAACCCATAGTAAGAAAAGCAGATGAAAACGGTAATCCTCTCCTTTTCTCTTTAGTTAAAGGGGATGCCGTTAAATTAAATTGGAAAGGGGAAGAAGTGATAGCAATTTTGCAAAAACTATCTACTAATTTCTATACATTTCGCCTTCATACAGATGCAAGACCAGCATCAAAAATATCGTACAAGGAAACCATTACTATCACCAGCGACAATGCATTTTATAATACTCAATGCAGGAAATTAAGCGTAGACCCTATTGGAAATTACCACATAGCCAATGACTAACAATAGAATCATAGATATCACAGAAATTGCTTTTCATTTGCATATAGAAAATGGCCTATTGGTTATGGAAAACAAAGCAAACCCCAACTCTAAAATGACCATACCAGTTAGTGATATTGCTGTCTTAATAATAAACAATCGTCAAACGACTATGACACAAGCTGTTATATCATCATTGGCAAAAAACAAAGCCTTCCTTATAGTTTCAGATGAAAGAAGTATGCCAATATCTTTAATGTTGCCATTGAGCGGGCACACATTGCAGACTCAAAGATTTATTAGTCAGGTATCAGCCTCTAAACCAATTCAAAAACGTCTATGGCAACAAATTGTCCGCACAAAAATAAAAGCACAGGCCGATTTGTTAAAATCACTATACAATAATAGTTATGGCCTGGACTTTATGGTTGACCAGGTTAAATCTGGTGATATTACTAATTTAGAAGCTCAAGCAGCACAAAAATACTGGAAAAATTTATTCCAATCGTTTGAATTTATAAGAGAGCCCCAAACTGGCAATCCACCAAATAACTTGTTGGATTATGGCTATGCCATCTTGCGCGCCATAGTTGCAAGAGCAATAGTAAGCTCTGGACTTAATGTAACATTTGGTATCCACCATCATAATAGATCTAATTCTTTCTGTTTGGCAGATGACTTAATGGAACCTTTCAGAGTTCTGGTGGATAAAGTGGTCTACCAAATAGTAAAAGAAAAAACAGAAAATGTATTGCTGGATAAAGCTATCAAACAAAAGCTTATTTCTCCTTTGCTCGGAAGATTCAACTTTGATGGAGAATCTCTGACATTATTTGAAACTTTAACAAAATTGACCGCAAGTCTTGTGGCTGTTTATGAAGAAAAAGCAGAACGGTTGACTTTCCCTAAAAACATTATTAGTTGAAGAGATGGTTTTATCAGCTTATAGAGGTATGTGGCTATTAGTAATGTTTGATCTACCAGTTGAAACGCAAAAGCATAGATGTCTATATGCCCGTTTCAGAAAAGAGCTTCTAAAAAGAGGCTTTGTGATGCTTCAATATTCTATATACGCAAGATATTGCGCCAGTGAGGATACAAGCAATCATTACAAAAATTATATCCGTCAAATTTTACCAGCAGAAGGAGAAGTAAGATTCTTATCGATTACCGATCACCAATTCGGTAAAATGGAAATATATGTTGGGAAAAAACGGACAGAACCAGAAAAAATTCCTGTCCAATTGGAGCTTTTTTAATCTCTTAAAAGCTAGTAACCCCTCATAACTCAAATAGTTATGAGGGGCATAGTGTATCAAAGCGGCCATTTCCTGCCAATCACAATCC
>CAZBHO010000095.1:4733-6466 GCA_964491945.1 uncultured Verrucomicrobiota bacterium | reverse complement strand
CATCGACCAGAATCGCGCGGTGCTGCTGGCGGCGAAAGATGAAGGCGACACATGGTCAGATCCGATCGTGCTTAATTCCGACTGCGACAACTGGGATATAGGTTATCCTTCTTCTGTTGAAATGGATGATGGCAGTATAATTACAGTGTGGTACGAGACTTCAAAGTCAAATCCTCTTGCGGTCTCAAGATTGACGCGCTGGCGAATAATTTAATAGATAGATACTGTTTATAATGAGAATAAAGAAAGGTAAAAAATATGAAAAATAATAACAACCAGTATGCTTTCAGAGTGCTTTATAAGAGAGGAATAGTTAATGGCGAATTTTCTGCTTTGAATGGCAGGATAGTGAGTTTGCAGATTAAGGGTAAAAATGATGGGTGGAAAAAAATTGAGTCTTCCATCAAAAGCAAGCAAAAGAATAATGAAATTGCTATAAAAGGCATAGCTGAACAGGCTCAAGAAGAATTGCCTCTTTTAATCACCATTCCAGCAGAAATATCTGGAGCAACAAGTTTCTTTGCTAGAGATGTTAATAAAGAAAATCCGATTTTCTTTAAGGATGCAGCTATAATTATTACTGAATATGACGACGAGCGTTCCTACGATGAAGTTGAAAAAGAGATACAAGAAAAAAATGCATTCTCTATGTATGATAGAATAGCACAAGACCCTGAAGAAGATCTTGAAACTGCTTTGCAAAATAATCGCAAAGAAAAATGTGTAACCTGGCTTGGGGTAAGCCGTGATATAAGAATTTTTCAAATTGATTACGCAGCAAGGGTAGGCTATTACGGATATTGGGGAACCATTACACCAACATATCATACCATAGGACAATCCTACAAAGATGGTGATAAAAATAAGCCTGCCATTTATGATTTTACTATAGGGAAAGGCTCAAGTTGCCAGATCAAAATCAAGCGCTGGCTTGAAGATGGCTACTTGCCGATACTACACTCAACACAAGAGGAAGAAGGGATAACATATAATTTAGAGTTCTTTGTGACTTATGAGAAGACTCTTCCTTCCTTAAAAAACATCAAAGGTACGCACTATCTTGTGGCTTATGCCAATTCTGCTGGTGCAATGCTTACAGAAGAAGAGAAGAAACTGTATTCTGATGAATTATACAAAAAAGAAATTTTAGATGCCGAAGAAGAAACTATCTGTGTAATGCGTTGTGAAGCAATAAACACCACAACTACGCCGCAATATGCCTTCTTTAGAGCGCCAAAGCCTCTGATTACTGAGAGCGCATTTAAAAAAGAGTTCGGTGGCTTTGCAGGAGAAGATAGTGTCTTTTACATAGCGAAGTTAAATGGAAAATTGATGCCATCGGTTGAGCAAGCTGTTTTGGTTCAACCAAAAAGCAAATGCGTGTTTGAACTTATCGTGCCACACAGAGCATTGCCATTAGAAAGGGCAAGAGTTTTTATAAAAGAATTTGATTGTTTTAAACATAAAGAAGCGGTGCGTAAGATGTGGCAAGAAAAAATGAATAGAGCCTCTTCTATCAGGCTTCCAGAAAAGGGGATTGAGGAGCGTGTAAAAGCTGGCTTGCTCCACTGTGATATAATTGCCTATGGCAAAGAACCCTCCGATGCAGTTGCAGCAACAATTGGCTGGTACTCACCAATAGGATCGGAAAGCGCACCGATCATAGAGGCTTTTGATGTTTTCGGTTGGCATAAACTCGCCGAACGTTCTATTGATTTCTTTTTGAAACGTCA
>CAZBHO010000095.1:439-4723 GCA_964491945.1 uncultured Verrucomicrobiota bacterium | reverse complement strand
GCGTGATGATGGCTTTATCCAAAATTTCGGCGGATATCAACTTGAGACTGGCTATGTGCTCTGGATAATGTGGAAACATTTTAAATACACAGGGAATAGAAAATGGATAAGCCAATATAGAACAAATATCTTAAAGGCATGCCATTATCTCCTTGACTGGCGCAAAAGAAATCTGAAACCAGAACTCAAAGGGAAAGGCTACGGAATGATTGAAGGGAGAGTTGGTGATCCTGAGGACTTTTTCCATTCTTTTATGCTTAATGCCGTTTCCCAATTTGGCACGCTTTGCGCCGCTGAGTTATTGGAAACAATAGGTGAAAAGGAGGCAAGAACAATCAGGCAAGAGGCAATAAAATGGCAAAAAGATATAGTAGAAAATTATAAGGAAGTTTTAAAGAAATCCCCCTTAATTCCTGTAGGGAAGGGCGAGTGGATTCCTTCTGCTCCTTGCTGGGCGGAGTATGCAGGGCCTGTTGCTTTGTTTGCGCAAGGGGGAACCTGCTTTACTCACGGAACTTTTACGGCAAGGGATTCGCTTACAGGACCGCTTTATCTTCTATTTTTTGAAGTTATGCCATACGACGACAAAATTGCCGACTGGATGATAAAAGCGCATAACACCCTTTTTACAATAAGGAATGCGGCGCTTTCTCAACCTTATTATTCGCGGCACGATTATATTCATTTGCTGCGTGGTGAGGTAAAGCATTTCCTAAAAACTTATTACAACCAGCTTGCTTTACAGGATAGAGAAACATATACATTCTGGGAACACTATTTTGGGATAAGCCCACATAAAACGCATGAGGAAGCGTGGTTTTTGCTGCAAACAAAATGGATGTTGTGGCTGGAAAGAGATAATACTTTAAAGCTATTGGCAGGCATACCAAGAAAGTGGTTCACTCTTTCTGATAGAACCATTGAATTAAAAAATGTGGCAAGCTATTTTGGAAAATTTGATTTCATGATGCGGGCTTCAGCCGGACTTGACCTCTTTGAAGCCTACATTGAATTTAAAGAAACAAGACTTCCTGAAAGGATAGAGATTGGATGCCCACATCCTATGGAGAAAAAGCCAGAAGATGTCAGTATAGGCACCTACGATGCAACTAGAGAAACAATAATTATTAATAAACCACACAAAAAAATGCTGTTATCAATTAAATTTTAGAGCAACGAGAAACTGATTCTATTTCTCCTTGCTGATTCCATTGAAGAGTCCAGACCGTGCCTCTTCTTACCATATTCGTCTACAATACTGGTTTTTTAAAAGGTTGTTCCGAATAGAACCAGAAATTTATGATGGTTTTGTTGGTATAAGTTTTTTAATGAATACCCATAATAGGAGGAGATAATTCAGCGATGATTAAGTTGTCATTTAATAATATTTGTCAATGGATTGTTTAATCATTTCAAGATGTTATAGCACTAAGGTAATGTTTTTCAATAGCCCTTAGTTCTTTGCTTTGTTCTTCATTAAGGCAAGGAATAAAATTTTTATTTAGTATTTCATCAACTTGTTCTTCTGCACGGTCTGCAAGTGTCTTATTCCCTTCCTCTTCCCATATTTCCCGTCTTTTTCTATAAAGCAGTTTAGGCTCAAAAAATTCATTTTTAAAATATGTTAACGTATGTTCATCAGCAAGATAGTCTCCAGCAATGCCTACACGATGAATTGCTGATAAAGCGATCGTCTCATCAGAGACTTTTGCTCCCGAATAGTACCTCTCAAGATATCTGATAATTTCATCATCAATCAAAGCCTGCGCTGGCGAAAAGGAAAGTTCTGACTCTAGCTGACCTACAGCCCATATCAAACTGACGCCACTAGCATAATGAGTGGCAAAACCTATCGCTTTTTCAAGAGCCGATTGGGAATCAACAGCGTGTGATTCTGTGGAAACCCACGAACAGGATGGCAAATTATAAAATCTTCCCATTGCCGCACTAATATCAGCAAAAATATGATTTTCCGGTCCACCTGTTACAGCCACAGCATTTCTCATATCAAAAATATGAGCAAGCCCCAAATTGTAAATGCATGGTCTGCCAGGCTCTAATATCTGATTTATTATTATTCCAGCCAAGATTTCTGCGTTTCCTACTACAGCAGAACCTGCCAGCGTAACAGGACCTGATGCTCCAGCCATGGGCTCCCCATTAATGGTCACAGGAATGCCATGTCCAGCAGTTTTCTCAAAAATATCAAGAGCCAGCTTTGTCCATCGTAATGGTCCATGGGCTGTAAAACCTGTACTGAACCATGGCTTTTTCGACACAACATCTTTCATTTTGACTAAACACTCTGCTCCCATAGGCGTAAAAGCTGCAACTCTGATATGCTTTTTAGTATTTTCTGCCATTATTCTTAATCCAACCACATCACGAGCTTTTGGAGGAATGTCGTCCATAGCTAAACCAAAGACACCAGATACTGATGCTAATTCATTTAAAAGTCTTGCCGTATCTGCCATGTCTTTTGATGTAAATAATCGAGAACAATTTTTCCTCCATATCTTTAAACCAGGTGTGGACCAGAAACGTGGTTTGGATCTGGCTGTTATTTCATATCCATCACTACACCTATCAGCAAAATATACCTTTGAAGGCGCACGACTCATCATATCCATCACAAACTCTCTCTCAAAACGTACCACATTCGTGGCAGAACCTTGTTTAGCTCCATTCTTCAAAAGTCTTGCCACAATTGCATCATGCTCAACTCTGATGCCTATATTCGATAAAACCTTCAAAGATGTCTCGTGTAGCTTTAATACATCATTTTCGGTGATCATCTCTGCTCCATTCTATGATAAGTTTATTATTCTCCCGTATATCCTATTGAGTGCCAGATTTTCTTTGCAAAAGCAATTGCTTTTTTAGAAGGTTGTTTATTGCCCTGAATGCTTGCTGGCGGTTGCCCTTCTTTGGCATCTTCAGGAAAGGGCGACCAATCGTCATTGCGATAGGCTTCCCTTTCATTTTTATCTTTAAAGTTGGGAATTGCTATGTTATTGCCGTTCTTTAGACAGCTCTTCCAGCCAAGAATAGAAACTGCCGCCATAGCAGCTGCTCTATAAACATCAAGATAAGGCTGCTTGTTTGTTTTTATTGCATTTGCAAAGTGAAGATTAACCCAAAAATCGCCACCGCCATGCCCGGCTATTTTAGCTAATTCTTTATGTGAAGGCCAATTAGGAGTGTATGTCCTATCTTTTAAAATGTCCTTATCGCAAAGCCATTCCTCATGATGAATAGTAATCTGGCTGCCATGTGTTAAAGCAAGCCCCTTTTCACCATGAATTTCATATCTAATACGATGAACCGAGCTCATCATTAAGCCCCATATTCTAAAAACAGCGCCATTATTCATACGGCATAATATAACGCTTCCAACATCACCTATTTTTACAGTGTTAGGTGCCTGGCTTTTTTTCTCAACTATGGATAATGCATTAAGACTCACAGGGATAGTGTCTGTAATAAACATTAAAGGTGCAAGAGCATGCGTAACATAATAAGTAGGTGGCAACCAATTCCGCCAATGCTTTAACCCAGCAGAAAGCTTTAATCTGCCTGCCTCATCCATTGGATGATTGTATTCTCCCTCTGCATATCTAACATCTCCTATTTCGCCTGTTTCGTACACTCTCTTGAGCTCCTGACAACCAAGCATATAAGGATAATTTTCGGCAAGCATATAGATCTTTTTGGTTTGTTCAACTGTTTCCACAAGTTCAACACACTGCGCCATAGTTCTGGCTGGAATACACTCGCTCAAAACGTGAAAGCCAGCCTTCAATGCTTTGATAGCATATGGAGCATGATCGTGGCAATAATTTGCAAGCACAATTGCATCCATATCGTGAGACAGAAACTTGTCATAATCAGTATACGTTTTAACTTTGTATTTCTTTCCAACATCTTCCAAACGCTCTTTCCATTTATCGCATATTGCAACAAGCTCCATCCCTGTGTTTTTTGCCTGATACATGAAGGTTTGTCCTCTACCTACACCAAGTACACCAACTTTAATCTTTTTCATATCATATCCTTTCTTTTTTTTCAAAAAATATGAAACTATTTATAAAATAAAATACTAATTATGTCAATTTAATTTTTCTTCCAAAGAGCAAGGGCGTTTTTAAATGAAGATTTATAGTATTGGATAGGATGGTGTAATAGAAAATATTTTACACATGATATAGTGAAAAATTCACAGTGAAATGAAGTAGATATTTTTTCAATGATTTCTGATAAATTTTAAAGAAATTTTTTAACCAC
>CAZBHO010000095.1:0-422 GCA_964491945.1 uncultured Verrucomicrobiota bacterium | reverse complement strand
ACAGAGAACTTTGGATGCATAGAGAGGATCAAAAAATTTTTGGTTTAGTAACTTCAATAATTTAAGCTTTGGCTTAAATTATATTCCTTCCTCTGTGTTTTTCTCTGTGCATCCATATTTTTCTGCTGTTTTTTATTTTTGTTGTAGTGCATTCCATGCGTTTGGTTAGGGGGGTGGCTTAGTCGAGATATACGACATATACAGAGAGAAGGGGTACCCCCCCCTTGTGGTACCCCTCCAATCACAAATGCCTTTCGGCTTTGTCGGGGTCTCCGACGTTCAACAGCAAGGCTGAAACGCTAATATTGAGGGGGCGGTCACAAATGCCTTTCGGCTTCGTCGGGGTCTCCGACACCCTCTTGCTCTTTTGCTTGCTTTCTTTGCCATATTATTCCACAAATGCCTTTCGGCTTCGTCGGGGT
>CAZBHO010000094.1:0-6691 GCA_964491945.1 uncultured Verrucomicrobiota bacterium | reverse complement strand
ATTTACTATGGGTTTCCATTTCCGAATACGGCTTATGCTAAGTTGGGGGCTGGTATTCCTGCTAGTGAGTTGATTACACAAGGTTTTTTCTATTTGATTGATTCTATTACATATGATCCATTTACTTTGTTAATGATATTTTTGATTGGGGTAATAAGTTTTAAGTTGAAGTATCGTTATGGTTTTTTGATGTTTTTAGGGATTATGTTTTATTTGGTGTATATTGTAAAGATTGGAGGTGATTTTATGAGTGGGCGTTTTCTTGCTATTCCATTTTGGTTGGGGTTAACTACTCTTGCGCGTATTGAGGTTGGGTGTGATAACCATGTTAAGGTAGGGGCTATATTGTGTATTTTGATTGGGTTATTATCTATTAGCGTTAATAACGATGGTATGATTTTTCGGGATATAATGGATAGTAAGGAGAATCAGGGAAAATTAATACGACAAAATGGAATAGGTAATCAAAGACTTTATTATATGGCGGAAGGCAAATCTTTAGCCACAGCAGATCGTAATACTTTTAAAGAAAATTTTAATTATAGGAAGAAAATAGATCATTATTCTAAAGTTAGCATAGAATCCGGTATGGGATTTGGGCCTTTATCTAGTGGACCTGATGCTTATTATATAGATAAGCTTGCGCTTACTGATCCATTGTTAGCCAGGTTGCCGTCAATACCTATAAAAACATGGCGTATTGGGCATTTTGAACGTGGCATTCCTGATGGGTATGAGGAAAGTATTATGAGCGGGGTCAATAGGATAGAAGACCCTGTTATTTCCAATTATTATGAACATATACGGAAAGTTGTTAGGGGGCAAAATTTATTTTCAAAGGAACGATTTAAATCAATATATTATTTAAATAGGCATCCCATATGTAATGTATTGGTGGTTGGTAGTAAGCATAGCTTTAAGCTTAAACAACTTAGTCATGGTGAAGGGGATATTATTGGTGGAAAAATAGTAGCGAGTAATGGGGTTGAGCGTTGTTTGACGTATGGTCCTTATGTAGAGTTAAGTGAAGGAGTTTATCAATTTAATATCTTTTACGAGACAGAAGATGAAGGTATTCCTGAAGGTGTGGTTATAGGCAGATATGATGTTGCTTACTGGTGTTACGACAAATCAAATAATAAATATGTTTGTAGGGACATTATAGAAAAAGGGATTCTTCCAAGAGATCAGACTAATTATGTAAGCAAGTTTGAGGTTAAGGAAAATATGATTGTTGGAGCGAATAATCCAGTTTTTGAAATAAGGACGTTTTATTGTGGTACGGGTACGCTTTCTGTTTCTCAAATTGATATAAAACGGATAAAATAGGTTAAGATATTTTAGGGCTAATATATTTTCCCTATTGTTTTTGGATGGGGTATACAGGGGCATATAGCAACTATTTTTAAGCGAGGTCATTCTTTGCCTGACTTGTCAGGTGCAGAAAAAATTGCAGATTTTATTGCCTCTCTTCAATAGTGCCTTTTTTAGTGATACTGCAACATTTATGCTTCATTTTGCAGCATTTATGCTACATTTTGCTACATTTTGCAACATTTATGCTACATTTTGCTACATTTATTTCTATATTTGTTGCAGCTTTGCAACATTCTGCCACATTTTGCTACATTTCTAAAAAGCGATTTTTGCTGTATTAAAGAGCAACTTATTTATCTTATCGTTTTCTAATTTTTGATAATATACTTCACTCCCCGCCCAGAGCCACTACCAATAACCTCAATCTTCCCAGCGTTTTTAAGATTCCTTAACAACCGGATGGCGGTATATCTTGAAACGCCGAGCAATTCAGCTACCATGTTGTTAGTAATCTCCCCCTTCTCTTTTAATAGTGCCATAACCTTTTCTTCATTTGTAGTTATTTTGGCATCATTTTGTAGCACGCGCCATGAATAAACTTGTTTAGAGGCTTTTGTGCCAAAAAATATACCAAGCACTTGTAATGAAATAGAGAGCACATAAGGTGGCATCTTGTATGATGGCTCGAATAGGGAAATAACATAAAAGATGGCAAAAACAATGAACCATAAATAAACAAAAACACTACCTCGTCGGGAGGGTTCCGGGGTTCCCAGCCATCTTCTTATCTCTTTATCGGCGGCGTATGCTCCGAGCAGGGCTAGATATGCAATATCCATTCCCTCTGGAAGCTCTAACTTCTCTTTCATCAGGAAATCAAGGCTTGTGAGCGTAAGATATAGAATAGTGTATGCCGCTAAAAGTGGTGCAAGAACACTCATCTCGTTCCATTTTTTCTTGAGACCATCGTTTGATGATTCCTGTGGAGCTGGGTTTTCTTCTGGTGTAGTTGCATTTTGCATATTTAACCTCCTCATTTTCTTATGACGTAAGATTTAAAAATTTTTTGTAATATGTTAAAAGATAATGTTATTATCTGCTTCCTTTCATTAAAAGTGGTATGGTGTTTAGTATTATTTGTATATCAAAAAGAGGGGAGGAGTGTTTGATATAATACAAATCGTATTGTAATTTTTCTAAAGCATCTTGATATGAAGCTCCATATTGGTATTTAATCTGTGCCCATCCTGTAAGGCCTGGCAAAACCATATGTCTAAATTCGTAAAAAGGAATTCTATTTTTCAAATCATCAACAAATTCAGGGCGTTCAGGTCTTGGACCTACAATTGACATTTCACCTTTTATTATATTGATTAACTGCGGTAACTCATCTAACCGTGTTCTTCTTAAAAATCTTCCTATCCTCGTAACGCGTTTATCTTCTTTCTGCGCCCATTGAGCGCCCTCCTGTTCAGCATTTGCAATCATTGTTCTGAATTTAATTATATTAAACACCTTTCCTTTATAACCAACACGTTTTTGTGTATAGAAACATCCTCCTTTGCTATCTATGGGTATAATAATCATAATTATCAACCATAACGGCAAGGTAGCTAGCAAGGCAAGCCCGGCTATAGTGTAATCAAACAATCTTTTTAAAAAGCAGAAGGAATTATATCCTGCAAATGAAATGTTTGAAACTATCCAGTGATTGTTTATGTTTTCAAGTGGCATCTTTCTATAATATTTTTCTATAAAAGCTTCTTTTGTGAAAACTTCTATTCCTGCCGCTGTAATATCAAACAATTGCGAAATTAGTTTATTATCAATGGTATCCTTGTCATAAATGATAAGAATATCTGGTGATAAATCGCTATTATCTTTTATTATTTTTCTGCTAAAATTTACCTCAATAGTACTTCCATCTTCTCCGGCATTGTTTGGTGTAATCAAACTAATTATCTTGAATGTGCGATCAAGTGTATTGGCATAATATTCTAACGCTTTTATATCTTTACCATAAATACTTATTTTTATGGGAGTTTTGAGTAAAAGAGTCCTGTGCCGAAATCGTGGCAGAAAAATTCCTAAAAAGGCAAAGAGACACGTAAAAATAACTACATACCTGCCATACGCTCTAACTATTATAAGATTAACTAGCAATCCAAATATGAGATAAGATAACGCGACTGCTATAATAGATGTTGTTAAAAGCTCATAGGTGGTTCTTCCATGTGGTCTAATAGGCACATCACAAAGTCGCGAAATAATGCATAGGATGGTCCCAAATAATCCTCCTACGGCTAAGTAGTAATAGTATTGCGGGATTGGATTATATGGACTTATGGTATAAGCTAGATTAAAAGAAAGAAATCCTATAACAAAATCCCATACTAACCATCTAGTACCTTTGCTACTGTTGTAATTAATGCTTTTCATTTGACTGGTATATCTGATGATTCAATATAATCAAGCGTATATAAATCTAAAAAAAACAATGTATACTATCACAATATAGAAGCATATTATGTCAATCAAGTAGAAATTATATTATCGTAAACAAAGGGCTTTTTTTGGTTGGCATAGAAATAATTATTTTTAACAACCTATTGAGGAGAGAAAAAATGCTATTGAATTTATAGAACAATCTTATAGAATTAAAGCTATGTTGTTATTGCTGACATTTTTGTTTTTTCTAAATGCGGCTACGATGATGGCTGATGTGGTGCTTTTGGCTCCACAAAATGGCGCAACGTTGCAGAACCCACGGGAAGTTGTATTGCAATGGGCACGTGTGGAAGGCGCGATTGGTTATTGCGTATATACAGGGAGTGCTCCAGATGCGCTCTCACTCTCTGGTATTACTACAACAAATTACTATTTAGTTGGTGGATTTCAAGCGGGAGAGACTATATATTGGCAAATTGCTGCCTGTGATATCAATACTAACTTATTTGATTATAGTGAAATACGCATCTTTACCACAGGAAGTGGCTCTCTAAAGACTTACAAATATATTCACTCTTATGAAACGGAAAATGAAGGCTGGCGTGCTGAAAATGTGCGGGAGGTTGATTTTGCTAAATCGGCTTTATTGATAATAGATTTTTGGGAAGGGGAGCCCTCGCTGCCATCTGTTGAATCTAACCTTCTATATGCAGTTCAAGTTGCAAGAAGGCATAATATTCCTATCATCCATTTGCCTTATGATGGAATAATGAATCATCAACTTGCTGTTATGCCGTGGGAGCCTATCTGGGACTCTTTCTCCTATCTTGATGATTATCTAAGAGCACTTGGCATAGAAACGCTATTTTACACTGGTTTTATCACCTGCGAGTGCGTACTTCTTTCAAGACCTAATAGCATATTGCATATTGCAGAGCGAGGCTTTAAAGATATTATTCTCATCAAAGATTGTTCTGGAGCTGCCAGCTGGATGTGGGAATGGGCAGTAAATGGAGTTGAAACTCTGTTTGCCAGCACCACTTTGAGCAATTTTTCTGCTATGCTGGGAGAGGAAGATGCTTCGCTCCCTGTTGAAGAAGAGATCTGGAATAGCTCTCCTTTGCTGCCAGATAGTTATGATTATTATTTTGGTACTAGTTTTACAAATGCCGATTTTAGCAAAATAGCACTTGTGCTTGTTAATGCTTTGAAAACAGATTCAACCAATCAGTTCCCTGTCAGAATAAAAAGCAATACTCAGAATAACATAGCTCCTCTTTTAAGGCTTTGCAGGAAGCTGGGGTTCAAGGTCATTCATATAAATAATGGATATGAAGAAGATGAAAGTTGCAAACCTGTTGCAGGTGAATTTGTGATTACAACCAATTATTATGATTTTCTAGGTTGTGTTGTCTCAAATTCTTTATCTGGTTTAATTTTTGTTGGGAATTTTTTGTCAGAAACGCCAGTTTTTCCTGAAATATCGCCATGGTCATTAGGGATGTGGCCATTTTGGTTTTATGGAGTGGTTTATAATATGAGGTTAATTGAGGATGCAATTGTGGTTAAGGAAACACCGGAATCGTATGCTGATAAGCAATTTAAAAAAGTGTTTTTGGAAAGAGCTACCTGTTATAATAAAGATTTATATAAAATTTCCAGCATGGATATTCTTCGCAATAATTATCTGAAGCCCCTAAACATTATGGCTTCTAAGGGGGATTATGATGATAGGGTGTTGCTTTCATGGAATGCGTTTTTGGGAGCAGAAAGCTATAGCATTTATCGTGCAGAAACAAATGATGTTTCCAAAGCCACTTTAATTGGGGGCACAGCAAGTACGTATTTCTATGATGAAACAATCTTTCCTTCAAAAGAGTATTTTTATTGGATTTCTGCTAACACTCCGATAGGCAGCACGCCATGTGGCATCTCTGATTCTGGCTGGAGCGCTCTGGCAGCATTTGAGGATATTTCTTTGCCTTGCGGGGATTTTGATGGTGATGGTAAGGCTGATCCTGCAGTGTTTCTATCGAAGCAGGGGTGGTGGTTCTTTTTGCTTTCTTCGCTTAATTATGAATTTTATCCTGTTCTGGCTAATGTTAAAAATGGGGTGGCGGTGTGTCGGGATTATGATGGTGATAGGCTTATGGATAGAGCAATATATAATCCGCAAACAGGTTATTGGAATATCATCGCTTCTGGCTGGCAGAAAACTTTTAATTTTAGATTTGGTGGTGAAGGTTGGAGTGCTGCTCCAGCCGATTATGATGGTGATGGCAAACCTGAACCTGCAATATATTCTGCAGCTGTTGGGATATGGGTTGGTATGATGTCATCGCAAAATTATAATTATATGCTGGCTCTTTTGCCTTTATCTGGGGAACGAGTTATTTCCGCCGATTATGATGGAGATGGCAAAGCCGATCCTGCCACATATTGTGAAGCTGATGGCTTATGGGAAGCTGTGCTTTCTGCATATAATTATCAAAGAGTCACTCTATATCTTGGTGGTGAAGGTTATGAACCTGTTCCAGCCGATTATGATGGAGATGGCAAAGTTGATCCAGCTGTGGCATACAACGGGATGTTTAATATATGCTTTTCTTCAGGTGGCTATGTGGAGACGGTATTATATTGTGATGAAGCAGGACTTGCAGTGCCTGCCGATTATGATGGTTCTGGCAAAACTGCGCCAGCAGTTTATTCCCCATCTACAGGTGTATGGAAAACACTGCTTCCTTCTGCCGCATATCAGAGCAAAACCATAGGATATATGCCACTGAAATTTAGATAAAAAAGATGCGGTTGCGCTGGTGAATTTTTGGAACAGCAGAAAAAAACTTTACTACAGAGGGCACAGAGTGCACAGAGGGAGAATGGGTTGTGTGTGGTTAGAGAGAGGCATAGGCGTAGTAATTCTGGA
>CAZBHO010000093.1:0-6742 GCA_964491945.1 uncultured Verrucomicrobiota bacterium | reverse complement strand
GTAAAAGCCACATTAGCAAGACTATTGGTTATCAAAGAAGAACCATTATAATTTATGATATAGAAATCCGAAGCTGGTGGCAAATGACTAACATACGTAATTCCCCTATTATAAAAATCAACCACTCTACTAAAATAAAGATAGAAGGAATTTACTCCATTGCTTGTCCATTGCCCACCATCAGAAAAAGGTCCTGCCCAGTCTCCATTATCAGCATTCATAACTTGCCACGTTCCGCTGGTTTTTGCATTATTATTTACATTGAGATATTCAAGTTGAGTAAAATAGTCGTTACTATATGCCCTTAACCAACCATAAACATTGACTTGAGCTTTAGCAGTTTGTGGCAAAAGAAAAATCACCATCGCAGCCAACACAACTGCAACAAAAATGATATTTCTACCAGAATGAGAATTTACTCTTTTCATACTCTTTATTATAGTTATTTACTGTTTTTATTCAATGTAAAATTTCCTCTCTTTTAAATCGAACAAAATAACATTTTTATAAAATAAATACAAGCACTATCTCTATCAATTTGACTTTTTTATAAAGAAAAAGATTTTGCAAGCAAAGCCATATCTGCCAGAACCAGTGCCGCCATCGCTTCCACAACAGGCACTGCTCTTGGCAACACACAAGGATCATGTCTTCCTGTTAAGCAAAGCTGCACTATTCTCCCATCATAGGAAGCAGTCTCTTGTTTTTTTGAAATAGAAGCAACAGGCTTAAAAGCAACATTAAAGAAGATATCTTCACCATTACTGATGCCACCTTGAATACCGCCGCTATTGTTTGTTTCCTCAATCTACCGTTTTTAAATACGAATCTATCGTTATGAACAGAGCCGCGCATCCTTGTTGCCGCAAAACCTCTGCCAAATTCTATACCCCTTGCTGCTGGAATTGAAAGCATAGCATAAGCTATCCGAGCAGTAAGCTTATCAAAGACAGGTTCACCCCAACCAACTGGCACATTTCTGCAAACGCAAGTAATTATGCCGCCAAGAGAATCACCTGCCTTCCTTACAGCAAGAATTGCTTTCTCCATTTTCGCCGCACTTTTTTTATCAGGACATCGCATCAAATTTTCATCTACATCTCTGCGAGTAATTTTTTCTTGCGTCATATCGGGCGCTCTTATGCCACCAACCGTGCTCACCCACGCCACTATTTCAACTGAAAATTTCTGCCTAAGGAATTCTTCTGCAACTATCCCTGCCGCAACTCTTGCAACAGTTTCTCTGGCGCTGGCTCTACCACCACCACTCTCAGCTACAATGCCATATTTCATCTTGTAAGTGTAATCAGCATGCGAAGGACGTGGCACATCTTTGAAAAAAGCATAATCTTTCTTTTTTGTATCCTGATTGAATATCACCATCGCTATTGGTGAGCCAAGAGAAATACCATCTGAAACGCCAGAAAGAATTTGAACTCTATCAGTTTCTTTACGGGCAGTTGTCAGCATACTTTGACCAGGCTTACGCCGATCTAACTGACGCTGAATGCCATCTTCAGCTATTTGTATCCCGGCAGGACATCCATCCACCACAGCGCCTAAAGCTGCACCATGTGATTCACCAAATGTGGTAACTCTAAAAAGCCTGCCAAACGTATTGCTCATAAAATGTTTTTTATCTTATAAGGATAAACTACTCAAGCATTTTTTTATTAAGATTGAGCATATACTACTCCACTCAAAAATCAGAGCAAAATAACACAGGAGAAAAACATGGTAGTTTTGGTGTTGGCTTGTTTGATTTGCGGGCTTTAAACACAGCACTTTGGGTGTGTATATTTAGCGGTAATAGTAGACTGGTATAGAAAGATGGTTGTAGGGCACTTCGTAGTAGAAGTGTTGAATGGCGTTTAGCTCTGAACAGAGACATAAGGGTTCCCGATGGTGTTAAAGGCAAAAATTTACACCTGCTAAGTGATAATGTGAGGCACTCAACATCAACTGCTTTTATGAGAGAAATGAAAGAATTGGATATAAAACAAATATTTTTGGTTTATAACAACCCTAAAAGCAATGCAGATAAGAGAAGACTTAATGAGAACATTCAAAGAAGAAGTTTTTACGACTTTTCCTCATTGCAAGAAGCTTCAAATACTATTGAAAAAATGGATAAATTACTATAATAAGGCTTAGTTCCATTTCTCGTTAGGATACATCAGCCCACAAGATTTTGAAACACAATCCCAAAAATAGGAGATTGACAACATCGTATAAAAACTCTACCTTATCTCTCGTCTTTTGTGGGGTCCGGTTTTATGGGGTCATTACAGGTGAACAAACAGAATATCGGAAATGCTGGCGAGTATTACCTTGCATCAAGATTATCCGTAGAAGATTTTATAGTAACAATAACCATCGGTATAGCAGAGAAATATGACATACTTGCAGTTAATAAAAAAAACTATAAAGCTTTCTGTAAAGACCCGTTTTCTTTCTAATGTCGATCACTTTCCTCTTTCAAAAAAAGATCAATCAGGCTGCAGTGATGATTTTTATTATGCTTTTATTAGACTGAATGAATTTAAGAAAGGACCTGATTTTTGGATAATTCCCAGCAAGAGAGTCAACGAAGTGATCGAAAAATCCAGACATGAATATTTTGAAAACAGAACGAGAAAAGATAGGAAAAAACATCGCGATGTAGGATTGAGAGACTTCTGGGTTAAAGTAAACAAAGCAAACCAGGGGTTATTGCCAGACAATTTTGAAGAAGAATTAGCTAAATATTATAAGAATATAGAACAACTAAAACAATAGGAAGTTACGCTGAAGGAATTTTTATAGAAATGAAATAGGGGATAAAATAAAATTTTATCATAGAGTGTTTGAGAGTTCCATGAGAAGAAAAAACACAGAGGAATAATGGAAATTAAAGCTTCAACAATAAAGATTATAGCATTATACTTTTTCTTAACAACAAATTTGAATCTATAAAATTGCTTCCAGAATATTGATTACCGCGGTAAGATTATCAGAAGCAAAGTGTGGATTGAGAGTGCCTGTTTCTGGATCAACCAATTTGCTTAAATATCTTTCAAATTCCCTTTCGTATTCTGTTTCACGTTCTTCTTCTGGCATCCAGTGTCTAACTTCAGCGAGACCATGTTCACCATTTTCAGCTTCTCTTGCTGTCTGAAAGCGCTCTGGAATAGTAGGTTCCAAAAACTTACGAAGCGAACGTATTAGCTCTATATTCCCGATAGCTTCTGGAGGAATATAGTTTTCCAGATTACGTGCAAGTTGTTGCTTAAAATCAAGCAGTTCATTTTCATTGCTGTTTGCCATACTTGCAAGTTGTTTGGATTTGAGTAGCTCAAGGGCAAGCAGGCCCACACTAAATAGGTCTGATGGCTCGTAACTGGCTTCACGGCGATGCAACTCTGGCGCCATAAAGAGAGGGCTACCCAGCAATATATTTACGTGTTCTCCTATGCGGACGGCTCGTCCAAGATCCACCAGCTTAACAGTTCCCTGTATATCTATCATAACATTCGTTGGTTTAATATCACCGTGTATAAAACCGCTTTCATGCAGGCCGGCAAGTCCTCTTAATACATTACGCAAAATAAAAACCACTGCACCCGGTCTTAAATTTATAGAGTCACCTTGCACATAGAACAAAGTGCGCATAAAAGATGCCCATTCTTCATCTGTGGAATTTTTTCTCGCCAACTGTATATGCTTGCCATCCAGCATAAACTGCAGGTCCACTCCATCAACAGCCTGCATATGCACATAACCTATTCCTGAACACTCATCATAGAAATCGCCTGATATAAGGTTGATATTGTTTACAGGTTGAAGCATAGAGATCTGTTTTGCTATTCTGCCCATATCTGTCCAGTATTTTGGCGCTGAAGAATATATTGAAGGGTCAAATAACTTTATAGCATGATTGGTCACGCAGCCTCTGGCTCCATATCGTTGCGAAAGGAAAACCACGCCTTGTCTACCATGTCCTAATTCTTTTACAAACTTATAAGCCACAGGATATGGTATTGAGCGAGAACGCAGTATTGAACGATATTGTCGCTTTAATTCTTCAAATTCTGGATCAGATGATGCAGATTGGGCTACTGATGATGATAAAGTTGAAGCATTCTGAGAGGCCGCTTTAATTTTACGTCCATCTTCAATAATTAAAGTGCTAGCATAATAATCTTTAAATGCATCTTTCATAAGTGTGTTAAAATACTCACATCGCATAAAATGCCTGGGATGGGAGTCGAACCCATACTTCCTTATCGGAAACCGGATTTTAAGTCCGGTGCGTCTGCCATTTCGCCACCCAGGCATCTGTTAGGGTGTAGATATATATTGAAGTTTAAAAAAAATCAAAGATTTTTTTGATTCTTAGTTTGTTCAAGCCTGTGTCGTATGACCTCAATAACCGCTGGCATAATTGAAAGAATAATTATAGCCAGAATTACAAGACTGAAATTCTTTTTAACAATTGGCATATTACCAAAGAAGTAGCCAGCATAAATGAAAAGCGACACCCACAGAATTCCACCGATAACGTTATATGCAATAAATCGTTTATAAGTCATACTGCCTATCCCTGCCACAAATGGGGCAAAAGTTCTTATAATAGGCACAAACCTAGCAATTATGATAGTCTTACCCCCATATTTTTCATAAAACCTGTGAGTTCTTTCCAGATGCTCTGGATTAAAGAAAAATGATTTTGGATATTTAAAGACTTTAGGTCCTATGTAAGCACCAATCCAATAGTTTGCAGTATCTCCTATAATTGCCGCAATAGCAAGAAGTATTACCGTAAAAAGCGGATTCATAGCGCCAGTTGCGCATATAGCTCCTACTGCAAACAGAAGCGAATCGCCCGGCAAAAATGGCGTTACCACAAGCCCGGTCTCGCAAAAAATGATCATAAAAAGCACCACATAAATCCATACCCCACAAGCATCTACCAATTGAGGAAGATATTTATCAAGATGCAACACTATATCAACAAATTTAAAAATCAACTCTTCCATAATGCTCCTTTTTATTACTAAATAAAAAACAAAAGAGCAGGCAAGCTAACTAATTTTCGTTGATAAAGCAAGATTTTTTGGAAATAAATGATCCACTGTTTAGAGCAATAAAAGTAATAAAAAATTATTGACAGATATGTGATTGAAGAGTAAAAGGTTTTTCTGTTTTCTAAACCTTTAAAGCACAAGAAAGGGAGCAAATTATGCCTTTAATAAATTTTGGTGGAGTAAAAGAAAATGTAGTTACAAGAAAAGAGTTCCCGTTAGCAAAAGCTCGCAAAATTTTAAAAGATGAAGTAATTGCGGTAATAGGTTATGGAGTTCAAGGTCCTGCACAGGCTCTAAATTTAAAAGATAATGGTTTTAACGTCATAATTGGACAATCATCTCAATTTAAACGAGACTGGGATAGAGCCAAACAGGATGGATGGAAGCCCGGCAAAACATTATTCGATATAGAAGAAGCCGTGCGACGTGGCACAATTATTAAAATGCTGGTCTCCGACGCCGCACAGAAGCAAATATGGCCCATCGTTGAAAAGAACCTTAAACCGGGCGACGCGCTCTATTTTTCTCATGGTTTTTCAATAGTATATAGAGATCAAACAGGCGTTGTTCCACCATCAGATGTTGATGTAATAATGGTTGCGCCAAAGGGATCAGGTACATCTGTGCGAAGGAACTTTTTATCCGGCGCAGGAATTAATTCAAGCTATGCTATCTTCCAGGATGCCACAGGCAGGGCTAAAGAGCGTTGTCTTGCATTAGGCATTGGCATAGGCTCTGGTTATCTTTTCCCAACAACTTTTGAACATGAAGTTTATAGCGATTTGACTGGCGAGCGTGGCGTGTTAATGGGGGCTCTGGCTGGCATTATGGAAGCTCAATATGACATTCTCAGAAAGAACGGCCACTCGCCAAGTGAAGCTTTTAACGAAACTGTGGAAGAATTGACACAAAGCCTTATTAGACTTGTTGATGAAAACGGTATGGACTGGATGTTTTCCAACTGTTCAGCAACAGCGCAACGTGGCGCATTGGACTGGAAGCCTCGTTTCAAAAAAGCTGTGTTGCCAGTATTCGAGGAACTCTATCAAGCCGTAAAAACTGGCAAAGAAACACGCAGGGTAATTGAAGCTTGCGGCAAGCCAGATTACCAAAAACAACTCGCAAAAGAACTCAATGAAATGGGCAATTCTGAAATGTGGCTTGCAGGTAAAGCCGTGCGAGCTTTGCGTCCAAAAGAAAAGGGCAAGGTAATTACAAAAGCGACAAAAGGTGTTGCAGGACGCAAAGCCTAAATATGTTCTTATAAGCATTAACTTATTGCTTGATTAAAAAGAAGTCTTGTATAGGATATTATCAAAAAAGAGCCCTCCAAAGCACGGGTGGCGGAATGGCAGACGCTCTAGTTTGAGGGGCTAGTGACAGCAATGTCGTGCGGGTTCGATCCCCGCCCCGTGCACCAAATAGCGGAAAAATACGTTTCAACAAAATATATTTTATGCAAGCCATACATCAATTGGTAGCCGGATTTACTGCAGGCGATGCCATAACAAATGAAGCGCTTGCTTTACAATCTTTGTTCAGAAAATGGGGATTTGCTTCAGAGATATTTTGCGAAAAAAGAAAGGTCAACAATGCACTGCGTCCGCTGGTAAAAGACATATCAGAAGCTTCTTCCTTTGTTAATCCAAAAGACATCGCTATTCTCCATCTTTCCA
>CAZBHO010000092.1:1137-6823 GCA_964491945.1 uncultured Verrucomicrobiota bacterium | reverse complement strand
CCAATACCAAAACTACCATATTTTTCTCCACTATTCTTTTGCCATGATTTTAAGGGGAGCAGTATAAGATCTTTCCAATATTTTTTTGTTATGGGCTTGACATTTTATCATTTTATTTTATTGTTTAAAAATAATTTTTAGTTTATGAATTATTTAAGGAGGTGATGTCAGGGGAAAAAGAGAATAAAAGTATAAGTTTTTTTGTGTGTATTTTTAACTTATAACAGAAGTAAAACTACTAAATCATTTAATAGGAGAAAGAAAAATATGAAAAAAATCATTGGATGTTTAATAATATTTGCATTTGTGTGTTCACTAACAATTAGCAATGCGCAGACACCTGCTCCAGCAGAAAAGAAGGCAGAAGCAGCTCCAACCGCCAAACCAGCTGATACAACAAAACCTGCTGCGCCTGCAGCCCCAGCTGCACCAGCAAAGGTATCTGAAGCAAAAGTAAAGCCTGCAGCTCCTGCTGCAACAGCAAAACCTGCCAAGAAGGCATCGGCTCCATCCGAAGGTAAGCCATTCAGCATAGCTCTTGTTTCAGCAGTGCCTTATATGTCATATCCATCAGAGAGCGAAACCATCAATGGACTTCGCCTAAATATAATTTATGGTATGAACGAAAACGTTAACGGCGCTGATTTTGGTCTTATCAATGCTGTCCATAAAAACCTTGCTGGTAATCAGTTGGGTCTTGTGAACTATGTTGGTGGTGAGGTTGTTGGTGGCCAGTGGGCAGCTGTTAACTGGGCTGGTGGTGAACTTAAGTCTGCAGTTCAGGCTGGTATCATCAACATAGCGCTTGATGATGTAACTGGAAAGCAAGGTGGCGCAATCAACTACATTGCTGGCGATCTTGCAGGCTGCCAGGGTGGCGCTATTAACTGGATTGATGGCAAGGGCGCTGGCGGACAGCTTGGCTTGGTTAACGTTGCAAAAGATGGCTTTGATGGCTTCCAGTTTGCAGGTGTAAACTATGCTGGCGATGTTAAAGGCATTCAGCTCTCGCTCATAAACGTTGCAAAGAACGTAAAAGGCCTGCAAGTTGGTGCAATCAACTATACTGACGGACTAAAAGGCTTGCAGATTGGTGGCATCAACATAGTTATGAGCAAAGATAGCATTTGGAAGGTGCTCCCAATAGTTAACGCTTCCTGGTAAAAGGTGTAAAAACCAGATTATAAGAGAGAGGCTGTCTTCAGACAGCCTCTCTTTTTATACTTAACGCTGGAAAATTTGTGATATAAAAAAGTTATGCGCTAATTTTTTCGTGCTCTTCGCAATCCATATCATAAAAAATAAGCTCACAGGCAACATAATAGATAACAATCAATTTTTCTTGATGGTTTGACTTTTAGATATAGCTCTTCTAGTTCCCTCCATTTTATGGGTGCTTTTTCAGAAATTAAAGGAATTATTTTTGATATGGATGGCGTGCTTTGCGATTCTGAGCCGTTTATCTGCGAAGCCGCCTGCTTAATGTTTAAGGAAAAATATAATCTAATAGTATCTCCAGAAGATTTTAAGCCGTTTGTTGGTGCAGGCGAAGATAAATATCTTGGCGGAGTGGCAGAAAAGTATGGCCTAAAGCTTAATATGCCATCAGATAAGGAGCTTACCTACTCAATTTATCTACGAATAATCAAAGGCAGACTTAAACCCCTGAATGGTGTACATCAATTTATTGAACGGTGCTTATCCGCAAACATTAAAATGGCTATTGCCACAAGCGCCGATCTCATCAAGCTGGATGGGAACCTTGCTGAATTGCATTTAGATAAAAGAAAATTTGATGGCTTGGTTACAGGCTCTGATATTGAGCGGAAGAAACCTTTGCCTGATATTTTTCTTGCAGCAGCCAAAAAGATGGGGCTAAAGCCACCCTGTTTGCTCGTTATTGAAGATGCACCAAATGGCATCAAGGCAGCTAAAGCTGCTGGAATGCTGGCTACAGGCATTACCTCAAGTTTTACCGAAGCTGATCTTAAATTGGCTGGCGCCGATTTTATTGCGAAAGACCTTGCCGATTTTTATTTAAATTTTTTAAAGGAGAAAAACGTTTATGACAGCTGAGTTAAGTGGTAAAAAACTTATTCAACAAGCTTTTGCATGCAAAAAGATTTCACGTACACCCTGGGTGCCTTTTGTTGGTTGCCACGCAGCATCTTTGATTGGAGCAACTGCAGAAGAGTATTTAAAATCTCCACAGTTGATAGTAAAAGGAGTGAGTGAAGCCATCAAACGCTATAGACCTGATGGCATTCCTGTTGCATTTGATCTGCAAATTGAAGCAGAAATTCTTGGCTGCAACCTCGTATGGAGTAAAAAAACGCCACCATCGGTTTCTTCGCATCCATTGGCTGAAGGCAAAAAATTTGAAGAGCTTAAAATTCCACAGCCGCAGGATGGCAGATTGCCTGTTGTTCTGGAGGCTTGCAAAGCGTTAAGGAAAGAATACCCTGATCTTGCTCTATATGGCTTAATTACCGGACCTTTCACACTGGCGCTTCATCTGCGTGGTACGGATATTTTCATGATGATGTTTGATGAACCAGAAAAAATCAAACAACTTATGCAGTTTTGTGAGGCTGTATGCAATACAATGGCTGAATATTATATAAAAGCAGGCTGCGATGTGATTGCTATTGTTGACCCTATGACAAGTCAGATAGGTCCGGAACAGTTTACTCAATTTGTTCAGCCATTCGCTTCCAATATCTTCCATAACATCAGGCAAAAAGGCGCCTTAAGCTCCTTCTTTGTCTGTGGGCAGGCACAGCAAAATGTGGAAGTTATGTGCAATTGTAAGCCAGATAATATCTCTGTTGATGAAAATATTCCGCTAAACTATGTGAAAGAAGTTTGTTTAAAAAAAGGAGTAAGCTTCGGTGGCAATTTGCAACTTACGGTTGTGCTGCTATTAGGCTCGCCAGAGGATGCCAAAAAACACGCCATAGATTGTATGGAAATTGGCGGCTCAACAGGTTATGTGCTTTCTCCGGGCTGCGACCTTCCTTTTGGAACACCGCCAGCCAATATTGAAGCAGTTGCCGAAATGGTTTATGATCCTTATAAACGTGATGTTGTTAAGGCATTAAAAAGTTCTGATATTGAAGAAGAAAAATTAAATTTGAGCGATTACGGACAATCTGATAAGGTTATTGTGGATATTATTACTCTTGATTCAGAATCCTGTGCTCCTTGCCAATATATGGTGGAAGCTGTAAAAAAAGTTGCGCCACATTTTGAAGGCATAGTGGAGTGGCGTGAGCATAAAATAAAATACAAAGATTCCATCAAGTTTATGACATCGCTTATGGTAAAAAACGTTCCTACTATTTGTATAGATGGCAGAATAAAGTTTGTTTCAAGAATACCGCCACGTGATGAATTGATTGCCGCCATTCAGGAAAGAATTAATGAAAAATTGCGTTTTAAAAGCAAACGGCGCAAAGCCACTCTCTATATTCTTGGCAAAACTAAAGAGGAATGCCACCCTATGCAGAAAGTTGCGCAACAAGCCGTTGATGAGCTTGGCGTTGAGGTTAATGTTAGTCTTGTGACAGATGAGAAAAGAATACATTCCTATGGCGTTATGCGCACGCCTGCAATTGTACTTGCAAAGTATTCTCTCAAAGCTGAAGGTGCTGCTCCTGATGTGGCAATCATCAAAGAGTGGCTTAAAGATTTGTAGTCTATCTTTAAATTTTATGAATAGTAACTATATTCCGTTCTTCCTAATAACAGGTTTTTTAGGCTCTGGCAAAACCACTCTCCTTAAACATTTTTTGCAAACTTATGCTTCAAAAAAGCGGTTGCTTGTCATCCAAAACGAATTTGGAGAAACATCAATAGATGCCATTGAATTAAGAAGAATGGAGCAAAAGTTTGATCTGCTTGAAGTCAATAAAGGCTCTGTATTCTGTGTTTGCTTGCTTTCAGATTTTAGAAGCTCTCTAAAAGAAGCTGTGCTTGAATTTAAGCCAGAAGCAGTGCTGCTTGAAGCAACAGGACTTGCCGACCCACTTGCTCTTGCCCAAATTATGGAAGCACCAGACTTAAAAGAGATCGTATTCTTAAATTACGTATGGTGCGTTGTTGATGCATCAACTTTTCTGAAAATGGAAACGCTCAATACCAGAATTGCCCATCAGGTAAGAATAGCTGATGAGCTTATTATAAACAAAATAGATCTCTCCGATGAAGTCATCCTTAAAAAACTGGAAGTAAGGTTAAAAGAGCTTAATCCTTTTGCCAAAATTACCAGAGCCACCTATAGTCAAATTAGCTTTAATTCGCCATTTAACAAAATAGAAGAGCCTGTGGCTCTTAAAAGAAAGCAAGAACTTTGGAAGCTGGAATTAGGAGAGCGCCCAAAAGTTTCCACCTTAACATTGCGGTTAACCAATTTGATGGAAAAAGAGGCATTAGAAAAGTTTCTTTCAGAATATGCAGAGAGGTGTTATCGGATAAAGGGTTATGTAAATTTAAAAGATGGCAAAACACTTGCCGTACAATGCATAGCAGGTAAATGTGAGTTTAAAGAAATAAAATCTTATAACTCGCCCACCGAAATTATCTTTCTTGGCAGTAATTTTGATGAGCGCAAGTTGAAATCAGAATTCCTTAACCAATGTTTAAGTAAAAATTAAAATGGCGCACGAAGGTACTGATCGGAAAAAGTTAATAAAATAAGACTTTTTTTCGTTGCGTTTTTTTATGAAAGTTATAAAATTTTAAGCACCTTTAACAGAGAAGTTGTTTGTAAAAGGAGGATTGTTATTATGAAAAAAATATCTATTGGTTTGATGAGCGCCATTTTGATGGCAGTCAGCGGCTTCGCTGCAGGTGTGTGGGTTGGTTCAGCAGATAATCAGTGGGGAAACCCTGCCAACTGGGATGACAGCACTGTTCCATCAGCCGCCATATGGGTCACTTTGCCTGATGGTTCAGCCAACACCACAATAGATCTTGGCGGGGTAAATAGGGTGGTGCGCGGGCTTGAAATTACAGCAAATACAACTGATTATACCATCCAAAATGGCATACTTTCTCCCGGCACAAACATTATAAAATCTGGTAATGCAAATTTAACAATAAGTGCAACGCTTGGGTTGAATAATAACTTGCTATTTTCTGGCGCAGGCTCAGGCAACACTATTATTTCTGGCACCATTACTGGTACAGCGCGATCAATTACTATTGATATTACCAACCACACATTGACTATTAGTGGCGTAAATAATTATGGGGGTACAGCTTTGTATAAGGGAATAATTCGTATCACAGGGGAAAATACAAACAGTGCAGCGGCTTTCTACATTTATGAGAATGGTGGCAATAAGATGCTTATATATGACACAACCTCCATCACTCCTTTTGGTAGAGGAAACTGGGCTTTTTATACCAATATAAATCCTCTTGTGATTACTTCCACTCTTTTTACGTCAGTTATGGTAAGTAATTTTATGACTTATGGACCGTCATCAGGGAGAGGGAAGTTGGAGATAGCAGTTCCCTATTTTGAAAACCCGATATATGGTGGAATATGGTGGAAAAATTCATGTTATTTTGATCTATATTGCAATACAAATAATGTGGTGCTTGGTGGAGTAAGTCATTCAGGACCAAATGCAGGCTATTTTTATAAATACGGTTCAGGCACATTAACGATAAAAGAAGG
>CAZBHO010000092.1:0-1118 GCA_964491945.1 uncultured Verrucomicrobiota bacterium | reverse complement strand
AAATATGTGGGATCAATTTTATATTTACGATGGGACGCTTGTTTTAATGGGGTCAAATCCTATCGCATATCGGGCTTGTGTGCCAGCTAGCTATACAGGGACGGTCGTTTTTGCCTCACCTACTTTTAATTGGTGTGCTTCTAATCAATGGCCTCTTGCTTTCACTAATGCTACTTTAAAATTTGCTACGATAGATACTAATGAGTATGTGGCTACTAATGAAGCTATAAGTATTACTCAGACTGGTATACAACTCATAGATGAAGGTCCTGGAAAACTCACTTTGCGCTCGATCTATTCTTCACAGGTTACGACTATTCGTGTGAATTGTGAACGGCTGGCTGTGCTGACAATTAGTGCTGGGGCCTCTGCGGCGTACGCTAAAAGAGGAATAGGCATTCTTGAAGTTGCAGCTTCTTCTTTTACCAGTACACCACCTCCGAGCTTTAATATTTATGAAGGTGGTTTTATGCTCAATGGGACATTTTTAACAAATGTTCCAACTCTTCACACGGGTACGGTGGTTGGTGGAAGTGGAAAAATTATAGAGAGTTCACTGTATTTAAATGTAGGGAGCAATGTTACGCTTATCCCGGGTGACAAGGATGTTGGCATATTCACCGTTGCCAATATGCGATTCCAGACTAATGCGATATATGAATGGCACTTTAAAAATGGAGTAGGCTCTAAATGTGTCGTCACGAACAATCTTGTTATGTATGGTGGACTACCTGCGCGGTTAAGAATAGTTGATTTAGGTGGAGGCTATAGCTATAGAACCAATGAGCATGTCATTTTTACATATAGCGGTGCCGATCCAGCCAATCCGAACTGGCAATTTGAATTTATTGGGAATCGTTTTGGAAATTCTTCACCCACAGTTACGGTGGATACTGTGAATAAACAGGTGATCTTGAAAGGCATATCCATTCCGCCACCGGGCACATTCATAATGGTAAGATGAGGCAAAAGGGGATTGGTTCTATCCATCTCTTTGTTTCCTCCTATGATGAATTGGATAAGATTTAAAAAGCCAGATGATGAAAGGATCACCACAGAGCACACAGAGGACTTGAGAGAAGGCCACAGAAGAAGGGGTTAAGACAGGCATAACCGGA
>CAZBHO010000091.1:4534-7068 GCA_964491945.1 uncultured Verrucomicrobiota bacterium | reverse complement strand
GACTGTTCTCAAGCTCATTACAAATATCTACCATATTTTTCTCCACTATTCTTTTGCCCTTATTCTAAGAGGAGAAGTATACACCTAATCCAATACTATTAATCTAACAATAACAATGCAACACGCTCTCATTTTGGAGAAAAAGCTTGCTTTTTTCTTTGTAAATTAGAAAATATAGAATAGTAAGTGTGTTGCTGTTGGTTAATTCCTAGTAAAATGGGAAATTCTAATAATGACGTCTTTTAAAAATAACAAAATAAGAACAGAACTCATTCTTGCATGGGTTGTGTTTTTAATAGGCTGCATGCTTTCTTTTACAGTCTTCTTCCATTTACAGGAGAATCATAATAAGCAAGAAAGGACTAATCTTTATGAGACCATAATGGATAGATTGTCTGTAATGGAGCTCAATTTACTTAATATAGCCAGCATATTTAAGGCAACCGTGGGATTCTGGTTGGGGTCGGATTTTGTGGGTGAAGAGGAGTTTAAAACTTTTCTTTCATCTTTCAAAAAGGAGGGGGCACCCCTTGTAATTGGATGGGCGCCAATGGTTATTTCTAATGCGACAAAAGAGACGATACCTGTGCATATAGAAAGGAGCAATCTAAAGCTTCCTATCTTATACATCGAAGGGGAAAAAAATCTAAAAGAATTTGACTTATTGGAAATAGAAGCAATCAGGAACTTTTTAAGGCGGGGAGAATTGCGAAACAAGGATGCGTTATTTATTTATCAGCCCTTTAAAAACACTTCGAAGATGGGATTAATCAAGAAAGATATAATGATGGCTAGTTTTATTGATAAGGATAACTTATCGGAGAGTGAACCTACTACTAATAAGGGGTTTATTCTTATGTTTTGCGATACTTACGAATTATTTTCCAAAGTTTTTGAAGATATACCTCACATAGATATTTCTGTTAAAGCCACAACTGATCAAGGCACATTCCCCATTTATTTGCTTTTTAAGACGAAGCATCAAAAAAAATTTATGCAAAGGATAGAATGTGTAAAAGAGATAAACTGTGATAACGTTCTTATACAAATCAAAATTACAGGGAAGTTTCTTGCCTTGCATTTTCTATCAGCAGAAACGCTCACCTTGCCATCAGGGTTTGTAATATCGGCATTTATTGCAATGTATTTAAGATCTCTAATTACACGTCGTAAATACGCAGAAACTGCTTATCTTTCCATATCTACTGCTCTTAATAAAACTGAAACAAGACTTAAACAATTTGCAGAGCTTGCTAATGAGAGCATTTGTGAACTTGATTCGCAGGGCAACATAATTTACGCTAACAGGCAGCTCTCTCTCGTGCTTGGATATGATGCGGCTGAAATTGTTGGCAAGAAGCTTTATGATTTTGCAAAATTTAAGGAATCATCTGGACTGGCTCAATATATTGGAAAGCAAGCTCATTCGCAAATTGTAAAACTATTTGAGGATGTATTCTTACGTAAAGATGGTAGAGAAGTTTGGCTACAGGGTAGCATCATTAGAATTATAGATAAAGATGAGAAGTTAAATGGATTTATGGCTATGCTGATAGATATAACTTCCAAAAAACATTCTGAAAAGGCATTGTACGATATTTCCAGAAAATTTGATGTGTTTTTGGAAACAGTGCCATTTGCAATTATAGCACTGGATGAAGAAAAGCAGGTCGTAACATGGAATAGAGCGGCTGAAAGAATTTTCGGCTGGCAAAATAATGAGGTCATAGGAGCACCTCTTCCTTTTGCAAGTGAATTAGGAAATGTGATAGAATATACGGCTTCTCCTTTTACAGAGAGGATAGAATGCCAGCTTCCTACAAAGTATGGCACAAAATGCAATGTTCAGGTATGGTTGCCATTAAAAGGTAGTGATATAAAAAAGCATTTTGCTTCCTTGTTGTTTATAGAGGAGCAACATAGCAATCCGCAAATGCTACAAGCTAAAGCTGATAGTGAGATGCAGCACTTCTTTGATTGCGCAATGGAACCTCTATGTATACTGAATGCGAGTTATATTTTTGTTAGGCTGAACAATGCGTGGCATACCACGCTCGGATATCAGATAAATGAGATGTATGGAAAGAATCTGATGGATTTTGTGCATCCTGAAGATAAGGCAAAGTTGATTAATGCATTTGATACCATCCAGCAAAATTATCACAAAAATTATTATAAAAATTCTCTCCTTGTAAGGATGTTGGATAAGGATGGTTTTTATCACTCAATGGAGTGGAATATATGTCCTCTAAATGAACAGTTTTATTGCTCGGTGAGGGATATTACAAGACACATTCAATATGAGTATGAATTGCTCAAGTTTAAAGAGCTATACGAACAGCTAATTGGTCTGTGCAATCAGGCAATTTATGAGTTTTATCCTGCTACAGAGAGATTTGATATAAGCAAATCTCTTGAAAAAATTCTTGGATATGATCCATCTCAATACAATGCCACGCTGGCTCAATGGCTAGAGTGGGTGCATCAGGATGATAGGGATAAAGTTCATAACACTTTAAAGAATAATCTTCAAG
>CAZBHO010000091.1:1028-4499 GCA_964491945.1 uncultured Verrucomicrobiota bacterium | reverse complement strand
ATTGAATATCGCATTAAGCACAAAATGGGGCATTACATCTGGGTACAGGATAGAGGTTTTGTTCGCAAAAGAAATGAGTTAGAAAATATAGAAATTATAGGTATAATAGAGGATATTACTGAATCAAAATCGGCAATGGAAAAAACAGTTGCGCTATCAGCTCGCTATCAGGCAATTTTGGAAGCAGTTCCTGATATTATTATGGAAGTTAATGCGTATAAGCGCTATGTCTGGGCAAACCGTGCTGGATACGAATTTTTTGGTAATGACGTAATTGGAAGGGATGCCTCTTACTATTTTGTGGGGGAACAGAATACGTACAATAGAGTTGCTCCTCTATTCCAAGGCTCTGAAGATACACTATATGTGGAAAGCTGGCAAAGGCGAAAGGATGGTCAACCAAGATTGCTGGCGTGGTGGTGCAGAGTTTTGAAAGATAAGGAAGGAAATGTTGTTGGAGCGCTCTCTACAGCAAGGGATATAACGGAAAAAATACTGAAAGAGGAGGAGTTAAAAAGAGCCAATCAGGAATTAGCAAGGAGGAACGAGGAATTAACACGCTTTTCTTATGCAATATCGCACGATTTAAAAAGCCCGATTGTCACGATTAAGGCATTTAGTGGCTTCATTCTGAAAGACTTAGAAGCTAAAAATTTTGATAAGGTTATAGAAGATATCAATTTTATTCAGAACGCTGCTGATAAAATGAATATATTGCTTGAAGAACTGTTGCGATTGACTAGAATTGGCATTAGAGGTGTCCAGTTTGAAAAGGTTTCGTTAAAAGAAATGTTTAATTCAGTTCTGGCTATGCTTGCAGGTAAAATACACGGCAAATCTGTTGAGATAAGATTGCCTGATCAAGATTTCTTTATTAAGTGTGATAAAACTTATATAGAAGAGGTGCTTCTCAATATACTTGATAATGCCATGAAATTTATGGGAGCACAATCTTCTCCTCTTATTAGTATCAATTATGCAGAAAAAGAAAATGGATTTTTGCAAATATCGATTAAAGATAATGGCATAGGCATAGAACCTAAATATCATAAAAAGATATTTGAGTTGTTTGAAAAAATTGATAAAAAAATTGAAGGCAGTGGGATAGGACTTGCCCTAGCAAAAAAAATCATAGAAACGCATAGTGGAACCATTAGTGTGGAAAGTGTAGGTAAAGGACTTGGCAGCACTTTCCATATCACTTTGCCATTATGGCAGGATACAAAAAATGAAATAGAGGGAGATAAAAATGGATAATTTAATGCAAACAACCGATGGTAAAGAGATAACAGGCGAACCATTGGAAATACTTCTTGTGGAAGATGATCTTGCTCACGCAGAAATAGTTAAGAGAAACTTTCTTAATTTCCGTGTAGCAAATAACCTGCATCATGTTGAAGATGGAGAAGAAGCGCTTGATTATCTATTTTTGAGAAACAAATATGCCAATATGCCATCTATAAAAAGGCCCCATATTGTTTTGCTTGATCTGCGATTGCCAAAAGTTGATGGGCTAGAGGTTCTCAGGATAATTAAAAGCGATAAAAAACTATACACTATTCCTGTTGTAATACTTACCACATCAGATATAGAAACGGATGTCGTCTGTGCTTACGAATATCGTGCTAATAGTTATCTGGTCAAGCCTATTGATTTTGATAAGTTTCTCCAACTTATGCAAGCCTTTGGATATTATTGGGTTGCATGGAATAGATTTCCTTTCCAGAAAAAATGAGTGAAGGACCATTAAAGCTATTACTTATTGAAGATCATATGGCACACCAGGAGGCTATATGCCGTTATCTTAGAAACCAAAAACTTGATGTATTCTGCGTAAGCAGCCTTGCTGAAGCGAAGCAAAAAATACAAGAAATTGCGCCTTCCATTGTTCTGGCAGATATAAATTTAAAAGATGGTTCCGCATTTGAACTCTTATCCACACCAAAAGAAGATATGCCTTTCCCTGTTATAGTTATGACAAGTTACGGTGATGAGAAGATGGCGGTGCAGGCAATGAAATCTGGCGCAATTGATTATCTGGTAAAGTCAAATGAAACATTTGCTATGTTGCCTCAAATTATTGACGGTGCCTTGCGTGAGTGGGCTTTGCTCAAATATCGCAAGGAAACGATGCAGCTTTTAGCTAAAAGAGAGCAAGAGTTTACTTCTCTTGCAGAAAACCTTCCTGCCATTATAGCCAGAGTGAGTGTTGATAAGAAAATTTTGTATGCTAATCCGGCATTCACAGGATGCTGGATAGTTGAACCTGCGCTGGAGCATACTATACTATTTGGAACGCCCATTACGGAAATAAAGCTATTGCCATCTATTGCAAGCGTTCTGGATGATATGCTAACTATCTCTATTCACGGAATAAGTACTTCATTCCGACAGATAGATATTGAAAAGGATGGCAACAAAATTTGTTATGATATTCTTACAATCCCAGAAAGAAACATAGATAACTCCTCTGTCTCCAGTGTGCTTGTGATAGCGTTTGATGTCACTTTCCATAAGCGCGCCGAAGAGGCTATTCGTGAAAGTGAAATAAGATTTAGAGAGCTGGCTGAACTTATGCCAGCCTGTATAGCTGAAGTCAATAGAGATGGCACCATAACCTATATGAATCAAAATGGAATTAAGCTTTTTGGCTATTCAGAAGAGGAAATATTGAGTGGAGAAGTTAAACTACAGAACCTTTTCCTTGTTTCGGAAAGAACAAGAATAGAGGCATTGCTAAAAGAAAAATCAACAGGCAAGTTTTTAAGAAGCTATGAATATAAAGCTATGCCGAAGGATGGCAAGCCCCTCACTGTTTTGTTGCGAGTGGCTCTCTTAAAAAAAAGAAATACTGCATCAGGATTGTGCTGCCTGATCTTTGATATATCTGACCAGAAGATTAGAGAAGAGCAGATGCTGGAGGCTTCCAAACTTGTAACGCTTGGGACTCTGGTTGCTGGTGTTGCTCACGAAATAAATAATCCCACGCAATTTATTACTATGAACGCTCCTCTTATTCAGGAGCTTACCGTAAAGCTTGCAAATGAAATTGATGGGCTTCTTCCTGTTATTCCCAAAAACTCGCATAGTGCAACCGCCAGAATACAGGAAATTATTAAAGATATCCAAACCCTGCTGGATGGAGTCGTAGCTGGTGGAATAAGAATATCTAGAATAGTTGAGAACTTCGTACTTATGCAAGACCTACTGATGGTGATGTTCTCCAATTGCTGGATGTAAGGCAAGTCATACAATCTGCCATAACGCTACTATCAAATACCATCAAAAAGAGGACATCGCGCTTCACTATCCATTTTGATAATCCTATTCCTCTTATAAAAGGCAATCACCAGAAGTTAGAACAGGTGATTATCAACATCATTCAAAATTCATGCGAAGCTCTGCCTTCCAAAGAAAGTGCCATATGGGTAAAAGCAGGGAGCAACCTTGAAAATAATGAGGTTTTTATTG
>CAZBHO010000091.1:0-1005 GCA_964491945.1 uncultured Verrucomicrobiota bacterium | reverse complement strand
GCATCCCGCAAAATATAATCAATAGAATCTTTGATCCATTCTTTACAACAAAACGTGAACAGGGCGGAATAGGACTGGGACTTGCGATATCACAAAGAATAATTCAAGAGCACGGTGGAAAATTCACTGTTGCTTCAACACCCGGCATAGGCACAATGGTTAAAGTAAGCCTGCCCGCCGCTGAAGTCTATGCAGAAATAGAACAACAACATAGCGCAACCTAATCATACAACAGTAAAAGTTGGGAAAAGACTATACTGCTCCTATTTGATATAATCCACATTTTGATAATTGGCTTTTTAATGGGCGCAAGGCAGAATCCCAGACAACATTATTTAAACAAATAAATACTCAACACGGTATAGTGGAAAAGTTTACACACTTGATGGTACAGTAGAAGTTGTTAGAATAAGAAGATACCAATTATGTGGCATGGCAGGGTTATCAGACCGAAAAAGAACTTCTAAAACTATACCAAATAAATTACCAGAAAATGTGGAAAATAACATTATATCCTTAAGAAAAGAAACTTCACTTCGGCGCAAGAAGGCTAAAACATAAGTTCGTTCTTAATATAAGCTCCTGTGCTATATATAGAATTTTGAAACAAAACAACCTCATAACCAAACAAAAACGTAAATATCAAAAGAAAAGAGATCTACGAAAGATAAAAGAACAATTAAAACCTTTTGAGTTAATGCAAATGGATATTAAGTATCTCGATGATATACCTCAATTTTTTAAGGTACTACCTCAAATATAAACTCCCTAAATACCAGATCACAATAAGAGACGTTAAATCAGGCACTCTATATTACTTCTATACTTATGAAAAATGTGTAGCCTCTACTATTATGGCTCTTAAAATAGTGTTAAATCATCTAAAAAAGTATAATATATCACTAAAAGATATAACCATCCATGTAGATAATGGAGCAGAATTTAGCGGGATTAGAATACATCATAATAGGGGATTTAAAAAGGAAATTGAGGCTTTAGGCCCTA
>CAZBHO010000090.1:2442-7100 GCA_964491945.1 uncultured Verrucomicrobiota bacterium | reverse complement strand
AGTTTTAATGATGATGATAATGAAAGGTTTTTTAATTTTAGTGTATTATAGTTTATGAATTAAAATTAAAATAGAAAAAAATAACAGACCAACTTCATTAGATTATTGGAACGCGTTGATATATTATACTCTCTTTGCCTATACTACAGGCTACACATCTCATCCTCTTGATGATATCTACGTTTCCTTAAAGTATCTTCGTAACAAATTGCCTTACGCTCCCCCGGGGATATCGGAGGGATTGGAGTTCTTTTGGACCCAGGTCTCAAATTATACAATCAGTGCTGCAAGAATGGGATGCGATTCGTGGAAACAAATGGATATGTTAACAGTTGTGTGGCTGTTCTTTGCCTCTGGCGCATGGCTGGATATCTTGATCGGCTTATTGGTGAAATCAGCACTTGGCTTGCTACCAGGAGTTTTAGATGTGATAGATCTCTTAATCAATAAATTTAAGCTTATCCCATTGCCCAAATGTTAGGAAGAGCCCCTTTTTGTTCAAATACTTCTAAAAAATCTTGACTGATAATAAGGGAATACTACTATAACCAGCACTTATTAACCTTTATAAGGAGAACAAAAAGATGACTAATCAACAGGCTGATATCGGCTTAATTGGACTTGCAGTAATGGGCGAAAACCTTGTTTTGAATATGGAAAGCAAGGGCTTTACAGTAGCCGTATTTAATAGAACTGTGGAAAAGGTTGATAATTTTATAAATGGTCGCGGTAAAGGTAAGAAAATTATAGGCACTCACTCCATTCAGGAGCTTGTTGCTGCGCTTAAGAAACCTCGCAAAATTATGCTTATGGTCAAAGCCGGGCAGGCTGTTGATGATTTTATTGAGCAATTGCTGCCTCACCTTGAACAGGGGGATATCATAATAGATGGTGGCAATTCCCATTTTCCAGATACAACACGCCGCACAAAATATCTGGAAAGCAAAGGATTGCTCTATATCGGCACAGGAGTTTCTGGCGGTGAGGAAGGCGCTTTGCGTGGCCCCTCAATTATGCCGGGCGGATCAAAAGCTGCATGGGAACACGTTAAGCCTATCTTTCAGGCAATCGCTGCAAAGACAGATAAAGGCGAGCCCTGTTGCGATTGGGTCGGCGAAAATGGCGCAGGACATTTCGTAAAAATGGTGCATAATGGCATTGAATATGGCGATATGCAGCTTATATGCGAAACTTACCACTTTATGCGCGACTGCCTTAAAATGACAAATGAGCAAATGCATAAAGTTTTTGCCGAATGGAATAAAGCAGAACTAGATTCTTATTTAATTGAGATAACTCGCGATATATTAGCCTATAAAAACGAAGAAGGACAGTATGTTCTTGATCTTATCCTTGATGCCGCAGGCCAAAAAGGAACAGGCAAGTGGACTGTTATTGCTGCTTTAGACAACGGTCAACCATTAACTCTCATATCGGAAGCAGTTTTCGCTCGGTGTCTATCTGCACTTAAGGAAGAGCGCATGAACGCATCAAAAGTATTGCCCGGGCCTAAGGTCAATGAGTTTAAAGGCAACAAGCAAGGAATGATCAAGGCGTTGAGAAAAGCCTTGTATGCTTCTAAAATAGTTTCTTATGCTCAAGGTTATCAGCTGATGCGGCAGGCTGCTAAGGAGTATGGCTGGAACCTGAATTATGGTGGAATTGCTCTAATGTGGCGCGGTGGCTGCATCATAAGATCTGTGTTCTTAGGCAAAATTAAGCAAGCTTTTGACAGGAATCCTGACCTTGTGAATTTGCTGCTTGATCCATTCTTCGCGCGAATTGTAAAGAGCGCTCAAAGTTCGTGGCGCAAGGTTGTTCAAGCGGGCGTAAAATATGGCATACCTATGCCGGCTATGAGTAGCGCTTTGGCTTATTATGATGCTTATCGCACAGAGCGTTTGCCGGCCAACTTGCTGCAGGCTCAACGTGACTACTTTGGCGCACACACCTATGAACGTGTGGATAAGCCACGTGGCGAATTTTTCCATACCAACTGGACAGGACGTGGCGGAACAACCTCGGCTTCAACTTATACAGTTTAGTCTTTTAGAAAATATCAAAATCTATTCAAATTGTTGATAGCTGTGAGGCGGTTGCCTCGGTGGAATTTTGAAACAATAAAAAAATTTCACCAGAACGGTCCTGAGAGAAGACCACAGAGAAATGGATTAAGACAGGGCATAACCAGAAAGCGTTGCGATAGCCAATCAGCTTCTAATCTCTTTCTTCTCTGTGCTCTCCGTGTTCTCTGTGGTTAAAAAATCGTTACTCAAATTAAATCAGGAAAGACTTAAGAAATCATAGGACGAAAACTACACCACAGAGGACTTGAGAGCAAACCACGGAAGAAGGAATAGAATTTAAGCTAAAGCTTAAATTGGTGAGATTACTAAACCAAGGATTTTTTGATCCACTCTGTGCCCCCAAGCTCTCTGTGGTTAAAAAAATCGTAAGCCGAATTAAATCGGAAAAAACTTAAAAAGTCAGAGGACGAAAGGATCACCACAAAGGATACAGAGGGGATAGAGCAGGGATTAAGCAATGCTTAATTGATAAACACTATAGCATATCTCTGTGTTCTCTTAAGTGTCTGATCAAAAACCACTTTAGAATTTATCAGAAATTATTGAAGGCAAAAATATCTATCATATTTTTTTTGGAGTTTTTTTTATTACATCATCTAATCCAATACTATAACTCCCCTTCCTTAACAAGGTAAGCTGTTCTTTGCCACATCTTATCTCGTTGACGTTGATGCTTGCTTGTTATAAAATTAAAGTGTAAAAAGCAATTAAAAGATTTTTATACAAGTTATATGGAAACGAACAAAAATGCCTATCGGATATTTCGCAATCCATTTCTGTACATTGCATTCTGGCAGTTAATGACGTTCCTCATCCTCGTTCTGGCTGTTTGGGCTGTGGAATATCAAGAGATAGCAACTTTTATTTACAGGGTTAATGAAGATAAGCCAAATATGATGCGAGCGTTATTGCTTACAATAGGGATAATATGTGTTGCCGCAATTACGATAGGACACACCTATTTGCAACAAAAACGCATACTAAACAATATGCTATCAATCTGCTCAAGATGCCGTAAAGTGCAAATAAATAAAAACTACTGGGAGACTATGGAAGATTACATTCACGATATTTCTCCACAAGACCTGACACACGGATTATGCCCAGATTGTCTGGAACTCACCTTGAAGGAAATTGAAGAAGAGAAAAAGAAGCATAAGCCACTGTGATCTATTTTGGAATAAATAGCTTTTGACCAGCTCGCAGGCTTTCAGGTTTTGAGATGTTGTTGGCTTCTATAATGGCTTTTACAGAAACCTTATAAGCAGCCGCTATTGCTGAAAGAGTTTCACCGGGCTGGACTATATGTTCGTATCCTTCTTGACTTTCTTTTTGACTAGCGTTTGATTCCGCTTTTGGTTGTTTAGTTGCAGTTGATGTGCGCGATGCTGCAGAAGCCTTTTGCGAGCTTATTCCACCACTAGATGATGATTGCTGCAATATGTTTGCCATTGTGGCTAATTTTGAATTTATTTGTTCAACAAGTGCCTGATGCTCTTTTATTCTTACGGAATCTAATGCTGCAAGTTTGCGCTCAAGTTCATCAAGCCTTAATTTAAGAGCAGCAATAGAGCTATCGCCTTCCTTGCTCCTTTTTGTTTCTTGCAAAAGTTGCGCATAATTTGCTTCCATAATCTCCACCTTGTTCTTAAGAAGAGCAACCTGTTCCTTTAAGTATAGAATATCTTCACTATCGGTATTTTCCGTTTGAAATGACCTGTTTGTGGTAACACAACCATTAACAAGAATCAGTAAAAACAACAAAAGAATTGCTCTCATTTCTCTTATCCCTTCCAAACACCTTCTTTAACGATTTAATAAAAGCTCATTTAAAATATCAAAAGCAAAGCCATCAGCGATACCAGAATTAATAAACTCATCAAATGGTGCCTCTTTAGAGAAACTTTTGCAGGGACCATCAAGCACAGCCATCGGTACAGGTTCCGCAGTGTGATTCCTGATGCTTACAGGAGTCCTATGGTCAGTTGCTATGATAAGTCTATATGGCAAAGCACTGTTTTCAAGCCACTGCAACACAGGTTTAACAACGCGGCTATCAAAATCTTCTATAGCGCGTATTTTAAGTTTAAGATCTCCCATATGGCTACATTCATCGGGAGCCTCAATATGAAGAAAGACAAAATCCTTCGTTTTAAGCGTTTCAATAGCGGCATTTACTTTGCCTTCATAATTCGTATCAAGAAAACCAGTTGCCCCCTTTACTTTAATGCTATCTAATCCAGCAAGTTTTCCTATTCCATGCATCAGATCCACCGCAGAAATCACGCCTCCTTCAAGTCCATATAGCTCCTTATAAGATGGAATGCTGGTTTTCTTGCCCTGCCCCCAAAGCCAAATTTGCGTGGCTGGATTTTTGCCTTTTGCCATCCTGGCCTTGTTTATATGGTGCTCAGCAAGAATTGGTTTGGAAGCTTCCATAAGCGCAATAACCTCCTTTGCGCCATTACCACGTGGAAGATGCAAATCCACCTTTTGCCCCAGTACATCGTGCGGTGGAGTCGTTATAAGCCCTTCGCAGGGAGCATCTTTCCAGATAAGAATGTGCCTGTA
>CAZBHO010000090.1:0-2403 GCA_964491945.1 uncultured Verrucomicrobiota bacterium | reverse complement strand
TGCTATTTTCACCGGCAGCAAAAAGCTTCTTATTTAAATCCTCTATAACAAGGCGCGCCTCATCAGTGGAAATATGCCCCGCAGAATGATCATTTATAATGGAGTTAATCACGGTAATAAGATTGCAGCGGAATGCCACATCGTTTTCTGCCATCCTTATCCCCGCCCCTGCTGCTTCAATAGGAGCTCTGCCATTATAATATAGCGCTGGATTAAACCCCATAATGCTCATATTCGCCACATCGCTGCCCGGCTGCATTCCTTCTGGAACGGTCTTTACCATATAAACTTTGCCATGCCCAGCAATTGCTCGAATTGCAGAAATATTGGCGCATTGCAATGGTGTTTTGCCAGCAAGCTCTTTAACAGCATAATCACCCATGCCATCGCCAAGCAATATGATAATTTTCCGCTTCTGTTGCATTCTCTAAAATAATCCTTATAATTTCCCTTGATTACTCATACAAATATATAAAATAAACGTCAAACAAAAAACATTTTAAAAAATGAAAATAGCATTCATAGATAGAGCCTTGCTCAAAAAGAGAAAAAATTTTGTGCGAGGTGTCGAGCTTTTTAATATCAACCTCATCAAAGATTTACTTGAGCTCGGTTATGAGGTGCATCTATATCTCCACAGCTCGTGGCTTAACTATGAATTGCTAAAAAATCACTCTAAACTGGTTAGTCATAAATTTTGCTTCCCACAACCTGAACTGGCTATACCAAAGATAATCATTGATGTGCTGACCATAAAATATGAAAGAATTATTATAGGAAACGTATCTAATGGGTTTGTGCTTTTATTGCTTTTGTTAAGGCTATTTTGCGCTGATTTCAAAAAAATAATTCTTATTGCCCACAGAACGCCTAAAAAAATATTTTTATTGCTTTCACCTAAAAAGTGGAAAAAAATTATATGCGTGAATAGTTTAATAGCAAAGAGATTTATGGATTATCATTTTACTAATGTCATTGTCGAATACGGCAAAAACCATCCAGAGCATTTTTACCCGGCAGAACAAAAGAAGTTAGAGGCACCAATAAATTTCTGTATGCTTGGCAATCTTGATAGCCCATGGAAAGGCGCTGCTTTTGTGATAGAAAGCTTCAAAAAATTGCCACCAGATATTAAGAAACTTTGCCAGCTGCATCTTGCTTCATATCAGGATCCACAAAAAATTAATTCTGAAAATATCTTCACTTATAAATCGCTACCTCCTAACGACATACCTGACTGGTTAAGAAAAATGGATGTAATGATAGTGGCTTCCTATGATGAAGGAGAAATGCGAGAAACCTTTTGTATGGCAATGGTGGAAGGTATGCTTACAGGACTACCAATTATTATCTCCAATTTTCCAGTCTTAACAGAAAAAATCACAGAAGGTGGTGGTCTGGTCTTTAATTCAGTAGATGAGCTTACATCTCTAATGATTAAACTGGCGTTAGACCCTGCAATGAGACAAGCTATGGGCTCCAAAGCCAGAGAAATTGCTTTAAAAAAATACGTTTGGAACACCGCCTCTTTCGCCAGTAAGTATCTTGAACAATAAAATAGACGTTATTAAGTGAATAACCGCCACATTAACATAAGTTGCCTAATTAAATAAACTTCTTTTCATAAATAGTATCTTCCTCTCTCTATCACACATAAAAACACTTGTTGCTATCCTGAGACTAAATAAAAACCCCATCAGCGATGATATTAAAAAGAAATATGATGTTGACGCGAAGTATTATGAAAATGAAAAATTGACGGTATATGGTAGCACCGTTCCTCACGATAACATCTGGCATTTCTATGTGAAAAACTTTGATAAACCAGCTTTATGTTAGGATAATTACTGTCTGGGGCAGATTTTCCCTATATCTATCGATGGCGAGCGTGTTCAAGACGCATATATGATGATAATTATACAACAGGAAGAATATCTGCAGGTACTCAAAGCATTGATATTTGCTGCCATTGTAATAACTGCCTGCGCACTCGTTATCTTAATTCTTATAGCCATATTCGTAAAAAGGGCTTTTGCCAGACCAGTGAAAAATGCAATAACCAATCTTAATGGAGCGGCAGCTTTAATTGATGAAAATGCAACAAAAGTAGCCGAGATAAGCGGAACCATAGCACAAGGCGCAGCAGATCAAGCAGCTGGCATAGAAGAAAGCCCTGCATCACTTGAGGAGATGTCTGCAATGACCCGTCAGAATGCTGATAGGCAGAATCTCTTGCAAAGCAGTTGAAAAACGTCCTTGATAGTGGATCAAATGTTGTATCTGAAATGTCAATGGCTATGGATAAAATTAAATCATCAACAGCACAAACAGTAAAAATTATTCAAACTATAGATGAAATTGCATTTCAGACCAACTTGCTGGCACTCAATGCTGCCGTTGAAG
>CAZBHO010000089.1:3749-7429 GCA_964491945.1 uncultured Verrucomicrobiota bacterium | reverse complement strand
AATCATTCAGTGGGCTGGGCAATGTGCCTTTTGTCGAAAGCATTACAGTTTGACCTGTAACATAATTTCTGGAAACAGTAAGTTGATCTGTTGCTGCATCAGCAGTAAATTCTTCTTCAGAAACAAGATTTTCTCCAGCCAATAGGCGATCTCTTAAGTGGATGAGATCATTAAATATATCAACTTCCGATGATTGGAACACTCCTTGAGGACCTGTCATATCCGTACCTATAGTGTTTCCAACCACATATACTCCCTGACCTACTTCAACCTGATGAGTTGCATTGCTTCCACGATAGGTTACGGATGTTATATAACCGTTTGCATCACGCGTCACCACATAAGGAGACACCGTGCTGCGTAATCCTGCAAAAATGTAATTCCCCTGACTCTGCGTGTTGGCAATAACCACCATTTCTTCCAACATCTCGTTAACTTCTTCGGCAAATGCAGGATAAGATAGGTAATTGACGTTATCACTTGCTGTGATTACAAGCTCCGATATACGATTTAAAACTGCACTGACTTTGTTTAGTTTATCATCTATAATTTTTAAATCTGAACTTAAGCGAGAAGCATTCCGTAAGTATTGTTCGGTAATAGATTGTGCATCAATAAGGCGTGAAATAAGACTATAAGAGGTAGGATCATCTGAAGGCACTTGTACCCTTTTACCGCTGGCAATAAGTTCCTGCTGTTTATAGACATCAGACCTGGTTGATGTTAAATAAAACAGCATATTATTTTTTACTATTTCGTTTGTAACTCGCATAGGAATTATTTGCCTGCTTTAGTATAATCCATCCTATTATAAGCAATTGATATGCCTTTGGAATCAAACAGCTAGCACTTGATTCTTCCTTGAGAAAAATTTATGGCTGGCTTGGGCAATTGTTGTAATTTCTCTTAAATTATTCTCTCTAGCAGGCAATGATTGTTGTATCGCCTCTGCCAAAGGCAATAAAGCTTCCACTGCAACATAATCGTTTAAATATATTGCCGTTTCAAGTGCTGTTCTTATCGTCCATTCTTGAGCTGCTATGCCAATTGTAACGCCACAGCTTATTTTCTTTATCCATCTTAATGCAATATTAAATGCATCTCTAAATTTACCAAGCCCAATAAGTGCCTGCACTAAAGATCTATCCATAATGACACTTGCAACATTGTGTTCATAAAGATATCGGCTATGTTCAAGGATCTTTGGAAAATTAGAGGCACGAATTGCATCCAAAAGCTCAAAAGCTATCCGTAATAATTCCCTGCGCTTTTCAATATGCGAGATTTGAGACTTACTATAAATTCTTTTCATAGCCATTAAACGAACTTCTTCTTTCTGATCCGGCTTAACTTTGCTGCTATTTATTGTATGCCTAATATAATTGGTAATAACTTTTGGAAAATAAGATGGAGTTGTATATTCTATCAATCGCAGACTTAGGTCATAGTCTTCGGCAGTAAAATAATCAAGCGAATAGCCCCCTGCTAAAAAAAACAGCTCTTTAAAAATAATTTGTGGATTCGGCACTATGTTTCTTTCTAAGAAATGCACCAGATCAAAAGGTAAGCCCATGATGATATTAGATTGATCTGGCTGCCTAGAAGCTACCACTATACTACCATATCCCCATCTATTGCCACTTTGTTTAACATATGTAAAATAAGGCAAAAGAATGCCATCAACAAACAAATCATCTGAATCCATAAAACACAACCAATCGCCTTTAGCAAAGCAGGCACCTGTATTCCTTGCATTAGAAACTCCATGATTTTTATTCAACGTAATCAAAGTGATTCTTGGGTCTTTAAAGGAAGAAATAATTTCTAATGCATTATCTGGCGAGGCATCGTTTACCAGAATAAGTTCAAAATTGACCCCTTCCTGTCTCAAAATGGAGAGAATCGTATTACCAACATACTTCGCCGTGTTGTATACCGACACTACGATGGAAAGCTCTGGCTTTTCAACTTGTGCTTCTCTTAAAACAACAGGTTCTTCTTTTATTTCTATTTTCGTATTCATGGTAATAGAATGTTAGCAAGCCATTTGCCATTGAAAAAAGAGCTAGAAAAAGGATTTGTGGAGGAGCTTATTTCTTTGAGAGAAGATATTCTACAATTTCAAAATCTAGCAAAGAATCAATTTCAAGTGAACGTTCTTGTGGCATAATGTAAGCTGCCGTCCTTTTGCCATACCACGAATTGTTTTTCAGCAAAAAATCACATTTAGCCGCCTTGATTGCGCCATGCAAAGCATACACTAAAGGTAAATCCTGCCTTCGTTTGGTGGCAAAAGCCGTCTTAATGAATGGTTTTACAAATCCTTTCTTATCAAGCACTTTCATCCAATAAGGGTTCTGCGATGCTGGCGTAAGACTAACTATGCTATCGGCTCCCTTCTCTACCATTGTTTTTAAAGCATTATCAATATCCTCTGCAATACGCAATGGGGATGTCGGCAATAATTCTACAACAATATCTGGTTTGTAGCTGAGATTTTTCATAACCCATCTAACTCCATGCATCAAGGCTTCAAATCCTGATGCAGTATCCGTAGCAAGCCGTTTAGGTCTAATAAATGGCACTTCCACCCCTGCATTCTTGCCTATCTCAGCAATTTTATGGCTATCTGTGCTTAAAAAACATCTCTTGATAAATTTACTATTTTTAGCCACATTAAAAGTATATATAATTAATGGCTGCCCATTTAGTAGACGGATATTTTTACCCGGCACTCCTTTAGAGCCACCTCGCGCCATAACAAATGCGGCAATTTTAGCATCAGCAAGATAACTCGTTATCTCTTCAGTTTTCATAGCTTTTTTTAATAAGTTCCTCCATTTCTTTATAAAAAGCTCTGACTTCACCTAACCTGCTGCATTCAGGATGATGAAATATCAATATTCGTTTGTTTTGACGGTTTTTTTCTTTAAGGATATTTAGAAATATACTGCGCCAATCAGGAAAAGCATCAGAACATCCAAGAATTGGCGTGTGAGCTCTGATTAAATTTAAAAACATACCAAAGTTGATAATATGGCTAAAAAGTTTATGCCACATTTCAAGTATGCATCCTTCTGTTTGAGGATATTTGCGGAAAAATTCTACCACATATATCCAATTGGCAGGTATAGGGAAAATAACAAAGCAATTTTCTATTTTAAATTTTTCCTCTAACACAAAATCATCTATTCTCTTAATAGCAAGCTCCATCATATTTTCAAATCCTGAAAGAGGAAAATCATCTTGTGTGTTATCTTTTGCTGTAATAAACGGCACCACTTGATTCATTAATCTACAATTAAAGCCCTGTGGCACACTTGTGCCATTATTATCTTTAAGCCACTCTGCAAATTCTACGTGTCCACCTTCCATTACTCGTGTAATGGCATAATTACGAAATGCTTTAAACGAATATGGAGTAAAAAGATCTTCCTCCACCGCGTAAGCCATATCTCTTGCTTTATCAATAATGATGGCTAAATCCTGCAATATATCTTGCAAAAACAAACTGACAAAGAGATATGGATTAAAACCGCTCTTACCAACATAATTATCATCCAGAATATAAGAAGCTGCTTCCTTAATTTTTTGAACGATCAATTTACCAAGTGGCTTTAAAATAGCGTTTTGGCAAAAAAGCTTATAAATCCGTGATATATCAAGTTCCATGCCGTTAG
>CAZBHO010000089.1:3401-3731 GCA_964491945.1 uncultured Verrucomicrobiota bacterium | reverse complement strand
TCCATAATTACGACTTTCTGCTTCTAACATCTCACACAAACTTTTTAAATGCTTTCTATAAGCTTCTAATGGTTTTAAATCAAAAGATTGCTCTATTGCTATTTTTGTAAACAGATTTTCCTCCTCCCCTGATGCAACTTCATAACTTGTAATAAAATCCTTAAAGTCTGAATGCTTAATCCCTTCAATAATGGCTCCAGCAGATGAACAGTTGATAATATGAACTGCATTGTAGCTTTTTATATAAGCAAGATAATCTTGCAAGCTTTCCCGCAAAGTGGCAAGTCCCCTGGTTGATTTTACAACCCCTCCTTTAATAGAAGGCAGCTC
>CAZBHO010000089.1:3149-3391 GCA_964491945.1 uncultured Verrucomicrobiota bacterium | reverse complement strand
TTCTGCAGGAAGCAAGCTGCCATCGGCATGAGTAAGGTTGTTTTCTCCCAATGCAAAGTCTTGTCCCAGCAACACCACATTCCTAAAGCCCATTTGTATTGCTAGTGAAATTGCTGGCACCGTGACAGTTTTCTGTAAAGATACCGAAAAAAGTTCTATTCCTATTTCTCGTAAAAGGCTATTAAATGCAGGTGAACTGCCATAGCACCACAAAACGTTCTCAAAATGATTTACCACAGTTG
>CAZBHO010000089.1:0-3139 GCA_964491945.1 uncultured Verrucomicrobiota bacterium | reverse complement strand
TCGGTACAGGCAACAAGAAGTGAAGGCAGCTTATTGATGATGTGCCAGTTCCTGAACGCATAGGCATCCACTTCAACAACAACATCTGGCATAATGCCAAAATCAAGCATTGGCTTAACAGCGTGCCCTACGGCAAAGATATGAACCTTATGAGCAACTTCCTTCAATAAAGGAAGATCATTTTTAAGCGAAGGGCCAGCACCACAAATAACCACTGATGCTTTTCTGTTTCTATTGATAATTTTGATGTTCCTATTTTTTATTATTGAAGGCAAATTGCGGAGAGAACATCTGAACCTAACAAGTCCCCTATTTCGTTCCTGTTCAGCATTGCTCAACTCTGCAGCAATAGTCTTCTGAATCGCAGTATACTCTTGTGAAAATTTATATTGTAATCCCTCTAGTGATATAAGCCTTATCCTGCGTTCAGGTAATTCCTTAATTAAGAGTGCTATCTTTTCTATAAAAAAACTTGATTGGTGAAGAGCGCACAAAAAAACATTATTCAACTCTCTTGAAGCTTCAATAAAATCATTGTTAACCGTATCTTGTGGAGGATATAACCAAAAAATTATTGTAGAAGGCGGAAATTGCGATACAACATATTTAAGATGCATGGAAGATGGTGGTCCTAAAAATATGGCAAGACTTGGAGCCACTCCCTGATAAAAATCACTTTTCAATGAGGTTGATGATACCCTATGAAACAAGTTTTCTGCTAAAAAATTTTCAACTTTTCTTAAAAAATCTTGTAAATCAACGTTCATAAAAGTTGATTGAAGCATAGCCCTATGAAACACAGCCTCTATGTTTTACACAAGAAAACTTCAACATCAAGTCCATCAACTCCCATCAACATATCATCTTCATTTGTGGCACAAGAGTCAGGCATTTTAAGAATGGTTTCTAGCGAATTATTGCTTGCAAGCTCATAATTCAAAATTGCTGGATATTTGCCTATAGGGGCATCCTTACGTTCAATAATCTTAATAGGTTCATTTCGCAAAATATATTCCAATTCTTGTAAACTTATGAAGCGCTTCTTAACTTTCGCCACAGCCACTTTTTTTCTACCTGATGTCCCATCCTGAATTAACTGAAATAAAACCTTTTTTGGCTTAAGCTCTTCTGGTAATGTTTCTGGCAAAACTAATTGTTGTGAACCATCAGGAAGGGTCTCTATAGATGCTATAGAAAACAGTGGCTGGTAGCAATATATTCCACTGCTCAAAGGTGTTGCGTGGCAACTAAAATGCACAAATTTTTTTGAGACTCTTATCATTTCCTTTATCACCATTTCAGGATAGAGCAAAAAAGGAAAAAGATTATTTTCAAATACAAAGTCAAAAGAGTTTTCAGCAAAATTGAGCTTTGCGGCATCGCCTTGATAAAAAGTTCCAGCAGGATAATACTCTTTTGCTCTGACGATATGTTCATTGCTTAAATCAATGCCGGTGTAAGCTACGTCATCAAACTTATTCATTTTCAAGACTTCATAAAAAGCACCTGTGCCACAGCCCAGCTCCAGAACATTTTTGATTTTATCTTTATTTACAGCTATCCGCTTTAAAATTTTAAGGTAGTTTATTCCACCTGTTGATCCAAAAACTTCTGGAAATATGAAACCACCTTCCTGTATCCATCTAAATTCCGGCTTATTTTTATGCAAAGCTATATCGTAGGAATTGGCTATTGCTTCAAATTCAAATGGGTTAAAACTATATTCCTTCATATAAATAGAATAGTTTTGCCGATTTTTTTAAAAAAGCAAGTCATTTACTTATTTTTTAAACTCAAATCTTTGTTAGGAAATAATAGCTCATAAAGCTCACCTGTTCCATAGCTTAAATGCATAACAATTATCATTAAGAAAATGGCTAGATTATAAATGTTTTTAGTTTCAAAAATTTTAATGAGTGTTACAAATATCGCTCCAGCAAGGTATATTAGCCAGAACCATAAAAGCACTATCATCGCTGTTTTGGAAAATAGGGCAGATACTAACAAAGCCAGGCTACCTATAATTAGTAAGAGAGGACCTAAAGTGCTCACTTCAACCTCAACTCCAGCCCGTATAAGCCTTATTCTTGTTGCCCCATACCCATACATTTGTCTTGCGAAGCCATAAATAGTGGAGCGTGGGTAATGATAAACCTTTGCTTGCGGATTGAATATAAGCACACCACCAGATTTCGTGGCTTTAAAAGCAGCAAGCATCTCTTCACCCGGCCAGAAAAAAGGGTCAAAGCCACCAATTTTTTCCAAAATCTCCTTTTTGTAAGCCATATTACATCCAATTAGACGAGACCATTTTGCTGAATGTGGCAAATCATTTTTACCAGCAGAATATCGCCATGCAACGTATCCGGCAGCAAGCGAAGAAAGTGTTTCTGCGGCAAGTCTGCCTATCATATTTGTATCTTCTGGCAAAAGCGCAGGACCACTAACCAGCGATGCATCCGTTGTACGAAACGTTGTAATTATTTCCTTTGCCCATAGCTCATCCAGCAAAACATCATCATCCAGAAAAGCAATTAACTCCGTAGATGCACTTTGCCAGCCTTTATTCTTCTTGTGGCTTGAATCGCCTGTGCTAAAAGTCACATCTATATGGCGGATATTGCTATGATTCAACATAAGCTCATTAAGTTGTTTAAGAATCGATTCGTCAGCTATCCTGCCAACTACTATGACTTCAATATTTTCTGCATCTTTGACTTTCATCAAAGAGCTAATTGTCTTTATTAAATAAGCCCTCCCGACTGTCGGAATAACAACGCTTAAGACATATTTATTTTGAGGATGGTTATTGTTATCCATATCTTCAAACCATTAACTTATTGAGAAGCTTCATTGCTGTTGGAGGCTAAATATTCCCTGATAAGTGAAGCTAGTGCAATCAATATGGCTAGTAAAGCTACGAACTGGAAGACAAGTAGAAACCTTATGTTTGGTTTATATCTAAACTCCACCTTATTCACACCCGGCTCTATGTATACTCCCTGACATAGGTAATCCACTTTAAGCAGATTTTTTCTCACACCCCCAACCCTAACTTCCCAGTTCGGATCATATTTCTCTGCAAAGCGCAAAATAGCAGGAACATCTGTATTAGCCTTTAAATTAACATAACCTGCTC
>CAZBHO010000088.1:0-7594 GCA_964491945.1 uncultured Verrucomicrobiota bacterium | reverse complement strand
TGTATCACAACACCAAGAGCTATAAGCGCATCAAACTTCTTTGAACGCGCCATATTTTGCAAAACTAGCGGAATCTCAAAAGAGCCCGGCACCCACGCAACAGTTAATGCATCATCACTACAACCGTGCCTCTCCAGACAATCAACTGCGCCGCGCAACAGCTGCTGCGTAAAAATATCATTAAACCGACTGATAACTATACCAAACTTTAGTCCTTTAGCCGAAAGCTCTGCAGAAATCTCCTTATATCTCATAAAATCATCTCCTAATTAGAATTGTTGATCAAATCGGAGATAAGAATAATGATAAACATCTTTAAGTTCAAGCAGGAAAAGAGCATAAAATTATTTTAATAAAAAGCTTGATTTTTTCTCCATATATGATTATCAAAACACTCTGTTTTTTTGCCTCTCTTTAAAAGAGATGCCTTAATGTGACTTTTAGCCTATGGAAAACGATAAAACTTCTATTTCATTCACAGATTTAGTATTAACTCCCGATTGGGCAAGACAACCGCCTTCTTCCCCCCAAAAGAATTATTCTTCTTTAAAAAAAGAACCTAAAAGTGACACTAAAAGAAAAATTAAAAGGGCACAGCCAGCTACTGACAAATCTGAATCATCTGACCGCAAACCAAGAAATAGACCAGGTGAAGAAATAAGGAAAGATACTAAAGTTGAAGAACGTGGTAGAAAATTTATTCCACAAAAGTTGCCAATAAGTGTTTCCTTTATCCCAGAACGACACGGACTTAAAAGCCTTGTTATACGCCTTTCAAAATCGTTAATAGCTTATCCACTGCTTGAGATTGCTTCTATGTTCCTGACCAGACCCGAGTATTATGATGTTAAGTATGAAGTAGAAAGTTCCACAAAAGATAGAGATAAGGATAATTCAGAAAATAAAGAGCGGATATTGCTTATCCAATGTAAACTATGCGAACAACTATTTCTTGAAAAATCCGTAGCAGAAAATCATATACTTGCAAAACATTTTAACGAGTTCTTTGATGTGGAAGAAAAGCAGGGAGAACCGCCAAAAGGCAACTTTATGTGCGTGGCAAAATGCTCCTTAAATGGCGAAGTGTTGTGCCCCCCAAATTATCACGAATTCAACGAAAGGCTTATTGAACTGCAGCGTACAAAGTTCCCTCACATGTCGCAGGAAGAATTTCGTAAAACTATAGTTAACGATTCTGACCCAGGTTTGCTGGAGCAATGGAAAAAAGATGCTTCCACCCAGCAAATATATAAATTAAAAGCAGATAAGAAAAAAGATACTGTTCAAAAAGAGTTCACCAGACGAAGCGATGCCGAACTATTTATTATTTCCAACTATATGCAAGATTTGCTTAAGGAAGGTAAACGTTTTGTAATTTCAGGCACTGTTAGCACAAATCTGGAAGATAAGGCACTTGCACTATTAAGTCGTTCGGCTTTTGAACGAGAAAAACGCTCTCCTGTAAAAATAGCAGCAGCAATTTACCCCGCTTTTAGAAACCTTGGAATGAAGACATTTAAATGGCATGGGAGAGTCACTTACGTCTCAGGCGTTGCTCCAAACCCAAATCCAATAGAGCCTGCACAAACCACCGGTATAATCCGCCAGATATTGGAATGGATGGATGCTAATCCTGATAAAACAAAATCAGAACTCCTAAAAGCACTTGTGCCAGAAGCAACACCAGAATCTTCGGCTTATGTGGAAGTTGTAACTCAACTGCGCTGGTTAATAGAACGCGGATACCTCATTGAATTTTCTAATGGTAAACTGAACCTGGCAACAAAAAAGACTGCTCCAAAAAACGAAATAGATAACACTCAGCAAACCGCCGATCTGCAAGAAGATACAAAAGATAGTAATGCAGCAAATATAAATCTGCCAGATTGATACAAAATAGTCTCACCCAATAATCCTCTTCATTATCCCGCGTTTTCTCAAACTCTATGTGGTTAAAAAATCATAAGCCAAATTAAATTAGGAAAAACTTAAACACTCAGAGGAATAAAGAATTCACCACAGAGGAAGAATTCAAAAAGTTATGGCAGAAACTTTAATATAGAGTTTTTTCTTCTCTGTGCTCTCTGTGAACTTTGTGGTTAAAAATCGTAAACCAAATTAAATCGGAAAAAACTTAAAAAGCCAGAAGACGAAAAGATCACCACAGAGTTCGCAGAGCGCACAGAGTAAGAATTAAGCGATGCTTAATCAATAAGTACGATGATACATTTCTGCGTTCAGTCAATTGACATCTGTGATAAAAAAACCACCTCCAAAATTATCAGAACTTATCTAAGGTAAAAAAAAATATCTACACTCATTTTCCCTTACACAATCTAATTCAATACGTTCAACATCACATAGCAAAGCAATCTGCTAGTGTATAGCAGAACGATAGTTATTGATTTTTTCCATATTTTTTGCATTATTTCGTCAGCATTATTTTTATTTTATGATAGTCTCGTATACAAACGGAAAGACAAAATATGCTTAATAGCTTTGCTGAATTAAGCCCACCTATACAGGCATTGTGTGCAGGTATTTTTACTTGGAGCGTTACTGCCTTAGGGGCAATGACTGTTTTTTTTATGAAGGTGCTTGATCAAAAGGTGCTTGATGGGATGCTTGGATTTGCTGCGGGAGTGATGGTTGCGGCATCTTTCTGGTCGCTTCTGGCACCAGCAATAGCGATGGAAGAAGCTGCAGGGAACATTGCATGGTTAAGTGTTGCCATAGGCTTTATTGGTGGTGGAATTTTTCTGTGGATTATTGATAAAATTTTGCCGCACCTGCATCCGGGCTATCCTATTACCGCAGTAGAAGGAATTCACACCAGATGGCAACGGAGTGTGCTGCTTGTTTTAGCAATAACTTTACACAACATCCCTGAAGGACTTGCCATTGGTGTGGCATTTGGTGCTATAGGTGCTGAAATTGAAGGAGCCACGCTCGGTGCTGCGCTATCTTTGGCTTTTGGTATTGCTCTACAAAATTTTCCAGAAGGTAGTGCAGTAAGTATGCCTCTCTTTCGTGAAGGATTATCAAAGGCAAAAGCTTTTTTTATTGGACAGTTATCAGGAGCAGTTGAGCCGGCATTTGCGGTTTTAGGGGCGATGGTAGTTTGGCTTTTTAAGCCAATTCTTCCTTATGCGCTTTCTTTTGCTGCTGGTGCTATGATCTATGTTGTTGTTGAAGAACTCATTCCTGAAGCACAGCGTGATGAAAGAACACATATTTCCACTTTTGGCTTTTTAATTGGCTTCGTTGTAATGATGATACTTGATGTTGCTTTAAGCTAAAAAATAAGGAGAAAAAAGTGAATGTAAAAAAGATTAGGCGCATAGGCATTTTAACTGGTGGTGGCGATTGCCCCGGACTAAATGCTGTTATCAGGGCTGTTGCAAAAACAGCGATGAACGATTTTTCTTTGGAAGTCATAGGAATAGAGGATGGCTTTGAAGGGATGGTGGAAGGTAGATTCCACAGACTGCATAACACTTCTGTTTCTGGAATTCTGCCACTTGGTGGCACCATTCTTGGGACATCAAATAAAGGTGATCCATGGCATTATCCCGTTAAAAGAGATAATGGTGAAGTTATTATAGAAAACAGAGTTAAAGATGTGCTTGTCAACTTTGAAAAAATGCAACTTGATGTACTCGTGACAATAGGAGGTGATGGCACAATGACCATCTCTAATAAGCTTGGAGAGCTTGGCTTGCCTATTGTGGGTGTGCCTAAAACGATAGATAACGATCTGGAAGCAACAGATGTAACGTTTGGACATGACTCCGCTGTCTCGGTTGCAGCAAAAGCCATTGACGACCTGCACACAACAGCATCATCGCATCATAGGATTATGATCCTTGAAGTAATGGGGCGTTATGCAGGCTGGATAGCGCTACATGCTGGAATTGCTGGTGGTGCTGATGTAATACTCATTCCCGAAATACCTTTTAAATGGGAAGCGCTAGATAAAAAAATCATTGAGCGTAGCCGTTTTGGAAAGCGTTTCAGCATAATATGCGCGGCGGAAGGAACAAAGTGCCCTGATGTTGGCGAAATTGTTAAAGCATATGACAATAAGCGAACTGATGCAAAACAACTTGGTGGAGTTGGTATGTTTATTGCCGAAAAAATTACAGAGCGCACGGGGCTGGAAACTCGTGTGACAGTGCTTGGGCATTTACAAAGAGGCGGCTCACCAACAGCATTTGACCGCATACTGGCAACAAGATATGGGGTTGAAGCTTGCAAGCTGGCAGCCAAAGCTGATTTTGGAAAGATGGTGGCTTTGCGTGGGAATGATATTGTGTCTGTAAAAATTGCAGATGCTATTGCAAGGCAGAAGCTGGTAAATCCTTCCGAACCTAAAGTGCTTGCTGCGCGCTCAGTTGGCACAAGTTTTGGAGATGAATTATAATTTTTTTTATGTGTGGCATTGCTGGAATAATTAAAACTAAAGAACATATTGCTGAACATGAAATTGAGGCATTGAGGCAGGCATTAAAAACATTACATTTGCGCGGACCTGATGATGAAGGCTTGTTTAAGAATGATAATGTGGCACTTGGACATAAGCGACTGGCCATCATAGATATTGCTGGTGGCAAGCAGCCTATGATTGATAAAGAAAGGGGAAATGTAATAGTCTATAATGGCGAAATATATAACTTTAAAGAACTGCGCAAAGAGCTTGAAGGTGCAGGTGAGTTTTTTGAAACACAATCTGATACGGAGGTGCTACTTAAAGGATGGGGCAGATGGCAGGAAGATATTTTGCAGAAACTCAATGGTATTTTTGCTTTTGCCATTTTTGATGCCAGCAACAAAAAAGTTTTCTTGGTAAGAGATAGAGTTGGAGTGAAACCTCTCTTTTACTATTATGACGCAAAGAGATTTATTTTTTCTTCCTCTGTGGCAGCTCTTATGGATTTTCCGTGTGTAGAGCGCAAGGTGGATATTGTGGCGCTCTCACATTATCTTACATCAATCCGCACCACTTTTGATAAAAGAACATTAATAAAAGGCGTTTACACTCTTATGCCGGGCGAGATACTGGCAATTGATTTATCAAACAACACTATTTTTCCGCAGATAAAAAAATACTGGGATTTTCCACTGCTAAAACCGGAAGAAAAGAACCGTCCAGATATTAAACAAGCGGCTGTATTAGTTCATGAGCTAATTGAGCAAGCAATAGCTTTGCAGTTGATCAGCGATGTGCCGCTTGGAGGCTTTTTAAGCGGTGGGCTTGATTCTTCCGTAATTGCTCTTCTGGCAAGGCGTTTAACTAAAGGTAACTTTAACGCATACAGCGTGGGATATGACATCATAGGATATAATGAGTGGGAATATATCAGGCTTATGACAGCATTCTGCAATATGCGTTGCGAAGAAATCCATTTGAGGGCAGAAGATTATCCTGCTGATTGGAGGATGTTGATTAATTGGAAAGGGATGCCACTTTCAACTCCGAATGAAGTGCCGATATATCATCTGGCAAAAGCGTTAAAGAGAGAGTTTACTGTGGCTTTAAGTGGAGAGGGAGCAGACGAAATTTTTGGTGGGTATGTTTTGCCATATTTGAGCGCATTTGATTACGAAAGGGCACGCCACTCTGAAAATACCGGGCAAGTTCCAACACCGATTGATAGGGCAATAAGAAGGCTGTATGGAAGAGATTTCTTAATATGTCCTGCGGACCAATTTTTCCTCTTAAATTCATGGGTGAGTATGGCTCACAAAAAGATGCTGCTTGCTGATGAGATCTGGAATTTGCTCAAAATGGATGAAGAAGTTTGCGCTTATTATGAGGATATGTTTACAAAATTTTCCAAAGGGACTCTGTTTGATCAGCTTATGCACATTCATGCCAGGATCAATTTGGAAGGCTTGCTTTCGCGAGTGGATAGCAGCACAATGGCGGCTTCTGTTGAAGCAAGAGTGCCTTTTACTGACCACAGGATAATTGAATATCTATTTACTTTGCCAGATGATTATAAAATAAGATTTATTAGTGAGGAGGCATTTAAGCAGGCAGAACATCTTAATGCGAAGGAAATAGATAAGGCTGGACTGGTGGAATCAAAATTCTTATTGCGCAAAGCCTTTGAAGGAGAACTACCAGCAGAAATAATTAACAGGCGTAAGATGAGCTTTCCTGTGCCTGTACGTGAATGGTTTGGTGAGTTACTCAAACCTTTTATTGAAGAAACAGTTTACGAAAATCCGCTTTTAGGAACAATTTTTAATGAGCATAATTTGCTGCGCTGGATTCGTTCTTCCAATCTGCCTATTCAAAGCACAGCGCTATGGCCAATTATAAATTTATGTTTATGGGCACGTGAATGCAAAATTGAAGTTGAATTTTAATTTATGCGGATATTTCTGATAGTCTCTTTAAGAATCATTCTCTTTTTATGCATTATATACGTTATCATAATTTTCTACTTCTTTTTGTTCCAACGCAAACTCATTTATGCGCCTTCAAGGGAAATAGAAAGCACCCCAGCAACTATAGGATTACCGTATGAGGAAGTTTTTATTTCAACAGCCGATAATATATCCATTTGTGGCTGGTATGTGCCTGCAGAAAAAGCGAAAGGCACTGTGCTGTTTTTCCATGGCAATGCAGGCAATATTAGTAGCCGTCTACACAGACTGCAGACCATAAATTCTATGAGCTTGAACGTACTAATCATAGATTACAGAGGATACGGCAAGAGTGGCGGCAAACCATCCGAACAAGGATTACAAGCAGATGCCATTGCTGCATGGAATTTTTTGATACAAATGCGCAAGGAAAAACCTGAAAGAATTGTTTTATTCGGACACTCTCTTGGAGGCGCTGTTGCTGCATTTCTGGCAAGCAAGGTTAATCCTGCAGGGCTCATCATTGAAGGCGCTTTTACTTCCATTCCTGATATGGGAGCATTGCTTTATCCATATTTGCCAATAAAATTGTTATCCAGAGAAAAACACGAAGTATCCTCTTACATCAAAAATATATCTTGCCCTATTTTAATTGCGCACAGCAGAGAAGATGAAATTACTCCATTTGATATGGGGCAAAAGCTTTTTAATAATGCAAAAGAGCCAAAATTCTTTTTTGAGCTTTCCGGCAGACACAGTGATAGTGAATCCATAACGTCTTCATCTTACTACCATGCACTTAATGATTTTATTAAACTAGCAATTAACTAGCTATTTTGCTTTACTGCTTTTTTAAATTCATAAGCAAATGTTAACATATCTGAATATCTTTCTTCTGGATTGATAGCCATTGCGGTATTTAAGACCTGTACGATTCTTTTTGGTAACTCACTATGACAACAAGGAATATAATCTTTTAATGGGGGAGGTGCCAGATTTTCTGGCAAAGGCATACGCCCTGTAATTAGTTCATGAATGGTCACACCCATAGAGAAGACGTCAGAACGCGCATCAATTGGTTGACCGTAAAATTCTTCGGGACTCATATAATATGGTGTTCCATATATCCAATGCTGATTAAGGTTTCTGCCTCCAACACATGCAATGCCAAAATCTATAATTTTTATGACACCATCTTTATCAAGCATTATATTATCTG
>CAZBHO010000087.1:0-8179 GCA_964491945.1 uncultured Verrucomicrobiota bacterium | reverse complement strand
CTACAACGTATACGTGACGAAGCGCATCGCTTTGCATTAAACTACCACAAAAAACTACGATGGAAAAAGCTAAAAGAATCTTTGCTGGATGAAATAGAAGGTATAGGCGAAGCAAAGAAGAAAGCCCTATTGGAAACCTTTGGCTCCGTTGATAATTTAAAGAATGCTTCAACAGAACAAATTGCAAACGTCAAAGGCATTGGATATAAACTGGCAGAAAAAATAAAAGCAATTTTTACAGAAAACTAATTTCAAATGAATAAGAAGCCTGCTTTGATAAAAATAACAGAGTATATCGCCGAGCTTTTCCGGCAGGGACTAACTCCAACAAAAATTGCTTTAAGCATCGCTGTAGGCATCTCTGCAGGTTCATTCCCTATCCTGGGATTTGCCACACCAATGTGCGCTCTTTTTGCAATAATTTTTAAACTCAATATGGGTGTAGTCCAGCTCGTCAACTATGCCGCCGCTCCAATACATTTGACTTTGATCCCTATCTTTTTATGGCTGAGTAGCCTTCTGCCATGGAACAAGCCATTGAGTTTTGACCTTCATACTTTAAAATCGATGCTGCCTCATACTTGGAGCGAACTTATTGCCTCGTTGAGTTCATATCTTGTGGGAGCAATTTTGATCTGGCTTATATTTATGCCTATTGCCAGTGCCATTCTGTATTCCATTATCTTCTTCCTTATGCGCTACTCGCAAATTATGAAAAAAGAAAAATAATTTTATAAACCAGTACGAAACTTAACAGAAAATGGATTATTTTTTTAATCAATTGTCTATCTTTCATCAGGCTAATTAAAAGCTTGTATTGGAATAAAAAAATAGATATTTTGACTTTTGGAAACAGGGAATGTTTCTTTGATCCTTTATGAAAAAATTTTTTGGAAAGCAAGATAAGGCGGTAATAATTTCATCGCTGGTATGCATTATTGCTATTTGTGGTTTTGGAAAAGTTTTTATCGAAAAGCAGTTTTTGAAAGGTGGTGGGGAGAAAGCGTTAAGGGCGCTTTCTAATTGGCAGAGTATTTATAAGAGCACTGGGAAGGTGAATGGAGTAAATGCGGAAATAGAGATTTTTGGTGTTAATGAAGCTTTTGTTGATGCTATTAAACAGATAAGAGGTGCGTTTAATGATGAAAGCGGATTATCATTAAAGAATACGGAAGGGATGTGGCAAGGTTTTTATGAGGAAGGGAATAAACTTATTAGATATTTGGTGCTTCGGTTTAGTGGTGCACAGGGCACTGTTGTATTCAGCGTTAAGCACAAGAAAGAAGAGGTGAGTGTTTTCGGGAAAATGCATTCGGCTTTTCCTGCCATTGCCAGATCTTTAGGGATGTTGCCATATTACAAAATTGAGTTGGAGCAACGGAATGTTGTCATTGAATTTTATAAAGTGCCATTTCTTTCACAGGGTTTATCAGAAAAGCTCTTGTCGGCTATGGAGCAGGAAGGTTGGCATAAGTGTAATGAATTTGGAAGGCGCACAGGAGGTAATTTTATGGCTTTTAGCAAAGCTCCATTTAAAGATATTTGCTTTATATTTATAAGCGAGTATAGTATAGGGAGCAATGAAAGGCTGATTGTGGCATTTAGTAGTGGCGGTTAATAAAGAAAATAAAGGAGCAGCAAGATGAGCAATAAGGTTATTCTTATCATATCCATAGTGGCAGGTGTTCTTGCGCTGTGGCTTTCAGCGCTTTATCTGAAACACGAGAAGGCAAAGTTTGCCAGCAAGGAGCGCAAGGTTTATGTGATAGCCGCCAAGAAGGATTTGCCTTCAGGGACGGTGATTGCTTTATCGGATCTTGATGCGAAGCAACTGCCGGAAAGTCAGGTAGATAGTCGTGACATTCTTGGTGAATCCTACAACGAGGTTCTTGGCAAGAAGCTTATCAACAGAGTAGCAAAGGGCGATACTATTCAGTGGTCCGATATTGAGGGTGGATATAGTTTGGATTCTGGTTTTGCCGGGATGGTTTTGCCGGGAATGCGAGCGGTTTCAATTGCAATTGATTCTGTAAGTTCAGTAAGCTCTATGATAAGACCTAATGATAGAGTTGATATTATTGGTACTTTTCAGCTGCCTTCGGCAAAGAATCCTGAACAGGTGGAGATGGTGACTTTAACTGTTCTGCAAGATGTTACTGTGCTTGCCACAGGTCAGCAGACAGCCAGAGGCAGGAGTTTGATGAACGCTATGAGATATCAGGGAGCAACAATGCAACAATCAAGTTATAGCACGATAACGTTGGAAGTTACTCCGCAGGAGGCAGAATTGCTTACGTTTGCTCAAAATGTGCGGGGAAAATTGACATTAACTTTGCGCAATCCCAACGATGTTGGCTTTATAACTAACCCGCCTACTATAAATTTTGAACATATTCAGCACAGTTTGCCAGAGTTAAATCGCATAAGGCAGCGGGATATCAGGCACAAGAAGAACCTATAAGGTATTGGTATTTATGGCAGATAGAAGAGTTGCAATAGAATTTTATGTTCCGGGCAAGGAACCGATTGAGTATCCGCTTATTTTAGGAGTCTATCCTATAGGTTCTGAACAAGGCAACAAAATAGTTATTGAAGAAAAAGAGGTAAATCCAAAGCATGCGTTATTGATTGTAAGGGATGATGGCATATGGCTTGAGGATTTGCAAAGTAGAAACGGCACTTATGTGAATGGGGTAAAAATAAAAGGGCGGGTGCCGCTTTTTAGTGGCAACAAAATAACTATTGGTAGCTGTGATATAGTTCTTAAAGTAGATGGCGGAACTGCTAAAGCAGAGGAACCTCTTAAAACCAAAGAAACATCTGCATTAAAACTTGATAAAGAAGTGGATATCTTACGCACCAAGCAAGATGTGAAAGCTAAGCTTAAGCGTGAAATTCACAAGGAGCTTCTTGAACGACTTGATATTAAGAGGTTGACGGCTTCCCACATTAAAGAAAACGAGTTGCACAGTAAGACAAGGAGGATACTTGAGGAGATCATAGAGGAAGTTAAAGATAGACTTCCTGACTGGTTGGTGCCTAATGAGCTTTTAAAAGAGATATATGATGAGTCTATAGGGCTTGGTCCTTTAGAAGATTTATTAAAAGATGACACCATTACCGAAATTATGGTTAATAACTATGATCAAATTTATATTGAAAGGGGAGGGAAACTGGAGCTTAGCGACAAGCAGTTTATGGATGAGGCCTCGGTGCTGGCTGTGATTGAACGGATAGTAACGCCAATTGGCAGGCGCATAGATGAAAGCCAGCCTTATGTTGATGCAAGATTAAAGGATGGCTCACGAGTGAATGCCATCATTCCACCACTGGCGTTAAATGGGCCTACAATTACAATTCGCAAATTTTCCAGAGTGCCGCTTACTATTGATGACTTAATTGAGAAGGGGACTGTTACGAGAGATATTGCCGATTTTTTAAGATTGTGTGTTATAGCGCGGAAAAATATTATTGTTTCTGGTGGAACCGGTTCAGGTAAGACAACTTTTTTAAATGTGTTAAGTTCCTTTTTGCCGCCAGAAGAGCGGATAATTACAATTGAAGATGCGGCAGAACTAAGGCTGAATCAGCCGCACGTAGTTAGGCTGGAGGCGCGTCCACCAAACATAGAAGGTAAAGGGGCGGTTACAATAAGAGATTTGTTTAGGAATGCGTTGCGAATGAGGCCTGATAGGATAGTTATCGGAGAATGTCGTAGTGGAGAGGCGCTTGATATGTTGCAGGCTATGAACACAGGACACGATGGTTCAATGACAACCGTGCATGCAAATTCGCCGCGTGATGTAATAGCCAGATTAGAGACGATGACAATGATGTCTGGGTTAGAGTTGCCATCGCGAGCGATTCGTGAACAGATAGCTTCTGCAATTCACTTGATTGTGCAAACTGCGCGTTATAGTGATGGTTCAAGGAAAGTAAGTCACGTTACTGAAATAGTTGGGCTGGAAGGTGATCGCATAACGATGCAGGATATTTTTGTTTTTAAGCAGGTGGGTATTGCGCCTGATGGCAAGGTGATTGGCCAGATAGTCAGCACAGGTGCAGTGCCACGCTTCATAGAAGAGCTTGAGAGCAAGGGCTTAAAGGTGAATATGGCTATGTTTAATCCATCCTTAAAAAGGAGTTAGCGGATGTTGATAGTGATTATAGCGATATTATTTAGCATTTCTTTTGGTGGTTTTATTTATGCACTCTTACAATCATTGAAGGCAGGTGCTGAGAATTATGCAAACAGCTATTCAGTGAAAGCGGCTCAAGAATTTGCTGATGTATTCTTTTTCATTCCACCACAGCGTATAACGGAGCTGGCTTATGCTGGTGCGGTGCTCTTTTTTATAGTGGCTTTTCTTTTGTTCGGTTCTTTTGAGAGCACAGGAAAAATTACGCAGGGATTATTTTTTGGAGTTATTGCTGTATTTTTTGCCCTTAATTTGCCTAAACTGCTTATATCTTTCTACAAGAAGCGCAGGTTGGAAAAATTCAATAATCAACTGATTGAAGCGCTAGGCACTATGAGCGCGGTGCTTAAAGCTGGCGGAAGCATATCGCAAGCCTTTGAGCACATTGCAAAACAGCAGATTTCACCAATATCACAGGAGTTTGCGCTTGTTTTGCAGGAAATAAGAGTTGGAGTTAAATTTAATGAGGCTTTGGAAAATATGACAAAGAGAATTCCTTCAGAGGATCTAACCTTAATGATCAAGGCAATTGAAATTGCAAGGCAAACTGGTGGCAATCTGACGGATGTTTTTGATAGGATAGCTGCCACTATTCACGAAAGAAACCGTATTAATTTACGAATAAAGGCACTTACATCACAGGGCAAAATTCAGGGGATAGTTGTGGGGTTAATGCCTATTGCGCTGGTGTTTCTTTTGTATTTTCTTGACCCAACCCTTGTAATATCATTTTTTAGCTCGGTTGTGGGGATCTTGATACTTTTGCTGGTGATTGTGTTGGAAGTTATTGGAGCAATTTTAATAAAAAGGATAGTCACTATAGATGTTTAGTGATTTGATAATATATCTTCTGGCTCTATTGTGGGCAATAGCGATTGCTGGTATAATGTTTTATGTTATAAAATCGGCAGTCGCCATAACATATATAACTCTTGCCGATGGCAGTAGAGAAAAACGTGTGTTGCCTCTACTTATAAGGCTTCTTGTGCCCTTTGCGCAGGGAGTTGCTGATAAACTAAATTTGGATAAGTTCAAAACGCTTATTTCAAAAGCAAATTCTATGATTGCCTCTGCTGGATATGATGGGGTGATTTCAGCAAGAGAATTTCTTGGCGTAAGGCTTTTGGTGCCTGTAGTTTATGGGACAGTTCTATTTTTATTGCTGACATTGCTTTACTTAACTTCTCCCGAACAACAAGGCAATAATTTTAAGAGAATTGTTATGTTCGCTCTGGCTACCTTTATTTATCTTTGTATATATCCCGAATTCTGGTTGAAGAGCATGATCAAAAAGAGACATAAAGAAATAATAAGAGCTTTGCCGTTTGTGATAGATTTGCTTACGCTTTCGGTTGAGGCTGGGCTGGATTTTATGTCTGCCATAAAAAACATTGTGCAACAGAAAGCATCAAATCCTCTAATAGAAGAGCTTTCAAGAGTTTTATTAGAAATTCAGCTTGGGAAAACGAGGAAGCAGGCGCTTGAGAGTTTTGCAAATAGAATTGCGCATCCTGATATTAGCAGTTTGGCTTCTGCTTTGATTCAGGCAGATGAGCTTGGTGTGAGCATAGGCACAACTCTTCGCATTCAATCTGCACAGCTTTTAACCAAAAGATTTATGCGGGCAGAAAAACAGGCAAATGAGGCACCAATGAAGATGTTGTTTCCTCTGATAGTGTTTATTTTCCCATGTGTATTCCTTATTTTGCTTGCGCCGCTAATCTTGCAGATATTAAAAACGGCGTTGTGAAAAACACTATTTCTATTGCGTAAACAAGAACTATCAAAATATCAAGATTACATAGCAAAAGATTTCTATAATTTTTTGTTACAAAATCATAAAAGGAGATGCCTTAAGTGTTTTAAAAAGTTTGCCTGATAGGATTATTGATGTTGCTATTACTTCACCTCCTTACAATAAGGGAGAAAACAAAAAGGGATGGCTTGTAACGAGCGTTAAATATAGTGGTGCATCAGATAAATATCCAGAAGAACTATATCAAACAAATCAGGAGGAGGTTTTAAATGAGATTTTCAGGATGACAAAACCGGGAGGATCTTTCTTTTATAATCACAAATTGAGGTGGGAGAAAGGCATTTTATTGCACCCTACGGATTGGCTACGTAAGACTAAGTGGATCATCAGGCAGGAGATAATTTTGGATAGGATGATTGCAGCAAATATCCGGGGCTGGCGTTTCTGGCAGGTTGAAGAAAGAATATACTGGCTGTATAAACCAAAGGGACAATAACACGATAGGTGAAGAATTGAAACCTAAACATGCATTATTAACTTCTATATGGCGCTTCCCACCAGAGAGAAGCAATACGCATCCGGCACCATTCCCGCTTGAATTGCCAATACGATGTATCTATTCTGTTATGGACGAAGCAAAAAATGGGTTGGTGCTTGATCCTTATTGTGGAAGTGGAACCACATTAGTTGCTGCAAGAATACTGGGATATGAATATGTGGGCATAGATATATCGGAAGATTACTGCCATGTGGCAGAAAAACGTATCACAAATTACAAAAACAAAGAACCAATTGCTATGGAAGAAATGCAGAAACATATTGTGATGAAAACTTTCAAAGAAAGAAAACAAAATGGGGAATTCACAGGAAGATACGGCAAGCATAATAAACAAAAAGTAAATGAGCAACAGCTATTGAAATTTTTTTGATGAGGAGGATCTATTAAAAAAGCTTGAGAGATGTGTTTTGCTCTATAAAATGCGCCACTATATGAAATTAAAGGATCATAGTTTAAGCTACCGTTGCTATGCCATAATACTTGCTGGTGGCAAAGGCGAGCGCTTCTGGCCTATGAGCACATCAAAAAAGCCGAAGCAGCTCCTCCAGCTTTTTGGCAATCAGCCTATGATAAAAATGGCTGTTGAGAGGCTAAAGGGCATTGTGCCACTACAAAACATCTTTATTATAACCAATGCAGATCTGATTAATGAAACAAGCAAAGTCCTGCCGGGGTTTCCTGCTGAGCAAATTATTGGTGAACCTATAGGGCGCGATACTGCACCTGCCATTACATTAGGAACAGCGCTCATAGAAAAGAGGGATAAGGACGCCGTTTTTTGTGTGCTAACCGCAGATCACTTAATAGGCGATCTTGAAAAATTTCAAGAATGTTTAAAAAGTTGTATGGAGCTGGCTTCTTTGCAGGATTATCTTATTACAATAGGAATAAAGCCGAGCGAGCCAAGCACGGGCTTTGGTTACATAAAAATAGCGCAGAAGCCCCTGACGAGTTTACGAAAAACGCAATTTTATTCTGTAAAATGTTTCACAGAGAAACCTGCGCTAAAACTAGCAAAGCAATATGTGGCTTCAAAAAAGTTCTTTTGGAACTCTGGAATGTTCATATGGAGTGTGCAATCATTTAAAAAGGCAATAAAGCAAAATGCGCCATATCTTTTAACTTTGATGGAAGCAGTGGGAAAGTGTCGGGATGGTGAAAGATCATTACAGGAGCTTCTTAAAAAGATCTATCCAAAGCTAGAAAAGATATCAATAGACTATGCTTTAATGGAGCGCGCAAAAAATATCGTTATGGCAAAGGCAATGTTCAGCTGGGATGATGTTGGTTCTTGGGTTGCGCTTCACAAACACTTTCCGAAGGATAAGCATAACAACATAGTGTTAGGACACAGCGAGCTATTGGATGCTCATAGTAACATCATCATTTCTGATGAAAAGCTGGTTGCTTTAATTGGTGTTTCAGACCTTGTTGTGGTGCAGCATCAAGGTGTGACGCTTGTATGTCAGAAAAAATATGCGCAGGATGTAAAGAAAATGGTGGCAAAGTTAAAAGAATGTAAGAATTGCCACAAGCTTATATGAGCAATCAAGGCAGAATTTTAGCTATAGATTTTGGTTCAAATAGGGTTGGGTTAGCAATAAGTGACGAAGAGCACTGCATTGCATTTCCTCTGAAGTTGATAATTCAAAAGAGTGAGGCTCA
>CAZBHO010000086.1:0-8188 GCA_964491945.1 uncultured Verrucomicrobiota bacterium | reverse complement strand
ACGTTCTGGTTTTTCAGTGCCATTAGATCGGACGTAATGGACATCTTCACCACGTGGGGCTTCATATCTACTAAAAGCCTCTCCTGCTGGAATTTTACGAGGAGCTTTTGTTAGGATTGGTCCATCAGGGATATTTTTTATCAGCTGGCGGATGATGGAATAGGTTTCCATAAGTTCGCCGAGCCGTACCAAAGTTCTGCCATAGACATCGCAATGATTATCTGTGATGACTTTAAAAGAGACTTGATCGTAAGCAGCGTAAGGATCATCACGCCGTGTATCTATATCAAGTCCACTGGCTCTACCTGTTGGGCCTACTGCGCCAAGTCTTTTTGCATCTTCATAAGATAGTTTTCCAACTCCAGAGAGTCTTGCGATTAGTGTGGCTTCCTGAGTGGCAACCTGGATATAGTATTTTGTTCTTTCTTCAAGTTGGTCAATTGCTTTAGCGAGTTCTTCTAACTGTTGTTTTGTTACATCGCGCCGCACGCCGCCTATGGTGTTCATTCCGTAATTGACGCGGTTCCCGCTTAATGCAGCGAGCTGATCCATAACAATTTCTCTATCGCGCCATGTATACATTAGAAGAGTATCAAAGCCAACTTCATGAGCTGCCACTCCAAGCCATAGTAGATGGCTATGCACTCTTTCAAGTTCTGCTATGAGAGTTCTTATGTATAATCCTCTTGGCGGTGGTTTAACACCTGCAATTTCTTCCACTGCCTGAACGAAAGCTGTTGAGTGGGAATGAGAGCATATGCCGCAGACGCGTTCAACGAGATATACTGCCTGAACATAGGTGCGGGATTCACATCCTTTTTCTATGCCTCTATGATTATAACCCAGTCGAACGGAAGCTTCGTAGATCTTTTCACCTTCAAGCACCAGTCTAAAGCCTTCTGGCTCTTTAAGAGCTGGATGTTGTGGCCCTATAGGGATTGTGATTTTAGCCATTGTTTTGAACTCCTTGTGATGCTTCTTTCGGTTGCCAATCTTTTCGTAATGGATATTCGCCTTCAGGCCAATCATCCGGCAATGGATATCTTGAGCCCTGAGGCAGACCTTCCACTTTAAATCCGAGGATGTCTACGAGTTCTCTTTCATAAATTATGCCTCCTGGGAAAACATTAGAAATTGTTTTCAGCACAGGATTGCTTTTTAAAACGGATGTTTTTAAATTTACCACAACACCATCCTTATTTGCAAGATGATAAATTGCAGAAAGTTTTTCACCTTCATCAAGACCTGTGATTGTGCATAGAGTTGAGAATGCAAGTTCGTTGACTATAAAGTTTAAGACTTTTTCAAAGTGTTCGTATGGAGTTTCAACCCACAATCTTCGGGCTCGTTGCAATCGGAGGGAAGATTCCAGAAAGTTGAATTTTTCTTTAATTTGATTGAGTATTTTTTCTTCTGTTTCCATATCAAGATGCCTCATCAAGCGCTGCTAAAAGTTTAACTACGCCATCAATTATTGCTTCTGGTCTGGCTGGACAGCCGGGTATATAAGCGGATACAGGTATTACAGAGTCAATACCGCCTTTAATATTATAGCAGCCGTGGAAGACCCCCCCTGAACATGCGCAGGTACCAACTGCCACAACGAATTTTGGTTCAGGCATTTGTTCATAAATTCTGACCAATCTATCTTTAATTTGTCTGGTAACAGGTCCTGAGCAGACTAGTACATCGGCGTGGCGTGGAGTGCCTTTTAGTTGCACGCCGAAGCGTTCAACATCGAAGCGCGGTGTTAAAGCTGCAACAATTTCAATATCGCATGCATTACATGCCCCAGTATTGAAGTGAATTATCCATGGCGATTTTATTCTTGCCCATGTGACTATTTTTTTGACAAGGCTCATTTTATTAACTCCTATACAAGATAATGAGACCAACTAAGGTAGAAAGTATGTAAAGTCCGCCAATAAAAAAGGCTGATGGCATAATTGTTGCAGGCAGTGTTGCCACAATGAGCGCTACCACATGCATTATGGTGAAGAAGAAAGCGAAAGGGAAGAACTGCTGGTAATCAGGTTGAGCACGATTTTCCTGCATAGTTTCGCCGCAGGAATATGGTTTGGTTTTGCCAGCTGCTTCTTTGGATGGTTTGGCACCGAGTTTTGAGAGAAGTGCTGCAAGCAAAGTTACCGCAACAAAGGTAATTGCAAAAGCCACAACAGGTGTTGTAAGATATAGTTCCATAGTTTCATCCACGCAATTTATTCATTTGTTTCATATCTATTGTGCCTTTACGTAAATAGACGTTCAGAATTATACCAGCTATCACAACCACCACAACAACTTCAATTAATATAAGCGTAACAACTAGCGATTGAGCGAGAGCCATTTTATCTGAAAGTTTTCCTGCAAAAATCAGGGCAAGCGTTGCAGCTTTTGTCATAATTTCTAGTCCTATAAGTAGCCTAATTGCGTTTCTTGTCACAAAGAGCGCATAAGAGCCTATAATCATTAAAGAGACTATGGCAGCCGAATAAATTGATATAATAGCCAGCATTATTTGTTTGCCTCCTTACTTTCATAAAGGCGTTTAAACAGCACTACAACTCCAAATATACCTGCCATGATAACGATTATTTGTCCAAAAATATCTATAATTCGTTCATTCCAGAATACACTTCTAAAAGTGTTTTCTGAAACGCCAAAAACTGGCGTTGTGTTTATTTTGAAAAGGTCTGGATTATTTATTGCAAAACGCCAGACAATCAGAGCACCAACAAATGCAAGTATAGGCAGAACCCAATATCGTTTAAAATGATATTTTCTTCTTTCTTTAACTCCTGTTTCATTGAGAGGTCTTGTTAAGCTTATAGCGCTTATAAAGACCACCGTTATTAAGCCTGCACAAACAGAAAGCTCAAGCACAGCTGCTATTGGCGCATCAAACCTAAACATTGTGAGCGCTATCACAATGCTGGTTATAGCCAGAGCTATTGCACCTTTCAATAGATCAGAACTCATTATGCTCCACAGAGCCGTCAAAACCAAAAATAAAAATAGAATAGCATCCAGTATCATAATAAATATACCTTAAGCACCTGTTAAAAGAGCTGGCATAATGAAGCTGCCGAGCAACCACGGCACAGCAAGCCCCAGCCCTATTGTAATTAACATCAACAAAATTGCTGGAAGCAGAGAAAAGAAAGAAGCTTCTTCAACATTTTCACATTCTGGTAGAAGTTTACCGAAAAATATCTGGCGCTCCATAGAAAGGAAGTAAGCAAGCGTTATAAGACTTGCAAGGATGGCAATAGTTGCATAAGTTGTGTAGCCAGCCTGCCATAATGCAATGATGCCAAAAAGTTTGCTCCAGAATCCAGATAAAGGCGGTACCCCAGCTGTTGAGAGAAGTCCCACAAGAGTTGTCACACTTGTTGTTGGCATTTTGGCGCCAAGTCCACCTAATAAAGACATATCTGTTTTTCCCGTTTTCATTTCAACGTTTGCTGCATCTATAAACAGTAATGATTTGAAGATTGCGTGATTAAACAAGTGAAATATTGCGGCAGCAATTCCGAGCTGATTGCCAGCACCGAAGGCGAGCAGGATGAAACCAACCTGACTGACGCTTGAATAGGCAAGCATCCTTTTAAAATCCTTTTGAACCAGAGCAAGCAAAGCAGCCAGTACTAAAGTTATTGCGCCAATTGCCCGCAACAGCGCAAAAGCTGGAATGCCACCTTCTGGCAACAGCGCCAGAACAACACGAAGCAGGATGTAAACACCTGTTGCTTTCGTGACTATGCCAGCAAGTAATACAGAAACTGGGGCTGGTGCTGACATATATGCATCTGGCACCCACGTATGGAATGGTGCTACGCCGCATTTGATAATTGCGCCAGTAATTACCAGAGCAAAGCCAAGCATTAAGAATGCATTTTTTTCCTCCAGCTTAAAAATAGGGGCAAGTTCAATCAATTTAACTGTTCCTGTTTTAGCAAAGAGTATAGCTATCCCGAGCAGAATCATTACAGTAGCCACAGCTGACATAATTAGATATTTAAAAGAACCTTCCAGCGAAAGTTCGTCCTTATTAATGGCAATAAGGATGAAGGAAGATATCGCAGCAATTTCAAGGAAAACGTATATGCTAAAGATATCCTTAACCATAACGATACCATTCATTCCAAGTTGAGCAATCAGGATAAGGTTAAGCATGTTGAATGATTGTTCTTTTGTTATATTATCAGAAGCCATTATGAGTAGTATGGCGGCTATTGATACTATTGCTATAGCAAGTAGCATCACTCGTGTTAAGTCATCTATTGCGAGGAATGAAGCGATATATCCTGCTGTTGTTTCTGAATGCATCGCAGGAGAAAGAGTGAATACTATTTGGAAGAGTGAAAAAGCAATTGCAAAAAGAATGATAATTCTTTGCCAGCTTTTAGGCAATATATTTGCCAAAAGCACCGCAAATAAGGGCGCTATGATTAGAACTAAAGCCATTTTATTTATCCTTCAAAATAAACCATATAATAATGGCTGCTCCCGCGATTAGCCAGACCAGATATTTTGGATAACTGCCGCTATGCCTTGCGGAGAGCCAGCGCGAAACGAACATAGCAACTCCAACACCGAACCCATCCGAAAGCCAATTGATGAATCTATCAAAGAAGTTCAATATTAGTGCTAGCACGCCGAGAAACTTTAAACCCACATCATAAAGGTCAAAGAACCTACGTTCTGCCAGGTCATATATTGTTCTTAAAACAGGCGCATAGTGGATATGGTCGGAAGCTCCCACCGCTTTTCCCCCAGCGCGTTTCACCCCAAAAATATGGTTTAAAATAGCAAGAGCCAACGCCATTAACGATAAAACTATTAAGATGATGTTATGCGGCAAACCTGAAAAATCGTGCCCTTCCAAAACTTTTTCGCCAATTGCTGGCTGCACCAGAGCGCGCAAAGGCAAAGCGTTCCACAAACCAAACAAGGTGCAAAGCCCGGCAAGAGTAATCATCGGAATAAGCATTGAGGCAGGCGCTTCTTTAACATTCTGGTTTTGAGGTTGCAAAGCGCCAAAATATGCGGAGTGCCCAAGCTTTAGGAAAGAAGCGGCTGTGAGCACTGATCCAAGCAATGCGCCGATATAGAAAATTTTGCCAGCTTCAAGAGCACCATCATATACGAGCTCTTTTGAGAAAAAACCGTTGAAAGGTGGCACACCAGAAATCGCACAAGCTGCAACAATGAAACACACAGCAGTTATAGGCATTTTTCTGAAAAGCCCCCCAAGTTTTTCTAAGGAAGTTGTTCCACATTGTCGTTCAACTGAACCACCTGTTAAAAAGAGGCAGGATTTATACATTGCGTGGTTTATCATATGGAAAATGCCACCAACTATTCCTGCAGGCACAGCAGTGCCAATTCCAAGAATCATATAACCTACCTGCGAGACTGCGTGATATGCGAGCAACCGTTTGTAGTCTTTTTGGATGAGCGCCATCATCACAGCTATTAGTATTGTGGCAACTCCAAGGTACATTAAAATTTGCATTGGAATTGAACCGGGAGTTAATACGAAGATATCCAGCGTTATTCTAGCCAGAAAATATATTCCAATGAGCTTCTCAAGAGCTGCGGGCACAAGCGCCATAAAGGGGAGCGGCGCATCTTCAGCTGCATCAGGGATCCATGTATGGAAAGGAATTGCACCAGCTTTTGCTGTAGCGCCAAGCACCATAAGGAAGAATGCTATTGTGCCAACTGTATCCATTGGCACTTTCATTTGAGAAATTGTAAATGTGCCTGTCTTGTGCCACACAAGACCTATTCCGAACATAAGAGCAATATCGCACAAACCGACGAGTATCACCGCTTTAACAGCTGTCTTCCAGCTGCCAGGTCTTCCTATGGCGATCATAGCATAGAGAGTGAATAGCAAGCCCTCCCAGAAGAATAGAAGCAGCACAAGGTTATTAGCCAACGCCACGCCATTTGTCATAAGGAGCGTAATGAAGAGATAAAAATTAAAAAGTGCCATTTTGCTCGGCTCAATACAAAAAAATGCATTCCCATATAAAGCGATGAGCAAAGCAAAACCAGCGGCGCCAATCAATATGAAGGAGCTAAAGCTATAGAGCCTTATAGCAAAATCAAGCCCAAAACTCCTACCAGCCCATTGATATACAAACTCTGCTTGATTACCATAAAGCTTTATTGCAAAGATTAAACTTGCTGCGCTAAAGATTATAGCGAACAATTGTTGCAGCAAACGCGCTTTTGAGAAAACTATTGAGCATATAGCCGCTAAAAGCGGAATAGCCATAATTAGCCATATTATCTTTTCAACATCCATAAACTTACATAGTTCCTAACATTTGAGCCACAGCAATATGAGTGACTTTTGCAATAGGGTTTATAATTATGCCACTTAAAATTGTAAGCACTGCAAGCAAAGCCACAGAAAAAACCATAACAGAAGTGCCTTCTCTGTGCGGATGAGGAAGTTTAGTTTCACCTAAGAATACCATATAAAAAAGTCTCAAAAGATAAACCATTGTGAGCACCGCTGTTGCAACAAAGATAGAAACGATCAGAAAATCCAATTTATTGATAATTGCAAGCGATGCTCCGCTTATAACGGAGAATTTGCCAAAAAAACCACCTGTTGGCGGGATACCCATTACAGAAAAAGCGCAAATAAAAAATGAGACAGCCGTTATAGGCATAACCCTAAAGAGCCCTCCCATTTTGGTTATATCCTTTGTGTGAGCGCTATGCTCCACTATGCCTGCACAAAGAAAAAGCCCTCCTTTTGCAAGGCCATGCATAAGGATATACAGCATACTGCCAAAAACTGCCATCTCATTATCAATGGCAAAGCCCATAAATATGTAGCCGATCTGACTTATAGTTGAGAAAGCAATTATGCGTTTGATGTCAGTTTCAATAAGAGCTGCACCAGCAGAGATTAGAGAGCTTAAACCTGCAATTAAAGGCACAGCAGTATGCCAGAATTCATCAAGGGGCATTAGTACAACAAAAAGCCGTGCATAGACATAAACGCCAATTTTCACAAGAACTGCAGCATGAAGAAGCGCAGTAACAGGAGAAGGCGCAACACCTGCATCAGGCAACCACGTCTGAAGTGGCAAAGTGGCAGACTTTGCGAACATTCCAGCCAGAATGAGGCAGACAGTTATGTTGCTCGGCAATTTCCCTGCTTCAAAGTATTTTTTTATTGCAGCAAAATCAAAAGAACCTACTTCAGAGTAAAGAGATATAAAGCCAAGCAGCATAAGAAGCGCCCCGAGAAAGGTCATAAGAAAAGCCTTGTCTGCCTTGATAACAAATGATTTTTCTCTGAAAAATCCTATAAGACGCCAGCTTGATATCGCTGTGAGTTCCCAGAACACATAAAGCACGATCAGGTTTGCCGCAAAGACCAACCCCATCATTGAACCTAAAAAGAGAACAACCATAAAATAGTATTCATTTTGGTTTGGATAAGGTTTGATATAACCAAAAGAATAGAGCACGATGATTGAACCTACCAGAGAAGAAACAAGAGCCATAAATACCGCAAGCCCATCTGCCCTAAAGACACTTGTTCCAAAACCCAGCTGCATTTCAAGAGCAGGTTCATAACCTGATACGACCACAGGAATAAGGATGAGCGTCCCGATAAACGAAGCCAGAACAAAAAGTAATGAGAGAAAATTCCTGACTTTGGTATTCAAAACACCTAACAATGGCAAGAGTAAAGAACCTATTACAGGAATAAACACAATAGCTGCCATTACTAACGGCGCATTTTCTAAAACGCTTGTATAATTGTTCATTTAAAAATTCCAGTCAGAACAAAGCACAAAAAAAACGGATGTAAAAAATATAAAACTTTTTTATTTTTGCAAACTTTTTTTAAAAAATTTTATATTATTAAAACTAGAGCTAGTTGAGTTGGTTGTTAAGATGATATTGATAAAATTAAACTAAATAGAGCTCAGCAAACATTGAGAATTTTCGAAAATAATTTTTACCACAAAAAACACAGAAAGAATCTTTTTTATAGTTGTAATGACCACATAAAACCGCTCCACAGAAGATGAAAAATAATGTAGAAATTTTATACAATATTGTAAAACTCTTTTTTGAGATTGCGTTCCGAAATATCTCGGACTGATGTATCCTAACGAGGAATGGAACTAAGCCTTATTATTTATCC
>CAZBHO010000085.1:4522-8380 GCA_964491945.1 uncultured Verrucomicrobiota bacterium | reverse complement strand
ACTGGCACAAAAGTTACATTTTTTTTTTTTTTGGAAATTTTTTCTACCACAAAGTTTGAGTGGGATATTCTGGCTGCAAGATTGCGTGAGCTTGCATTTTTGAATAAAGGTATAGAAATTAAGCTTACGCAAGAAAGCCCGCAGCGCGAAGAAATATTTTATTTTAAAGGTGGCATTGCCGAATTTGTGCAATATCTTAACAAAAATAAGAACCAGATACATCCTAAAGTTATATATTTCGGTAAAGAGAAAGATGATGTAAGCGTTGAAATTGCATTGCAATATACCGAAGCTTATACAGAAACAATTTGTTGCTATGTGAATAACATAAATACCGTTGAGGGTGGCACACATTTGAGTGGCTTTCGCTCCGCATTGACACGTACAATAAATGCTTATGGCAAAGCTAATAAGCTGATTAAGGATGAAAGTGAAAACATGTCTGGTGAAGACGTACGAGAGGGCTTAACTGCCGTTATCTCTGTTAAAGTGCTTAATCCGCAATTTGAAGGGCAAACCAAAACAAAGCTTGGAAATAGCGAAGTTGAAGGTATAGTGGCTTCTATAGTAAATGATGAGTTAAGTACTTTCTTTGAGGAAAATCCCTCTGTTGCTCGCAAAATTATAGAAAAAGGATTGCTTGCAGCCAGAGCAAGGATAGCGGCAAGAAAAGCAAGGGATCTAACGCGAAGGAAAGGAGCGCTGGATAGTGCTTCGCTGCCGGGCAAGTTGGCGGATTGCTCGGAGAGGGATCCTGCTTTGTGTGAGTTGTTCCTTGTGGAAGGTGATAGCGCTGGTGGCTCTGCCAAACAGGGTAGGAACAGAGAGTTCCAAGCCATTCTACCATTACGCGGTAAAGTGCTTAATGTAGAAAAGGCAAGATTGGATAAGATACTTAATAATAATGAAATCCGTACTCTCATTACAGCAGTGGGTTGCGGCATAGGTGAAGATGAGTTTGATATATCAAAATTGCGCTATCACAAAATAGTTATTATGACTGATGCCGATGTGGATGGAGCACATATAAGAACATTATTATTAACATTCTTTTTCAGGCAAATGCCAAAGTTAATCGAAAATGGACATATCTATCTTGCGCAACCGCCGCTTTATAAAATTTCATGGAAGAAACACGAAGAATATATAGATTCTGATGCAAAGTTAACCAGACGCCTTCTGGAACTAGGCACAGAAGATGCCTCTTTTGTGCTAAAAAAATCAGGCAAAAAATTTGCAGGTAAGGATTTGCTGAATATACTTGATACAATAGCAGAGCTTGAACAGTACGCTTTAAGCATTGAACGAAAAGGCATCCCTTTTAATAATTATATCAGTAGAAGGAATTCAAAAACTGGAGCATTGCCAAAATACTATGTTGCTGTCATAAATCAGATGGAAACAGAACACTATTTTGTGTATACGGATGAAGAACTTACTAAATTGAGAGAACGTCTTGAACAGGAGCGTGGCATTGAGCTGGATATTATCTCTGAAACAGATGCACAGGTCAATGTAGATTCTGGCATACGCTGGCGGGAAATATATTCTGCGCCAAATGTAGCAAGGCTCTTAGACCAATTAGAGAATAAAGGCTTACCGTTAAAAGAAATACTGCCAGAAGAAGATGAAGCTTCTACTAAAGGGACAAGTGATATAAAAGACGAACCTAAAGTCATAGGCTCCTTTATTGATGAAGAAGAGCTTTCCTTGCCAATAACAGATTTATTACATCTTCTTGAAACAGCAAGAAATGCAGGGAGAAAGGGCGTGACAATTCAGAGATATAAAGGTCTTGGCGAAATGAATGCCGAACAGCTTTTTGAGACCACAATGAATCCAGAAAAGCGCAAATTGCTCAAAGTGGTTCTGGAAGATGCTATTGAAGCAGATAGAATTTTTACGTTGTTAATGGGTGAAGAAGTTGAACCGCGTAGACAATTCATTCAAGAAAACGCTCTAAATGTAACCAATCTTGATATTTAAAATCTTAATCATTTATAAGAATAAAAAATCTTGCGATTGATTAATGTTTTACCTGTAGAGTACAATTTTATTATCCAACTCCACTTATCATTCGTTGAGATTTTTCATTAATTCAATGGCTTTAATAATTTCGGTTTTATTATCGCTTATCTTCCCTTCTATTGCAATACGCTTGTTATAAGAAGCTTCCTTTAGGGCATTAAAGAAAGGGTTAAAATCACACTCTTCACTGCCTGGTGGCAAACGATTTGGAATGGTGGCTATATTAGTGTGGACTATTAAATCTTTATTCTTTACAATATCTTCATACGAATCGTTATCCAACTTTTTTAAAGCATCTTCATCCACTTTTATCCCTGTTATTTTTAGATTTGCAGGAATAAAACAATTTAGACAAAGGAACTTAATACCAGCAGCGATAGCTTTTTCAACTTACATTTCAAACGCTTCTTTTCCTTCTAGATGTTTTAAAAGCTCAAAAACACTATACTCAATAAATAAAATCAAGTCCACAGTTCATAAAGAAATGAGCCTTATCTACCGAACTACACACACCATATTGCATAACACCCTTCTTATTCTAACTCAACTTTATATATCTATTCATAAACAGGCAATGTATATTCAATTCGTTCCCGCTTTGAAAATTTTATGGCGGTTTTGTATCCTGCTTCTCTGGCTAACTTAACCGCATCCTTAAAACAATATCCCACGTCCTTTGGTATGTGAGCGTCAGAACCAAATACTATGGGAATTTTCCTCTCATATGCCATAGATAATAATTGTAAAGAAGGATAAATTTCTTTTATAGGGCGACGCAATCCAGATGTATTGATTTCTATTACCATTTTAGCCTTTGCAATTTTATCAAGAATTGGCGCAGCCATCTCCTTTAATGCCTTTTCTGATGGTTTATAACCAAACTTTTTAGGAAGGTCTAGATGGCTTACTACATCAAATATACCTGTTTCTGCCAGCGCCCCTATCTCTTGAAAATACATTCTCCACGCTTCTTCAACATTCACTTTATCCCATAAGTGCTTTTCATCGGGATTATCAAACGCCCAGTCCTTTATGTAGTGCACAGAACCTAACACAACATCAAATGGTTGCTCATAGAGCCATTTTTTTAAGAAATTTAATCCTTCAGGATAGAGATCCGCTTCAATCCCTGTACCTACAAGAAAATTATTTTGCTTTTTAGCAAACGAGATAAGCTTAAGATATTCAGGATATAACTCTATGGGCATTCTATTAAAAGGATCATAACCATCTGGCGCAGGCGCATGATCGGTAAAGATAATTCCATCCACTCCATTTTTTTTAGCACATTCTATATAGGCAGAAACTGTTCCTTCAGCATGCTGACATAGAGGAGTATGAATGTGGTAATCTGGAGGCAATAGGAAATTCTGTTCTTGCTTTCCCATTAGAATTTAGAAACAATATCAGCTGCTAAAATGGCGTTTTTATACATCTTGAATTTGTATCCGCATCGTAGCGTTCTTTGCAGCTTCTTGAGCAGAAAGATTGTCCTGACCTTGAGCCTTAAAATCGGACTTGCTGCTTAAGAGTGTAGCAATGGCATTGATGAAACTCTCTTGATTCTTCCTCACAACTTTACTAATTGAAATAGTCTCAGGCAAACGAAGTTGCACTCTTAAATGTTCTTCTTGCGAAGGGATTACAAATGGCTTAGTACAATTAGGACACCTGCCACGTTTTCCTACATCCGTATCACGTAACCATAATTTTTGTCCACAGGAAGGACAGCTTATTTTGAAATCCATCTCATCCTTATCACGCAAAATAATCAGTGAAATGGGCAAATCTGAAGTCTCTGGAAAATGTTTGTAAATGGCTCTAATTTTA
>CAZBHO010000085.1:0-4510 GCA_964491945.1 uncultured Verrucomicrobiota bacterium | reverse complement strand
CATCAAGAAAACGTACCACCAGTGCCACAGCATTGGCTTTTGTGGCAAAAGCATCAAAATCCGGTTCCTGCGATGGATCACCTGCCACAACATCAAAATGAACGGTTACATCTTCAAATGCAAGATCACCTTGTTCATCAACCATTCCTGTCTCCAGAAAATCTTCTGCCAGATCTCTGAAGATAGAAGCAACAAGAATGTTTATTCTTTGATTATTCATTCTTTTTCTCCATTTACAATAATTTGCATAATTTCTGTTTATTATTACAAACGCCTATAAAATAATCAATACCTTTCCATAAAAACTTACTTTAGGTTGCAACCTCATTAGTAAACAAAAAAATAAAAAATAATGCAACATTTTTTTTGAGTTTTTGATACGCCTATGTTGTGAAAAGTGTGCTAATATACTGTGTTTAAAGAGCATAAAAACCATTCTCCTTGTCAATTCTTATCTTATCAAATCCAATTTTTCTTCTGAGGTGAATTTTCTTTTTGTTAATTATGAGTATTTATTGAAATATAGGGCTTTGAAAAAACGTAGATAGGCGTAAATCACATAAAGCTTTATGATTTTAGGGATGAATCGGCATTCATTGTATATCACTTGTGGTGGTATAGTGGTGTGGTCCATCTGAGTGGGTTTGATGGGTTGAGTTATCAGGTGGCAACAGCTGACTATGATGGAGATGGGAAAATAGATCCAGCAGTGTTTAGTAGCGATGGTGGCAGATGACGAGCAGTGTTATCTGACGCTAACTATGGAGAGGTTTCATTAAGCGAATTTGGTGGATGTGAATATCTTGTGGTTCCTGCAGATTACGATGGCGGTCTAAAAGCTAATCCTGCGGTATAACCACCTTACCTTTATATTCCTTTCGGCTATTTTGAAATAAAATATCTAATGGCTTGCCTTAGTGGCTGCTTCGTATGCTGTGGGGGAGAGCAGATTATTAAGTTCCGATTGGTTTTCAATTTTTATTTTAAATAGCCAGCCTTTGCCATAAGGATCGGAATTTATAACTTCCGGGTTAGAAGTGAGCGCCGAATTTACTTCTATTATAGAGCCGGAGAGCGGCGCATATATATCGGAGGCAGCCTTAATTGATTCAACGGTGCATACTTCTTTGCCAGCTTCAACCTTCTTGTGCAATTCAGGCAACTCAACGTAAGTTACATCAGAGAGCTGGCTTTGCGCAAAATCGGTTATACCAACTTCTGCAACATTTCCTGATAAACGTACCCACTCGTGTGTTCTTGTGTATTTAAGATCATTAGGAATATTTGCCATTTTTTGTCCCTTTCTTTATGTTTTATTTAATTTTTTTAAGAATGCTTCAAAACGTTGTTTGCGCGCCGGCGGTGTTTCAACAGGCTTTATTTGCCCTATTGCTTTGCTTACTTCCTTTATTCTGGATTCCGGACTTGGATGCGTCTTTGCAAAATCATGTCCATCGGGCTTAAGATGTTTCTTCATTTCTTCCAGCATATCAATCAAGGCAGAAGGATTGTAGCCTGCTCTTTGTAAAATTTTAACTGCAACTTTATCGGCTTCATATTCGGAAGTTCTGCTATACCCTGAATTCATCATGGTCTGTGTGATATCATTTATTGAACCTTCAAATGCTTCAGTCAGTTGGGCAAGTTCAGCGCCAGTAAATGATTTGCCTGTTTCCATAAGAAGGGTTGTTACAGCTCCGGTAAGCCTGCTACGTTTGATCGATTTTATTCCGTGCTCAAGCTGAACATGCCCAATTTCATGTGCCAACACTGCCGCGAGTGCATCTTCAGTTTTACAGCATTTGATCAAGCCTCTTGAAACGAATATCAGACCACCTGGAGCGGCGAAAGCATTAACCTCATCCGTTTCCATAATCAAAAAGTGATAACCAGCAAAAGTATTGGGCTTATCTGAAAATTGAGCAAGCATCTGCCCGAGCACGTTTACATAATGATTGGCTTCCTGTGACGTATAAGGCTTATATGTGCTTAATACAACAGCACCCACCGATCGACCCAGATAATACTCCTGTTCAGGTGTGAATTTCTCAAAAGCTTTGCCTATAGCCTTACCAGATTTTTTTACTGATTCTGCCTGTTGTGGCGTTAAAATACCAGCTTCTTTGCCTATTTCAGCTCCCACGTCTGAGACGACGTTCATTGTTTGACAGCCTACAATAAGAGAAAGCGCAGAAACTATCATAACAGAATAAATTATACTTTTTATTTTCATAATCGTCTCCTTTTGTAAAAGCTTATTTAGAACCAGAAAGCTCACCTTCTTTTACAAATGCTTGCATTTCAGAAATAGGAATAGTTATCTGAACCATCTTATCTATCCATGTAAAGTCTAGTTGCTTATTTTTACTTTTAAATTCCTTTTCAACATCTGAATTGAAGCCTTTCCCAGCAAGTGCAACCTCGTGTTCCGAAGCTTTTGCTTCAGCAGTAGTTTCACCAGATCTTAAAGCTATCTTTTTGGAAGTTAAGTCAGCTTCGTGCATCCATCCTGTTTGTCCTGTTTTTAAGGAGACCTTACACCACGTTCCTTGCTTTTCCAGCACTTCCACTGCATCGCCGAAAGAAAGGGTTGTGATAATTTTCCCTAAAGGGGTTGGTGTTTCACGAACCATTGCTCTTTGATTTTTTACGTTTTCTGTGCCGGATATGGCAGATGAGGTAATTAGCGTGCATGTAATCCATAAAATCATAAATTCTTTGTTTAACATAAACATACCAAACCTCCTTACTAAAAAATTTAAACCATTCTATAGGGGAAAATAGATGAATCAAGACTATTTTTAAAAAAAGGAAAGTTTTGGAGATGGTTGTGCTGATTGATTTTTGGAACACAGCAGAGAAAAAAGTTGACCACAGAGGGGCTTAAGAGATAGTAAAAGATACTCTTAACAAAGCAGCCAGATCATACTTGTTTGATAGGGCTTTGTGTTATAAACCCTTAAAAAAAGAAAGAGCATTGTTTTTGATTGCAGAATGTGCTTCAAGTAGGAATAAATTTTTGTGCATAATGTCAGACAATCTTTCTGTAAATGCTGGATAACAGGAGCCTTCACCGGCAACAATTATATCATCTTCTATCTGTTTATGAAGTGCCAGTGCCAATTGCTTGAGTGATAACGCAACTTTACCTGAAATGCTTTGTAAGAGCAGCGAAAGCAACTTTTGTGGTGATGGCGGAATCTTTATCCCAGCTTTAACACATTCAGAGAAAATTTCTGCCGTTATGTTAAGTGGCTTCCAGTATGGAATATAGTTTATATCAAGTAAATTGCCCTCTCGTTTATAAGGTAATGATTTCATCTCAAAAAGAATAGCTTCAACATCCAGTTCATTCTTTTTCCACTCCTTACAACATTCATAAATTATTCGTAAACCCGGCGCGGATTTAAGCATTGCCCATCTGCCATCATAGAGAGCCATAGGAAATATTTTGCTTCGTATCACCTTGGCGTTTAATATCGGCTCCTTTACAATGCAACCCATATAACAATCACTCTCTAATAGCACAAAAAACGAGTTTTCATCAAACATAGAATAGTTGCTTGATAATACATTGCTTAACAAATTGCTCATTCCTGTAATCAGCGGCGTGCCAGCAATAGAAGTGGATTCTTCAGAAACAGGGATAAAACTGCCTCCTCTTTTAGGCTTGGTAAGGAGCTCTGGTAGAATATGTTCTGCTATTTCAAATTTTGTCAATAACTCTTTATCCCAGAAAAGAGCTTTTAAGTTTAATAGTTGCGAAAGGCTGGCAAATGATATGTCTATTGCAGGCTCTGCGCCAAGCTGTGTTGATATAAGATCTACTATACTAACAATTTTTTTTATCTTTCCATACAGTAGAGAATCTTGCATTTTTATGGCATGTAATATTTGCAGCATGCTGCTCGCATCTATGCATCCCCCATTCCTTTTTAAAAGCTGATCTATGGCAATGTTAGGTGCTTCTGATAGCTTGCTTGAGCGCAGCATTTCGTCGGTTGAGCAAATAGGATTTCTTATAAGTTGCATTTTGTCATCAAGGAACGCTATTTCATCGCATAAGCCTATGACGCTTATCGCGGCAATTTTTTTATTTATTGCTGCTGCAATAGCTTTATTAAGGCCTATTATAAAGTTGCTTTTTATCTCCCACCAATCCCAACACCAGTGTTTTTCAAAAATAGGAGAAAAAAAGAACTTGTGAACTTCATGGATGGTTAAGTCATTAAGAGTGATAGAATGCACGTCTTTTGTAGCTTCCACAAGATACACCTGCCCACGTGCTGGCGTGATGATAAATGATATGAAACATATAGGTTTCATTTGCAGTTAAGTTATTATAAAAACATGGTGTTTGCAATATCATTTTTTTCAAGGAGGTTGTGCTAATGGAATTTTGGAATAATAAAAACATTTAACCAGAGAGGGCTTGAGAGCTCCACAGAGAAAACCACAGAGGAAGGGATTAAGACAGGGCATAACCAAAAAGCGTTGTGATAGCCAATTA
>CAZBHO010000084.1:0-8494 GCA_964491945.1 uncultured Verrucomicrobiota bacterium | reverse complement strand
TGCAGCAGAAAGAAATGTTGTAACAGCATCGCCTATTCCTGCGCCAACATCTATAAGCAAAAAATCATATCTTGCCGCAAAAGTCAAAAGTTCTTCTGTTAGCATTTTGCGGCGTGCTCCTCCTATATCCACCATTTCTGGCGCTCCGGAAGAAGCAGCTATAACATCTGGTCCATCAGGCACAGAACAAACTGCTTGTTCCATTCTGCAATTGCCGAACAAAACATCCTGCATTGTGAACTTTGGTGTTATTCCCATCTGAATATCCACATTAGCAAGCCCAAGATCTGCATCAACAATTAAAACTTTATAGCCTTTTTTTGAAAGGGCAATTGCCAAATTAACAGATATAAAAGTTTTACCAACACCGCCCTTTCCGCTCCCTATGGCAATAGGGCGCAAACGTGTTAGTGGCAATTGACTAATTGCCTTTGAGGAATCTTCCTGAGTAACTCCATTTTTAACAATATTCCGCAGGTCTGCCGCCTGATCATCGTTCATCATACACAAGCACACTCCTCTGGCACAAGCCTATTTGCAAGATCAACAGCATTTGCCTCAGAAATATCCTGCGGAACGCGTTGCCCGTTAGTTATAAAAGCAACAGGACATCCAGTCTCAGCTATGGCTGCTGTGATGGCATCAATCCTAAACGCTTCATCAACCTTTGTAAGCACAAGATAGTTAGGCTTCAAAACTGAAAATTGCAAACACATCTCCGCAGAGTTTCTTGAATCCAACGTTGCTGGAACTGTTAGCAAAACTGTTGTTGTGCCCATAGCGTTAAGCATTCCGCGCAAAGTGGTTAAAGCTCCTGTATCATAAGGACTTCTTCCTGCAGTATCAACAAGAATAACATCCTTATCAGCAAAGTATTGCACGGCTTTAGCTGCCTCCTGAGAAGATAATGCCACTTTAAGCTCCACGCCCAGTAATGTAGCATATTCTTTTATCTGGTCAACCGCAGCCACCCTGAAAGTATCCAATGTTATTAAACCGACTTTTAAATTTTCTTCCAGCGCCCAGCGAGCAGCAAGCTTTGCAACTGTTGTGGTTTTGCCTGAACCGGTTGGGCCAACCAATGCTATGACGTGCGGTTTATCTTTTTTGCGCAGCGGGAAAGAGGGCGTAACTGGTATCACATTTTCAAGCGCTTGTATCTGTTCTTCGCGATTTTTAGCGGAAAAAAATTCGGATTGCTGAAGCTTTATCATCTTCAAAAAGCGCTGATCCCAGCCGTTTGTAAAAGCAAGGGTTGAATCAGATGCTCCAAAATTTACCAGGTTCCCTCCACCAATTCGCGAGCGATTAAGCATTTTGGCAATTTCCTCACGAAAATCTGTTAATGCATTTTCAATTTGACGCATTCTTTCTGACTGTTCTTCTTCAAGTCGCAACAGGTCTGACGTTTTTGCCACATCTGCAAGGGAGTTTTTTTGGAAAGCTGCGTCATCAAGCACGGCAATAACTTCATACATTTGCCCACCCATAAATCCGGGAAGGAGCGCCCCTATTCCTTCTGGCTGTTTGACATTTATCACTACGGCTTCTGGTCCCATTTCGTTTCGGATAGTCTGATATATTTTTTCCAAAGATGTTCCTTTGTAGCTTCGTATCTTCATAAAGCATATCCTTTTATCAATTGTTTTCCACTTCAACACCGTGTGGTGCCGGCAACATACTTAACACATCAACCTGAATGCTATCTGGCACTTCCGCAAAGGAAAGGATGCCCGTATCTTTAAACTCATGCATCGTAAGTTGTCTTACGTATGGACGAACGCCCGGCGAGCAAAGCACCACCGGTTCCACTCCACGTTTTCTTGCAGTTTCTATCTGCACCTTCAGTTCGTTCAAAATTTCACGCGCAATGGCTGGGTCAATGGCAAGAGAGCCAATTATCATTCCCTCCTTATGAGATGATTTTTTCAAGAAGGCTTCAAGGTTTGGATGCAAGCCTATTGCCTTCAATGTGCCATCTGGCATTATGTAATCTTTTGTGATGATGCCACCAAGCGCTCTGCGGCAAAGTTCAACAAGCAGAGGCACTTCTTGCGTTCTGGAAGCGTTATCGGCAAGTGTCTCAAGAATTATTGGCAGATCTCTTATGGAAACTTTTTCGCGCAGTAAGCCTTGCAACACTCTATGAACTGAGCCGATAGACATCTTGTTTGGTATAAGCTCGTTGACCACAGCGGAGTGAGTTTCCTTTACCTGCTCTATAAGGTCGTTCACATCCTGCCTCGTGAGCAGATCTGCGGCATGGCGCTTAACTATTGCGGCAAGATGTGTTGTTATCACACTTGAACAATCCACAACAGTTAATCCTTTGGCTTCACAGCTTTCCTTTTTGCTTTCTGGTATCCAATATGCAATGAAGCCGAATGCTGGTTCACGCACAGGCTGCAAACCTTCCATCTTAATTTCACCGCTTGGATCTATTGCAAGCAGCGAGCCCGGCTTCACAAAGCCTCTGGCAATTTCAAGTCCTCTAATTTTGATCAGATATTCGTTGTTTTTCAAATTAACGTTATCCCTCACATTAACAGGTGGCAGAATGATGCCAAGCTCTTCCGCTATCTGCGTGCGCACATTACTTATTCTTTCAATCAGCCTGCCACCTTGATTTTTATCAACAAGTGGCACCAGTCCAAAACCAATTTCAAGATCCATGGGCGAAACTGTAAGCACAGATTTAAGCGCAGCCGCAGAAGATTGGGCGGGAGCTGGCTTGCCCTCTTCTTTGCCTGCTTCAAGTCCCTTCCTGCCAGCTCCTCCTTTGAGTGCAGCGCCTTTCTGTGATGATGCGGCTCCAAGTTTTTCCCGTTCTTCTTGTTCCAGCAAAATTTTGCTTGAGCGCAATTTTAAGCCAAGCCCGCCAAGTGTTGTGCCCATTATCATAAATGGCGCAAAAGGTAAGCCCGGTATCAATGAAAGCATTGCCAGCACACCACCTGTAATCATAAGTTGTTTTGGACGCAAGAACAACTGCTTGCCAACTTCTGAACCAAGATTTTCTTCAGCAGCAGCCCTTGTGACAAGCATACCTGCCGCAGTTGAAATTATGATCGCAGGGATCTGGCTAACCAGGCCATCACCAACAGTCAGGATTGTGTAGCGTGCTGCAGCTTCTGCTGCTGTCATCCCCTTTTGTATCATTCCAATAAAGAAGCCTGCGCCTATATTTATGAAGCAAATTATCAAGCCAGCAACAGCATCGCCTCTCACGAATTTGCTAGCACCATCCATAGCGCCATAGAAATCGGCTTCTTTACGAAGTTTTTCACGGCGCGCCATAGCTTCTTTTTCATCAATAAGCCCCTGATTAAGATCCGCATCAATGCTCATCTGCTTGCCCGGCATTGCATCCAAAGTGAAACGGGCTGCCACTTCGGCTATGCGGCCCGAACCTGCCGTTATGACTTTGAAATTTATTGTGGTAAGAATTCCGAAAATCACAAGTCCAACTGCATAGTTGCCACCAACCACAAAATCGCCGAAAGCCTGAATAACATTGCCGCCAAAAGCGGTCAGCAGAATCTGACGGGTTGTTGCCACATTTAGCGCCAAACGAAAAAGCGTAACCATCAACAAGACGGAAGGGAATGATGAAAAATGCAACGGGTCTTTTAGATCAATTATATACATTAAGATGAGAATACTGACACCCATTGAAATGACAAGCAATACGTCAAGGATAGGAGTTGGAATGGGGAAAAGGAGCACAGAGAGTATCAATATCATAGAAGCTGCCATGATGGCATCTACCTGCCGTATTTTGAACGGTCTGCTATTTGCTCCTATTGTTATATTTCCTTGATTAGCCATAAGTTAAATCATCTTTTTATCTTCTTTTTCTAAACCGTTTTGCCGATGGTGGCGGTTCAGTTTTGCCATCAACTGCATCTCTAACTCGCTTATTACCCAGCTTGTAGAGATAGGCAAGAATTTCAGCCACTGCACCGAATAATTTACTCGGGACTTCTCTACCAACCTTAACTGTCTTATACAATTCGCGTGCCACTTCAGGTTTTTCCACAATAGGAATGTTGTGCTCTTTGGCGATCTCCTTAATTCTCTGGGCAACGAGCCGTAATCCTTTAGCCACAACTCTAGGCGCATTCATAGTTTCAGGATGGTATTCAATTGCAACAGCCACGTGAGTGGGGTTGGTTATTACTACAGTAGAGCGTGGCACTGCCGCCATCATTCTGGTAAGAGTTAGTTCTTGCATCTTCCTGCGCTGCGCGCCCCTTATAATAGCCGGCAATTCCTGGTTCTTGCGCTCATCTTCAACTTCTTTCTTGGTCATCATAAGGCTCTTTTCGTATCTATACCATCTAAAAATATAATCTAAAGCAGCAATCAAAATAAAAAGCACAACCACCGTAATAGAAAGCCTGAAAATAAGCCTAAATAGCCAGCCAAAACTCAATTCAGGTTCAGAAGTAAGCATTGTTGGCAAAACTAAAAACCGTTCCCGCAAAAGAATATAACAAACAATAGAGATAAGCAGCACCTTCAATATGGCTGTGCCCACATTAAACAGCGTTGTGGGTGAAAAAAGCTGTTTAAAACCATTGACAGGATTTATAAAAGCAAATTTCCATTCCAAAGGTCCTAAACTAAAATAAGGTCCGGTTTGCGCCATGCTGGCAATAATGCCTGCTGCCATTACAGGCAGTGCTATAGGAAGAATTATTGTTGCGCAAAACCCCATTCCTTTAATAAACCACTCCTGCATATGAACACCGCCCCAGTGCTCATTTGCACCAACAGGCAAATGCATAATTTCGTTCCACAGTTTTATGAGAGAATCACCAATGTAAGGCAGAGCTATCCGCAAAGCAATAAAGCCTATAAACAGCGAAGCCACCGTGACAATTTCATTTGAAAAACATAAATTCCCTTTCTCGCGAGCCTCACGCCTGCGCTTTGGCGTTGCTCGTTCTGTTCTGCCATCCTTGCCTTCCATTACGGCATCACCTCCTTAAGGCAATCCAACAAAAATTCTTGCTGCATAAGCAGCGGTTATTTCTGCCATCTTCTCAAAAAAGCTTGTTCCAAATTTCAGCGTTATGCCAACCAAACAAAGCCCAACAAAAAGCCTGACAGGCAATGAGAGAAAAAGTATGTCAAAATCCGGTGCCATTCTGGACATTAGCCCCAGTGCCGCATCAAGAATTAAAGCCCCCGCAACGGTTGGCGCTGCCAGTTTTAGCGCCCATTCAAACAACAAGCTACCCATAGCTATAAGGTCAATCATCACATCCTTTTTTAACCATATTAGCTGCGGTGGAATTATTTCAAAACTTTTCCCAAGCATCTTTAAAAGCAATAGATGCCCATCACTTAAAACAAAAAATATAACAAACGCTGATTGCAGAAGACCACCTATTGCATTCTCACTTAATCCGTTTATGGGGTCAATAACACCTGCCATAGTTAACGAACTGCAAAAACCAGCCAGATAACCACCTGTGCTGAATACCGCAATAAAGAGATCACACACAAGCCCTATTGCAAAGCCAAGCAAGAGCTCACCAAGTATTGCCAACAATAGATCAAGTGTTGTATGTATCTCAAGAGCCGCCTTTTGCCATGTTGCTGGCAAAACAGGCATAATAAGCATTGCCATTACAAAGGCAATAGTTACTCTAAAACGAGCAGGAATACGCGGCTTGCCCAAAAATGTAACAGTGCCCATCACCGCAGCTATCCGAAACAACACAAGCAGAAACATCAAAGGATAAGTTGTTACCTGAATAAACATACATTAAGGCACCATCTGAGCAAACATTTGAAATGAATAATTCGTGAACCCAACAATCTGCTCTATTACCCATGGCAAAGCAAAAGCAACAACAATGGCGCTCGCCACAACCTTTGGAATAAAAGTTATGCTCTGATCGCGAATTGATGTTACTGTTTGAATAATGTTTACAACAATACCAACCACAATCGCCGTCACAAGAAACGGCGCACTCACCTTTGCACAAACAAATATAACCTGATATGTCAAATCAAGCGCTAATTGCGGAGTCATTACTATTTATCCTTTCCTACATAGAAAAACTTCTTACAAGATTCCTCACCACCAAAGTCCAGCCATCAGCCAAAACAAAGAAAAGCACCTTTATCGGCAAAGAAATCATCATCGGCGGCAACATCATCATACCTAATGCCATAAGCGATGTTGAAACAACCATATCAATCACAAGAAACGGCAGGTAAATCAAAAATCCCATCTGAAACGCAGTCTTAAGCTCACTTATCATAAATGATGGAATCAAAACTTCTAATCCAATATCCTCCTTGCGCTGCGGTTTACCCTGCCTGGCAAGCTCCAGAAACAATGCAAGCTCATTATCACCTGTCTGCTTCAACATAAATTGCTTTAAAGGCTCTATCCCACGCTCCCAGGCCTGAGCCTGCGTTATAACACCATCCATATATGGCTTTAATGCATCATTGTGTATCTTCATCCATACAGGTGACATAATGAAAATCGTCAGAAAAATCGAAAGTCCCGTAAGAACCTGCGCCGGTGGGGTCTGCTGCGTACCTAATGCCTGCTTCAAAAAGCTAAAAACTATCAGAATCCTCGTGAAGGATGTTGTCATAATGATAATTGAAGGCGCCAAACTCAATACGGTCATTAACAAAAGAATCTGAATTGATTTTGAAACTTCCTGTGGAGAATTGGCTGTATCAAACTGTACTCTTACACCAATTGGCAAAAGCGTGCCATCATTCCCTGAACCTACCCCACTGGCGGCTGTTTGACCAAAAACAGGCTCAATAGAAAATAAAAAAAATATCGCACTAATTACCAAATAGAGCTTCAAAAAATTATTATTCAACATTTTCATTTTAGCCCTAAATCTTCTTTTGAATCTTCTACACTTTTTTCACTTTCAAGCCTCAAAAAACTTATATTTTCTGGCGCCACCCCAATCAGATAATCAGCCCCATCCACATTAGCCAGAACCAACTGATGCTTTTGACTTATTGCCGCACGTTCCAGAATAAACAACCTTTTATCACTCTTCTTAAAAAAGCCCGCCTGCTGCCTCTTCCTTAAATAGCTATTAATTGCTAAAAGCACACCAAGCACCAAAAGCAATGCACCTAAAGAACGCCATAAACTATAATCCGTTTTGCTATCAAAAACTTCCTTTTGATATGCTTGAGAAGTTTCAGCTTTCCCAAAAAACTTATCTTCAGATTTTGTAGTTTTAGGAATGGTCACTAAAAGTATTATGAACAAAGCTAAAAAGAGCAATTTTTTCATTATCAATTTCCTTTCTTTAGGATAGACAAAGAGCAAAAGGCGTGCCAGATTGTTAACATATTGACTTGCAATATGTTATAAAAAATTATCCCAACCGTATAGGCTAAAAGTCCATCAAAAACTGATGATTTTTGCTACATATCCCTTAAACCAAAAAACATCCACTCTAAAACAACTAATCTGCCACCAACTCTACTCTCTCTTCTCAACCTTATATGCGATTATAGGAGTAAAATACATAGAGCAGGTGTAATGCTCCCATAAAACCGGGCCACAGAAGATGTAAGATAAGGTAGAAATTTCAGAAGAAATTTCATACAATGTTGTAAAACTCTTTTTTTGGAGATTATGTTTGGAATCTGTTGGGCTAATGTACGTAAAATATAAATGGAGATAGTCCGTATTGCTCTATTTTTTGCCACAAAACTTACTCGTTTCTGCAAAATAAAATACTGATTGAACCCGTAAATTAAACAAACCAATACCAAAACTAGCATATTTTTTCTCCATTACTTAGTGGTCATGATTTTAAGGGGGAAGTATAAAAATTGTTACTCAATTTCTATAGGGAAAAGAATAAGAAAACAAGAATGCGATAAAAATTACAACAAGAGATTATAATTACACAGCGGAGGGAAGTCAAAAATAGTCATAAAATAAAAAATCCCGGCAACGTGCTACTCTCCCATGGTATACACCATAGTACCATCGCCGCTGGGGCCCTTAACTGTCGTGTTCGGAATGGGAACGAGTGTTACCTCCCCGCCATGGTCACCGGGAAAAATCCGTTAAAAAAGCAAAAGTAGTGGGCAAGCGTTAAAGAACGCAATCTTATGGTCTGATGAAGGGTGAAAAAGAGTCAAGTCTCACGGCATATTAGTACTGGTTAGCTAAATCCCTCACAGGACTTACACATCCAGCCTATCAATCCCGTAGTCTACGGGATGCCTTCAGTCGTCTTTCCCCTTGCGGGGATTAACGAAGGGAAGCCTAATCTTGGAGGAGGCTTGGCGCTTAGATGCTTTCAGCGCTTATCCTTTCCGCACATAGCTACCCAGCGATGCCCCTGGCGGGACAACTGGAACACCAGCGGTGCGTCATTCCCGGTCCTCTCGTACTAAGGAATGTTCTCCTCAAGCTTCCTACGCCCACAGTGGATAAGGACCAAACTGTCTCACGACGTTTTGAACCCAGCTCGCG
>CAZBHO010000083.1:0-8545 GCA_964491945.1 uncultured Verrucomicrobiota bacterium | reverse complement strand
ATATACTAAGTTCTGTGTTTATTCGGCCAATAAATCTATCTATAATTTTACGTCTACGAAGATAGACTAGCTGGTTCTTTTCCTTATTTTGAATGAAACGTTTTCTTTGTATTGGAGGTGCAGGGGCATAAGTGAACACATCACCACTTTCTATATTGAAGCCCATTGCTGATAATACGCCAGTAATTAAAGAAAACTCAGCAGGATGATCAAAGGCTATTATAGTGCAGGAAATAAAATTTTCCTCGTCAAGCTTTCCAAAAATAATCTCTGCAGGCCTTTGAGTAGAAAGTTTGCTGATTGCCTTAATATGTTCAGCGATATCGTATAATGAAAATGTGGTAAAATAATGCTCATCAAGTCTAGCAATGTGTTCCTCTATAATTTCATCCTGAATGTCAGGACAATTTTTTTTTAGCGAATTAAAATCTGGCTTCATTGGATGGCACCTTAGACTTATTATGTATTATGCTATCTTTCTTTGAATAGATGCTTCCTGCAAAATCTAGCTGCTCGCCACAATACAGCCAATGTATGTGGTAGTGGCAAGATAAATAAAATAAACATAGCTAGAGCAGTTTTTTTAAAGGTAAATAAGGATGTAAATGAAGGAAACATCTCAAAAAGAGTTATAGCTCCATAGGTTGCTTCATAAACAAAATCGCTTTGATAACGGATAATGCGAAAAATTGCACTACCAAGCCACGCAGCAAATGGCACTAACATCAAAAAAACTACGCTTGCTGCCGCAAAATAAGCTTCAGAGATTCTTTGTGGCATATTGATCAAAAAATAGATGCGTGCAACCATAAGATTTAAAGTGAAAAGAGTTATTATATTCAGTATGATAAAGAAAATCACGTTTATAAAAAAAATAAGCTGCATTGGACTTTCTATCCACCAGCTAACAAAGGGAGCAAAATAAATATACATAGCAGAGCAAAAAACTAGTATGTTGCTTTTAAAGCCTATGTTGTTTTTTAGGGTTTTATTTGTATGGAGCAGAAGCGCTCCATATAGCATTATAGCAGATCCTATCACATAGGATGGGAACTGGATGAAAGAAGTTATTGAGGTAAAGCTCATCGCAAATATCAGAATTAGGGAAATAAACAATCCAAAATAGATATAAAAAAGAGCTTTAGTAAGCAGCGTTAATGTTGCACTAGAAAGAGAATGATTTTCTGCTGGTGGTGTGTCTTTGTATGCATCGTCTGAAAAAGTCTCGCTCACGAGTTTCCAATTAAGTGCTGGCTTTTCTTTTCGCTTTAACTTCAGAGACGAGTCCCATTATCATTTTTCTGAACTCTACTGGATGGAAGGGCTTGATTAGAAATTCTTTTACTCCCAGCTCAACAAATTTCTCATGCATAGACTTGTCATAAAATGCTGTAAGTGCGATTACAATTGTATCTGGACGCTCTTTCCTAAACTCGGCAAAAAACTCTTCAGGTGAAGTGCTTTGTATGCCCATTACTTCAAAGACTAAGATATCTATCGGTATTTTCATAGCCTTGAGTTCCAGTTCATTACGTATCATATAAAGCGATACATCATCTGATTGCACAAGTTTTTCCATATAGTCCATTGCACGTTGTTCAGGATCCATAAGGACTATGTTTATAGGCTTTATTGACTCTATTTTCATTTCGCCTTTTGCTATTTTTTCTATGCATTCTCCAAGAATGTTTAATTTTAGCGGCTTATCAATTTTCATTAAGACGCCATAATGTTTCCATTTTGGTTCGTCATATTTTTCATTAAACGGCGCAACCAGCAATATGGGGACATTTGCCACCTGCATAACATCTTTCATTAAATTACGTTGTTTTTGGAGTGCTTTTACAAGTTCTTCTATTCCCATATCAGAAAGTGCTGTATCAATAATAATCAAACTGCTCAACTGTTCCCAATCGAGCGCCAGGGCATCAGCTCCGGAGGTTACAGTCTTTACATGATAACCCGCAGATTTCAGAAACCGCTCAATAGTCATCCTTATGGGGGCTGCATTGCTTATTACAAGCACTGAAAATAAACCTTCTTTCTTAGCTGCACTAGTCATAAATTAACCTTACAAAAAAAATACTAAGATATTTTGTTTGATAACTTAAGAAGCTACAATATCATTAAAAAGAGAAAATAGTCAATTATTTTATTTGAGTGAGCAAAAAATTAAAACATCAATAAGTTATCATAGGTGGTGATGCTATTATCACTCTAAAACCTATCATTGGATTGGATTTGTTAGGGAAACAGGAACTTCTATTTGTTATCGTTAAAAGTCCTTCTTGCCAGTTATACCAACTTGCGCCACGCAAACTTTTTGTGATCTTTTCTTCATTGAACCAGTCAAGGCACCACTCCCACACATTTCCTCCAACGCCATATAATCCCCACTCATTTTTTCCTGATTCCTCTACAGGCGCTGTAACAACAAAGTTATCGTTGTGCCCTTTTATATAAGTTGAGGTCCTTTCAAACAATTTATAGAAGAAGCCAACACCTTCCTCGCCATAGTAATTAAAATTATTTGGTGGTGGAAAAGAGTTGCCCCATGGGAAGCGTTTGGTTTTGCCACATTCAGCGTACAGCATCCATTCCTTTTCCGTAGGCAACCTGAATACATAGCCTGGTGGGATTTTGTTAATATATTTCTTGTTAAGCCAGCTACAAAAGCTCATGGCATCATCCCACGAAACATAAACCACAGGCTGATTGGAAGCATCAAGAGCCCTTGAGTAGTATGGCAAAACTTCATGGTTGGGATTGGAACGCTTGTATTGCTTATTTGTTGTTTCATGTTTACTCACCCACATATTCATTTCTTTAATCCAGATAAAATCAATTTTGGTATCCATATCTAGCTGTAAAGAGAAATTAGTCTTACCAATAATTCCATTATCTAAAGAAGCGGAATGCTGAAGGGAGGCTGCCGTTTTTGCGCTAGATGGTATTGAAGAAGTGGAATATAACACATCAGCATATCCTTTAAAAGAGGAAAAGCTGAACACACATATTAGTATCTGGCATAAGTATTTCATAATGTTATGCCTCGTTTAAGCTTTTTCTTTCATTATTTTTGCAAAGCCGCGTTTACCAACTTGCAATATAAGCCCTTCTTCGGGAAGAAAAATTTCTTCTTTAAAATTAGATATTTTATCGTTATTAATCTTAACTCCGCCTTGCTCAATAAGACGGCGAGCTGCGGCATTACTTTCTGCAAGCCCTGCCTTTACGATCATTGCAACAATCCAAAGTCTACCATCTTTTAGTTCGTTGTCTTTGATATATATTAAAGGCATATCATCTGGGAGCTTATGCTCGGCAAATACCCGTCTAAACTCATCTGAAGCATCCTTTGCCGCAGCCCTATCATAAAGCATTGCAACTAGTTCTTGAGCCAGCATATCTTTTATTTGGCGTGGATGACTTTTTCCACTTTCTACATCCTGTTTAAGCTTTTCAATATCTTGTTTATGCCAACACAAAACAAGCTCAAAATATCTCCACATTAGATCGTCTGGGATAGACATTGCTTTGCCAAAAATTTCTTTTGGTGGCTCATTAACTCCTATATAGTTGCCATAACTTTTACTCATTTTACGCACACCATCAAGTCCTTCCAGCAAAGGTAAAGTCATCACCACCTGTTGCGGTTTACCGAAGGCTTTTTGGAGATCTCTGCCCACCAGCAGATTAAAAAGCTGGTCTGTTCCACCAAGCTCAACATCTGCTTCAACCATCACGGAATCGTATCCCTGTATTAATGGGTAGAGAAACTCTACAAGCGCTATAGGTTTGCCTTCGTTATAACGTTTGCCAAAGTCATCTCGGGCGAGCAATTGCGCAACAGTTAGATGCGAGGAAAGTCTTAACACATCTGCAAAACTCATTCCAGCACACCATTCGGAATTAAAACGTATTTCGGTTCTATCGCGACGAAGGATTTTAAAGACCTGTTCCTGATAGGTTTTTGCATTTGCCAACACCTGCTGGCGTGATAAAGGTTTTCTAGTTTCCGATCTCCCTGATGGATCGCCTATCATTCCAGTGAAGTCACCTATAATAAAAACAACTGTATGTCCTAACTCCTGAAATTGCCGCAATTTTTGCAAAGCCACTGTGTGTCCAAGATGTATATCTGGTGCGGATGGGTCTGCTCCGTATTTTACACGGAGTGGCTTACCTGTTGCGTTGAACAGCTCTAGTTTTTTAAGCAGTTCCTCACGGGAAACTAGATCTACTACGTTAGTGGTAAGCTGTTCTATGGCACTGGAAATGGTAGTGCTCATCAATTGCTGGAAGAGTTTTCTTTTTCGGTTCCCTTATCAGATTTACTATCATTTTTTTCTCCTGGGCGCCACTCCTGAATTTTTTGCCCTGTTGCACCAAACGCTTCATCAAATGCTCCAGCAAGATCAACAATATCTTCACCGGGTCGCAAACCAGTTAGCATTTCTTCTTTTAATTCAAACTGATCATCCGGCAGAAGAGCTGCCTTAATACTTAACCCTATGCGCCTTTCTGTTGGATCTATCTTAACTATTCTTGCACGTACTTCTTGGCCGACCTTCAGAACATCTTTTATCCGTTCCACAGGTTGATCGCTTACCTGAGAAATATGAACCAACCCATCAATACCATCATCTAGAGAAATAAACGCACCAAAACTCGTAAGTTTGCTAACCTTACCTTCCACAATTTGTCCAATTTTATACTTTAAGGCTACCGTTGCCCATGGATCTTCCTGTGTTTGTTTTAAGCCAAGACTTATACGCTGATTTTCAGGTACAACTTCTAGCACAACAACTTCAACAGTATCTCCTTTTTTCAAAACTTCAGATGGATGATTTATCTTCTTTGTCCACGACATATCAGAAACGTGTATCATCCCATCAATTCCATCTTCAAGCTCAACAAACGCTCCGTAGGTGGTAAAATTCTTAACAACACCTTTAACCTTGCTACCAATAGGATACTTTTCTTTAACTCTATCCCACGGATTTTCTGTGGTCTGCCTGATCCCCAGTGATATTTTTTGCTCTTCTTTACTTACGCTTAACACAACTGCTTCAACCTCTTGCCCAATAGAAAGCATATCGGAGGCTTTGCCAACTCTCTGAATCCATGACATTTCAGAAACGTGCACTAACCCTTCAACACCTTCTTCAATTTCAATAAAAGCACCATAGGGCACAAGGTTTACAACTTTGCCTCGCACTCGTTTGCCAACGGGATATTTAGCTTCAATATTATCCCACGGATTTGGTGTCTTCTGCTTAAGCCCAAGCGACACACGTTCTTTATCAAAATCAATATCAAGAATCATCACCTCAAGTGTATCACCAACTTTCATTATCTTAGAAGGATGCCCAACACGTCCCCAGCTCATATCAGTAATATGCAGCAGACCATCAAGTCCACCAAGGTCAAGAAACGCTCCGAAATCTGTAATATTTTTAACTACGCCACTGCGGATCTGACCAATTTTTATCTCTGATAAAAGTTCACGGCGCTTATCACGGCGCTTTTGCTCAATAAGCTCACGTCTAGAAAGAACGATATTGCGTCGAATACGATCTATTTTTATAATTTTAAATTCGCAACGTTTTCCAATTAGCTCATCGAGATTTTTTACTGGAGCAACATCAATTTGTGAGCCAGGAAGAAAACCTTTCACCCCATTTATATCAATAATTAGGCCACCTTTTATTTTGCTCTTGATTTCACCTTCTATTACACTGCCTTCATTCACGTTTGCAAGAACGTTATCCCACATTTTTTGCTGTTCTGCCTTTATTTTGCTTAGCAGAATGCGCCCTTCCTCATCTTCAAATTCTTCTATTACAACCTCTATTTCTTCTCCTATCTTGATATCTTCTATGTTTCTAAATTCTTCAACTGGAATTATCCCTTCAGATTTATATCCTATATCAACAAGCACCTCGTTGCCCAGCACTGCAACGATTTTGCCTTTAACAATCGCTCCCTTTTTAAAATTCTTTAACGTTTCCTCATATAAACGTTCCATCTCTTCACGTTTTGCCAATCCAAATTGACTTACATCAAAATCCACTTTGGCTTTTTCAATAACTTGTTCCATATTACCTTTCTATACATTTTTTTTGCTGAAGGAAGTTTCGTTGTGCGCATTATTTAAGCTTCAAAAACAAGCTCATGCAGCTAACTCCATTCAGCACTTTTATAACAGTTACGGACGCTTCACACTCAATCAACCTTCGGCAGACCGTCCACTCATCTGCAAAAGGAAACTCTCCTTCTAGCATTTTTATTGCAATCTGTGCAAGAAAAATTTATATTTTTTTGTTTCTATGAAGCAACAAAAGAAATATCTGGCATTGCTAACTATAGGTGCACTGTTTGGCTTAAGTACTATTGTGCTTAATATTGGAGGCATCTTTTGGCAATTTGAAACAAAGACGTGGGATTATCGCGCAAAACTTCTTGCGAAACCTTCATCTGCTACAAAAAAAATAAAAATTATCTTTATTGATCAACAAAGTATTGATTGGGTTTTAAAAGAGCAGGGCTATTCTTGGCCGTGGCCAAGAACCTTATACCAACCTATAATTAACTATTGCAAGAGAGCTGGGGTAAAAGTTCTAGCATTTGATATGTTATATACAGAACCATCTGTATATGGCAGTGAAGATGATGCCACTTTTGCTGTAGCCTTGTCAAATATGGGAAGCTGTATTTCCACAGTGTTTCTGGGAAAAAAAACAGGTGCTAATTCAAAGTGGGCTGAAGATATAAAGAGGAATAACATCCCCATAAACAATAAAACACAAGCTTCTATAAACTTGCCGTTCCTTCTTCAATTGCAACAACAATCAGCCATATTTCCTATAAAAGAAGTTGCAAACGCAAGCGCTTTGCTGGCTAATGTTGAAGGCAAAGCAGATGATGATGGGGTATATCGTAGATTGCAGCCTTTTGTATTTTTTGATGGACAAATTGTTCCATCACTTGGCTATGCAGCATTCTTGCTTGGTGAAAAAAAAGAGAAATCATTGCCTGAAATAGAATTTGAGAATAATATATTGTTTTGTAATGGGACAAAAGTTCCTCTGGATAAAGAGGGGAAAGCTATATTACGCTTTAGGGGGCCATCGCACACCTATGAAAGTTTTAGTGCTGCCGCAATAATTCAATCAGAACTTAAGTTGGAAGAAGGTGCCACACCTCCTATAACCAATATTTCTGCATTTAAAGATAGCTATGTATTTTTAGGTGGTAGTGCACCTGGCTTATTGGATAACAGGCCTTCCCCAGTAGCCAAAGCCTATGCTGGCGTTGAAATACACGCCACTATGCTTGATAATCTTTTATCCAACGATTTCTTTAAAGAACTTTCATCAATCACATCATTTCTGCTCTATTTTTTTATGGCTTTTTTTGGAGCGTTACTTGCGGGTTTGTGCAAAAACACATTGCAGACTTCTCTTGCTCTCATTCTGCTTACTGTGTTGCCAATTTTGGTAGCTATTGCGGGTTATAATTACGGATTATGGGTGCCACTTGTTGCAACAGAATTTGCGGCGCTATCCAGCGCGATCGGAGCAGTCCTATTTAACTATTCCACAGAGGGCAAACAAAAGCGTTTCATAAAAAATGCTTTTAAGCAATATATAAGTGAAGATGTCATTACAAGATTGATTGAAAATCCATCTCTTTTAAAGCTCGGTGGGGAAGAAAAGGAGCTTTCCATTTATTTTTCTGATCTTCAGGGCTTTTCCACAATATCAGAAGCTCTCACTCCAACCCAACTTACGGCTTTACTTAATGAATTTCTCTCAGAAATGACAGATATCATTCAAGAAGAAGGTGGCACTCTTGATAAATATATTGGAGATGCAATTGTGGCTTTTTGGAATGCACCTTTAAGTCAGGATGATCATCCTGTGCGTTGTGTAAGAGCAGCATTGCGTTGCCAGAAACGCCTTGATGAGTTGCGTCCGATCCTAAAAAATAAATATGGAAAAGAGATCTATAGTCGTATAGGTATCAATACAGGCAAAGTGGTTGTGGGCAACATGGGATCAAGTAGGAGATTTAATTACACAATACTTGGTGATGCAGCGAACCTCGCTTCAAGATTAGAAGGCATAAACAAGTATTTTGGCACATACACTCTTATATCAGAAAGCACATTGGCTATGCTCAATAATGTTTTTCCTGCAAGAGAAATAGCTAAAGTATGCGTTGTTGGCAAAACTCAAAGCATTCGCATATATGAGCCAATGCTGGAGATGGAATATATTCGCAAAAAGCATATCATACAAATTTTTGCTTCGGCTCTAAATGCTTATTATGCAGCTGAAATTAATGAAGCATACAAGCTGTTCAGCTCAATCAAAGAAGAAGATGCACCTGCAAATGCCTATATGAAAAAATGCGAACAGTTATTAAATAAAGGTCTTGATAAAGCCAGCTGGGATGGCATCTGGAAAATGACAGAAAAATAATACGGGAGGATCTGGGACATGGTGGTACAATTTATTATAGTTATTTGATGTTGTTT
>CAZBHO010000082.1:0-8832 GCA_964491945.1 uncultured Verrucomicrobiota bacterium | reverse complement strand
GCAAAAAAATATGTCGAAACGGGGTTCCTTTTGGAGAAAAAGTTTCTTTATGATATTGCACGGATAGCTGATGGGCTGCCATTCCTTCATCAGGGCAGGGCAGATTCGCTTTTTATAGGCACTCCTGCCACAACATATATGCCAGCTTTAGTGGCAGCGCACGATTTTTTAGCTCTTACTAAACAGATTTGCGATGTGTCTCTGGAACAATACAAATTGATTGGCATTTGCGGTGGAGTTTCCAATTTGCTTGATGGAAAAAGTGTTATAAAATTGGATGAGTGGCTAAAAAATACGAAAGGCGTTTTATACGTTGCATCGTGGCTTATGCTGGAAAAGGTTGAAGAGGCCAATAATAAGAAGTTGCCCTGGGCAGAAGATATTGCTTATTCTAATAAGAGCTATGTGCTTAACAAGAATTGCACAGCGCTAAACACGATAAGCAATAGCGTTAAAGTGGCACTTTGGGAACATCCTGATTATAAAGGCAAGGTAATTTTTGATGCTTTGCCATTCAATGTGAAAGGACATTATGAGTTGTTAAACTCTATAACAAAAAAGCACGGCATTGCTTTACAAATGGCGCAGCTTCCGGGTATACGCATAGTTGAAACAAATGGTGTTATGGTGGCAATCGGACTGGCTCCAATGAAAGAAAGCTATGTGCTTTCAAATAGAATAGATTGTTTTACTGGCAAAATGGATCCAGCCGTAGGCTGGAGGAGTGCCGTGCTTTCAGTTTCCAACTATATTGGGCATTATCTTGTTGCAACCAATAACATCGTTATCCTCTCAGAAGAGCCCATAACGGAAGTGAAAGTTGATAAGCAAGGCTTGTGCATAAAAAGCTCTGGCTTGATTAGAATAAGTGCTCCGTTTAAATTGAAAATTTCTGGTTCTGCTAGGATGATGCCTTTGCCAGCAATAGAATATCCTTCCGATAAATTTCTGCAATGGGCTCTTAAAGAAAAAACTGATGGATTAGCAATTCTGACTAATTTGTATGCTAATCCTATATACTTCGTCAGGAGCAAGGAAACACTAAATATCCAATCAGGGGAATAACCAAAAGTTGCTTTTAGATGTATTGATAAGAAGTTTTATTTTAAGACTCCTGTGGTATATCCAATGCCCGTATTACCGAAGCCATTGCCAGTATACCACATATGATATAATTCGCCTTCTTTAATTACACAGGCATAACTACGCTGAACATCATCAAAACAACCTTTATCTCCTATTCCGAGATACGAATCTGCCTCTTTGGTTACGTGTTGCCAATGTATGCCATCTGTGCTTTGCGCTTCCTGAATTCTATAAGCAAAACCAAACGAACTAAAAAACATCCGCCATAAGCCATCTTCTTCTTTAATAACAAATGGTTTAGAGTTAATATATTCGTATGGATTAGCATCAAAAAAGCGTGGAGCAAGCACAAGCTGATCTTCTTTTTTCCAGTTTATGCCATCTTTTGATCTGGCAAGAGCAATGCCGATTCTAGGGATGATATCGCCATGTCCTGTTCTTACGCCTTCAGGTTTTTTAAAATAAGTTCCAATGGAGGTGTAATACATCCAAAGTTCATCTTTAATTTTCAATACAGATACGCTGCCTGTTGCCTCTTTTTCAAAATCCTTTTCAAGTTTGATTATGGGATTATCTTTGTAATAGCGCCATGTTTTCCCTGCATCTTCACTGATGGCAAGACAGGTTGTGTTTGGTAGTTTTTTATCTTCCCTAGGTCGTCCCCAGCCAACAAAATACATATACCACAACTTATCATTAATTTTTACCACAAAAGGGAAAGATGGCCCATTGCAATAAAAAGGATTATCAGGCTCTGGTTCAAGCAGTATGGCACCACAAGGTCTCCATTTTGTTGGATGTGCTAAGGAAGATTCTGCTGAAAGAATAACATTTCCTTCGATCCCCCGCCCCCAGTAATACATTTCTAGTTTTTCACCTTCTTGAATAACGTGGCAGGCTCCAGCGCCATTTTTATCTAATTCACCGTGAAGTTGCCCCGGCTTGATTATTGGCCAGTTGGCTGGTTTGTTCCATAATATTTTGCTATTTAGTTTCATAATTTTTACTGTTTATATTTTCATTTAGTTAGTTTTAAATTAGATATTGTTTGTAAATCATAAGAAAGCGCTGCGTTTGTTGCTGGCATGGCAGTTGTAGAATTTATAACTTCAATTAGTAGTGTGTTGTTAGAAGTTATGATGATTTTTCTATCTCTATCAAGATTAATCAGGAGTCCATAATCGCCTTTAAAGATGTTGATAGCTTTTGCGCTTGCCATGATATTGCTTGAGGTTGGTAGAATAAATTCTTGTTTTGAATCAACAATAAGAGTTTGCTTTATGTTTTTGCCTGGCTTTTCAATAAATAAAGGAATGATCTCATAGGCTTCTTTTATATCTGCATAGTATTTAGGCTTCTTCCATAAATGCATTATTGGTTCATAAATAGAATTGCTCAGGGTTATTGATGCTGTTATTTTATCAGTATGGAATTCATAGTTTCTAAAGAAATGCAATGGGCTGTTGCGTATTTCGCCGTGTATGTTTAGCTTGTTGCCATCTAATTTGCCAGCAGGCTCGGAAATTGCACTAACGAAAGGAGTACCATCCCATAAAGAGCCTGCCAGTGTGTGGATGTGAAAATTACGCCAATTGGAAATATGCATTCCTTCCCCATACGAACCATAAAGAGTGGATGCCATAATTGGTTCCTTATCAGGGATTGTCAACTGCGCAATTACTCCACCGCCAAATCCACATTGCCCTCCAAAACTATCTGAAACAAAGGAAGGTGGCAACTTTCCATAAAAGATAAGTACATAATAATTTTGTTGTTTGGCGGCAACCCATTCATTGCCATGATTGATGCTGATGATAAAGTTTGATGGACTCTTGGCTTTCCATTGGTTTTCCGGAGTTCGCCAGTTGTGTTCAAAATTGTGAGACGTCAGACTGGTTCTTGATGACCAGGGGTTTGCCGCAATAGGTACGTTCTTTGCCGATTGGCAATACAAATAGCTATATAACGCCTCAATTTTTGATAGAGCTTCTTTAAATCTATGGTCTTGAGATGCATCCTCAATTATGCCATTTGTTATCCATGGTCCTTTGCCTTTCCAGTTGGCAAGAATATATGAGCCATAATGCATATCGTGTCCAAAACTCTCAAGCACATCGCCTGAGGGGCTTATTCCACAATCTTTACTCCAACCTGAATTAGCCCATCTATCCCAAAAAATTTCAAATCTTTGTTTAAGGAAAGGATCTTTTGTTGCTTCTGCTGCATAGAAAAGCGCAACATTTATTTGCGAGAAAGCGTTGCCATTAACACGCTCAATGCCTGTTGCCACACTGAGCCTATCGGCTATCATAATTGTGGCATCTTTTATGATGTCTTTGATCTCTTGTGGAATTTTTTTACTTTGCATAACAAGCCATATTGGGCGAAATATCTTGCAGCCTGAATAGCCAAGTGAATAAGCAAGATTGTTCCATGTGACAGAGCCTCTGGCATCACTCTGACATATTAGCCGCATCCCATTAAAAATCTGTTTTAATATGGCAAGATTCGTTACAGCCTCCTGATCATTAGTGTTCAAATTGACTTCATAGTTCTGAATGGCTTTATAGAGATTTATCTGGAATGGATGCCAGAAGAGCTCTTGTTGATACAGAATTGTTCCGCCCTGCAGTTTTGTTGAAAGCTCTGCATCATCGCAAAATAACGCCAGACTGCCCATTCCTGTGTATTCGGCAAAAGCACCTACTTTTGGCTGCAGTAGATTGCAATGCACCATAAAAGCATTGTTGCCTCCAGCAATTTCTAACGTTAAGTTCTTCTCCTGATAAGTCGTGTTGGTTAATGGGATAATAAAGTTTCTAAAAATGCCATCTGCCTTGCCTTCTGTAAGAAGCTTGCCATCAGGGGCGATGAGCTTAAATAAACGTGTTGCAGGCTGATCTGGTTCAGCAAAGGCAAATGATATGGCTTCTGTGTTCTTTGGAATATATATAAATTTTTTAAATGGCTGTTTGGAATTGAAAATTAGCCATTCGGGATGCCCCACCACAGCGTGTTTAAGTTGTGGTTGAGTTGAAAGGAAAAAGATAATATCCTTGCTCCCAGCCATGACCATTCTATATACACCTTTTTTGCCGTTTACCTTAATATCTTTCTGAAAATCTCTTTTGCTTAATTGGGCTAAACGCTTTTCATCGAAAAGTTCACTCCATCTGAAAGGAATGCCTATCCCTTTAAGGTATAGATCAGCATAATATTGTAGTTCATGATCCCATCCAAGAGCTCTGCCGGCAAAAAGGTTGTTTGTTATGCCGTCATCTGGGATAAATTCTCGAACGAGCGTGTTTCCATCAGGAGCGTATACTTTAAACAATATCTCACGGGCACCCTCCTCAAAGAAGTTTAAGTCAGCTATCGTAAGTTTTATTGAAAAATCTTTTCCTTCAGGATTATCAAGATAGAACGTTATGCCATCATTAAGGCGATATAACATCTGGGCGAATGCCAGAGTTGTTATAAAACATATTATTGTATTCAACACTACAAGGACTTTAAATAACTTCATATTTTAACCTCAAACTATTAAATTGACTTTCATAAACTATTGAAAGCGAAAAAAACGCAAAAAAAACACACCAGCCTATGGCTAAAGCAATATATTTATTCCAACTCATTTCTGCAATGTGCATAGCAAGCAACATAAATAAAAGCATAAGAAGGATATCTGGCATCTTGTATATTATGGAAGAAAGTTGAGTTCTTCCTTCATAAGCGGCGATTACACCAACCATAGGAAAGAGCGTCATAAAGCCTCCCAACCATTTTTTTATAACTATCAGCATTAAAACAACCAAATTTACGATCAGCAACTTCAGCAACGGGTTTAGCCTGCTTCTATAATCACCATCATTGCCCGGTTTTAAAAATGCCTTAAGAGTTAAGAGTGTTATCAAAGCAATCATAAAACCAATCCAAAAGATTATTTCAGTTTTTGGCAATAAGTTATTTACTAGCCCGCCAAGCATACAATAAAGTAATGCAGAACACACGATTGATAGAACAATTGTAAAATTGAATTTATAATGCAGCAATTTTACTATTGTATAAAAGAGAAAAAGGAATGGCAAAGCTAAAATATGCGTTACGTTCACATTCGTGCCGAGAGCCAGATACGCACATGTGAAAGGAAAGGGAAAAGATAAAACAATCGTTTTAGCAAAAGGCTTTTTTAAATATGCAACAAGAGTGCCCTGCAAAGCAACAACAATTAATAATAGCAAATCAAAGTGTCCAAAATTTATATTAAGTTGCATAAGGCTGGCATCAGTCTACAATCTGTTATTGCATATATTTGCAAAAAAGGACGAGGATCTTTTTTTACAGCATCAAGCAATTTGTCAACAAAATCCTTTATCTTAAAAAGCCTTGAATCAGCATTGCCTATTTTGCCTTGATTTAAATTACCAACACTGTCCCAGTATTCACCAAGCTTTTCACGCCATAGCCAGATATATTCTGCTTTTGGATCAGAGGCAAGCCTTTCGTTCCAATACTTTACTTCAACAAAATGGCAAAATGTGGATGAGTGATAATCCACTCCAATCATTAAAATTTTAGAATTAGGTGTTTTGTAAAGCTTAACAAAAGGGCTTTCATCACCAAAATCGCAACCATAGTTTGGATTATCCCACGGTGATTTCATCCCAGTTGCTCCACGATGTCCATCAACAAAATATCTAGCCCTATTCCCACGTGCAGCAACAGAGTGGCAATAATGATCTGAGCGATAGGTTCCCGGCATTTTCCTAAAGAATTCAGTAAGGTAACCTACCGTTGAAGGCGTGGTATTAACATCCCATATTTTTTCTCTATCTTCTTTAACCAGATTAAAGCTTGGCATAAGTATCGTGCCATTTTTTCCTACTGCATCTTCAAGAGCTTGGATAACGGTTGCTGCACCACATTCCACTTCTCCCAGGCTCTTAAAAGAGCTATGAATAAAGAGCTCATCGCCTTCTTGCACTCCGAGTGCTTTTAAATCGTTGACAAGTTTTTCGCGTGTATGAGCCATTATAGTAATCTCCTAAATCCGCTATGAGCCACAGGCCCTTTAAGGTGAGCCTTTATATCACCACCAGCCAAAACTTTCGCTATTATTCCAAAAACTTCATCAACTGCAGTAAGATATTTTTCAACAATTTCTTCTGCATGAGCTAATGTTGGATATACGACTAAACTTGCAAGGAAACCACGTTCAAGCATAAGCTGAATAAATAAAGTTTTTAGAGCATCAGCTTCGGGATGATTGAACTTAAAACTTGCCAGACAGGGGAAGAAATCGCCAACTTCTATCGGGAGTTTGTGGAGCGCGGCATATTTGCGCCAGCCAGCTTGAATAAGTGTGCCAATCTTTTCAACATGGCTGGGCACATCAATTTGCATATGCTTGCTTATTGTGGCAATGGCAGCGGCAGGTCCTACGCCTTCTGTCCAATAGGTGCTGCTGATGAAAGATTTTTCTGCGCCTTCCATAGCCTCCTTTGTGCCTATTACTGCGGCAAATGGATAGCCATTGCTTGTTGCTTTAGAGAATATGGCGATATCAGGATTCACGCCAAGTTTTAAGTGAGCTCCGCCACGCGCATAACGCCAGCCTATTGAAATTTCATCAAAAATTAAAAGAGCTCCAGCCTTGTGTGCTTCTTCCTTAACAAATTCCAGAAAGCCTTTTTCTGGCAGGTAGTTTCTACATGGCTCCATAATAACAGCTGCCAACTTGTTGCCATAATTATCGATGATTTTTTTGAATTGCTCACGGTTATTGTAAGTGAATGTAAATGCCGTGCCACGCAATTCAATAGGAACGCCAGAAGGATCAAGCCCCGGTAAAAGATGCCCTTTTAGTGAATCGTTTTCACCAAGATTTGCCGCAAGATACCAGTCATGCCAGCCATGATAGCCACATATCGCTACTAAAGACCTATTCGTTGTTGCACGCGCTATGCGAACAGCCATCCCGCATATTTCACCACCAGAACGCGCAAATCTGGCTCGCTTTGCCCATGGATGAATTTCAAAAAGCATATCGGCAACTCTTACTTCATCTGGCGGATTTAATGAACAAATGTTACCCAGCCTTATTCTGCGAATTACTGCTTTATTGACATCTGGATCAGAATAGCCAAGCAGACACGCACCAACCGAATGGATAGACATATCATAATAGTGCCTACCATCAATATCCCATATCTCGCAGCCACGCGCTTCACTAAAATAGGCTGGCCATTGATTCGGAGCAAACATTTCCGGACGCTTACTCAAAAGCTGGGTGCCGCCGGGTATTATTTGTTTTGCGTAAGCGTATAGCTCAAGCGACATTTTCTTTTCTTCCTTCTGTAAGGAAAACAGCCGCATAGCATTTTTAGAGAAAATATCTTCAATATCTGCCTTTGAAGCCCCAAATATATCCAGAGCCTTTTTAAGAGCAAAGAGCGATTCAATCCCTACAAGAGTACGACCACATTCTGGTGCCCCTTTCTGTGTATCTATTCGCTCTGGATTTATCCATGCAAATGAGTTGCCAATTGATACGCACTTGCCCTCCCTTAATGATATTGGAAAATCCGATGCCCACAACAGGCGTTTTGGTCCAAATTTATCCAAAATTGCAAGAAGAGGCTCAACTTCACAAATGGATGAAGAATCAAACCATACATTTTCAAGATGCCCAAGTTTTCTCACACCCTCCACAGTGTTAGATGCATGGAAGCCTCTTGCCGCATGCGCAAGAATTACTTTTGCTGCAGGGTATTTTGTACAGAAATGGATGAGTTCTTTTAAATTATTCTCATCAGCCAGAGCTCTTTCTCTTACGAGGTGGAGCATAATGAAATAGCCTTTGCTATGCGCTAACTCCCATGCCCATTCCGGCACAAACTCAGAGATTTTACATTCAAACGTGTTCTTTTTTTTGCCTAAGATGTGGTATGGTTTAAAACCTATAATTTGTTTGTTGTTGATAAGTTCATCAACAAAATCTGGCTTTTTGCCAAAAGGAATAAGGATCAGCCCAAACGAATTTTTTTCCAATTTTAGCTGTTCCAGAAGATATGTGTTGGCTGCATAAAAATCAACTTGCTTTGTTGGATAGGGGATAAAAATTCCACCTATTATATTTTTGCCATTACAAAATTTTAAGGTAGATTTTCGCCACAACTTTGCATCAGCATCATCTGGAAGCGCTTCTATTGAGCTTGAGATTTTTTGCTTAATATCTTTTTTACGATATAAGTGCACATGACTATCAAAGAGCGATTGCGGAATAAAGTCATTTAGGGAAATTACTTGTTGTTTATAAGATGAGTTTTTTGACATATCTGGTATGCCTTTCCATCGTTTAAAAAGTTATGAAAATAAAAATTATGATAAGTGGTAAAAAATGTCAATAAAATATTGCGTTATGATAATAAGTGAGTATATTCAATTCTGCCACTGAATTATAAATGAGGAAACTATGAAAAACAAAATCCTTTGTATCTTTGGCATAATTTTCCATCTTATTCTACATTCAATTGTGGCGCAAAACTTATACACCCTGCCACAAAACACTACTTACCAAAAAACCATCCATAAATACCTATCCAGCCTCTCTATAAACGATTTCTATGTTAAAACTAAGCCATTTTCCATAACAGAGCAAAACGAACCTCAAGAATTATATCGTCTCTATGTGCTTCAACAGCAATTCCCAAACATTTCGGCAATTAAAATACCAGCTGAAAAATT
>CAZBHO010000081.1:0-8872 GCA_964491945.1 uncultured Verrucomicrobiota bacterium | reverse complement strand
CCTTTTATTATATCTCCATTCTTACAATTGACGATTGCTTTTTTATTACCATCCTTCTCGATAATAACATTGCGAATTAGTTTGAGCGGCATAGTCATATTAGCGTATGATGTTTCAATAGATATATTTTCAATAGAAGTGCTTCCTATAATATGTGAGCCATCGAGCATATCTATTTCCAAAGATAGTTGATCTTGACGTTGATTGGTTTGTATGGTTTGTCCAAATATAATTCTAACGCACATAATTATAATCAAAGCAAGTAAAATTCTCCTCATAGTAATACTCTCCTTTATATTTTTTAAAGGTTAGCTTATATATTTTATATGTCAAACAAAAATTATTTTTTAAAAAACAATAAAAGCGCAAGTTACTTTCTTTATGGTTTATTAACTTTAATTTTTGTATTTGAAAGTGGTATTTAATTGTTTATAATATTTTACGATTTTTTCTGAACAATTTGTGAAAGGCATCCAATGAAAATAGATAGAACAAAAGATATCAAAAGGGTTTTAATTACAGGTATTACAGGGTCTGGTGGTAGTTATCTTGCAGAGTATATAGCAAACAACCATCCTTCTGTAGAGATTTTTGGTATTTCGCGCTGGCATAGCACTTCTACAAATGATAATATCAGTTCTATCAATAATAAAGTTAAACTTATTGAATGTGATTTAACAGATTTCAGTGCGGTTTTTTCGGCGTTGAAAGAAGCTAATGTGGATGCGATTTTTCATATTGCTTCTTATGCAAATGTGAGAGCTTCTTTTATAAATCCTCTGGCTGTTTTAAATAACAATATTATCGGAACAGCTAATTTGTTTGAAGCGATTCGTCTACTTGGGATATCTCCTATTATTCAGCTTTGTAGTACCTCTGAAGTGTATGGACAAGTTTTTGAAAATGAGGTTCCGATCAAAGAAACGCAACCAATAAGAGCGAGTAGCCCTTATGCTGTGTCAAAAGTTGCGCAGGACCTATTAGGATTGACCTATTTTAAAAGTTATGGCTTACCCATTATTCGTACGAGGATGTTTGCTTATATAAACCCAAGACGCGCTGATCTTTTCGCCACTTCTTTTGCTAGACAAATTGCTTTGATAGAGAAGGGCAAGCAAGATGTGTTATTTCATGGGAATCTTAATTCGGTGAGGACGTTGCTAGATGTGCGGGATGCAATGGAAGCTTATTGGTTAGCTGTATGTCATTGTGAGGTGGGTGAAGTTTATAATATAGGAGGAAATACCGTTATATCGGTTGGTGAATTTTTGGACTTATTAAAAAAGAACGCAAAGGTTGAAATAAAGACTCAATTGGATCCATCGTTACTAAGACCAAGTGATGTCACGCTTCAAATTCCTGATACCACAAAATTCAAGGAAGCAACCAACTGGACACCAAAATATAATTTTGAGGAAAGTGTAAAATTCTTATTAGAATACTGGCGCAACAAAATTGCATAAAATTAAAAAGGATGCTGTATTTAAAAAAATAGTAGCGGATGAAGAAGAAAATAGTCTATTTACATCACTATCCACCAGAAGTAGAAAAGAGACAATATCCTTTGTTGCCTGATCTTATTGATAAATTATCTGATGAATTTAAGGTTTTTTATGTTGGGTTTGAAACTGTATTGCCAATTGATTTTGAATTGCGTGGTAAAATAGAATTTATAAAGTTGCCATTTAAAATAGATACGGCTTCCACTATTGATAAAATACTAAAAACTATATTGTTTTACCTTTTATTACCACGGTTATTTATCAAACTAAAACGTATTAAACCAGACATAGTGCTTTGTAAAGAGCCACTGCCGTTTTTGCCATCTTTATGTTGTATTTATGGATTACCAACTATAATTGCTTCGGTGAATGATTGCTGGTGGCAGATACTATTAGGCTGGTATAAAGCTGGCAGAAAACTTGCCTCTTTTTTTGAAAGGTTAGAAGCCAAAATCTGGAATAAAAAATGTCTGTGTGTAATAGCAGAAAACAAAATTGAAGCACAAATTCTTGAGAGGAGAGGAGTATCTTTGCAAAAAATAAGAATTACTCCTACTACATCTCTAGATGAAGAATATGTTTCATACGATACTCCTGATGTCCATAAGTTGCGTGAACAACTTGGATTAAACGATAATAATTGGGTTGTTGCAATTCACGGAACAATCAGGCCGGGCAAAGGATATGGTCAGCTTCTTAAGTGGTGGAAGGAAATTTGCAAGGAGCATCCTCTATGGCGATTACTTATAATTGGAGGACTTGGTGGATTAGTTTGGTGTAAAAGAGAGATTAAAAAATTAGGTATAGAGAAATACATCGTAATGACAGGCTGGCTGCCAACGCATTCCGATGTTGTGTTGCATTTAAATGTTGCTGATTGTTTGTTGACGGTGAGAGCGAACACACCAGACAATTTTGCGCTTATTCCCAGTGTGCTGTTTCATAATATGACGATTGGTAAGCCTCATGTAGCAGTAGGTCTTCCGGGCATATCTGAAGTTGTGAGAGATCGTGTAGATGGCTATTTATATAAGCCAGATGATTTTGAATCATTCAAAAATGTGTTAGAATATGTGTTTAACAATCCTGATGAAGCAAAAAAAATTGGCGAGAATGCAAGTGCAAGAGCATACGAATGTTTTGGCCATGATAAAATTCTTTACGGATTGTTAAGTATCATTAATGAATTTTCATCTTGATTTTTTTTACTATTCATTATATTCAATCTCTCGTCAGCCGAAAGGGAAGATTGAATGCGAGCTGTAACGTTTAAAAGCGGAAAATACGATCTGGCAGTAAATACTATAAGTCCTGATGATCTTGCCGAATTAACTGCATGGCTTAAACAGTATCCTCGTTTAACTATGGGGCAGGAAACATTGGCTTTTGAAAAAGCATGGTCAAAGTGGCTTGGAGTTAAATATGCAGTAATGTGCAATTCTGGAGCTTCAGCAAACCTTTTAATGTATGCAGCTATTGATGCCGTAAAACGTGCTGGCAAACGAAAGGTGGTTGTGCCTGCCACAGGCTGGCCCACAGATATAGCCCCAGCCATCCAATTTGGATGGAAACCAATTATGTGTGAATCGGATGAGCGAACTTTTGGGCTTGATCCAAATTATCTTGAAAAAATTTTAAAAAAACATCATCCAGAAACTGTTGTATTAGTTCAGGTTCTTGGTGTGCCTGCAGATATGGATAGCATTATGAGTCTAAAAAAGGAATATGGATTTAATTTGTTGGAAGATTGTTGTGCAAGCCATGGATCAACACATGGGGGGAAAAAAGTAGGATTGTTCGGTGATATTTCTGTCTTTTCTTTCTATTACGGGCATCATATGTCGACTGTTGAGGGCGGAATTTTATGCACAAATGATGAAGAATTATATTATGCGCTTCTTATGTTGCGTAGCCATGGCTGGCTTCGGGATTTGCCTGAAGCTAAACGTTCAAAAATTATGGAACAATACAATGTGGATCCATTCCATAATCCATTTACTTTTGTATTACCCGGATTTAATTTGCGCCCAACCGAAATATCTGCTCATATGGGGCTTATTCAGCTTGAGAAGCTTGATAAGACCATATCTATTCGTGTTGCAAATCACAGGGTATATCAGAAACGTCTGTCTGGTGTGCTGGATTTTGCTAGAGGGCTAAAGGGTGATACAATAAGCAGCATCTCTTTTTGTGCTGTTGCAAAAGACATAAAACAGAGAAAAGAAATTGTAAAAAGGATGGTTAAACATAAAATAGACACTCGTATTTTTACTGCAGGTAATCTTGGCAGGCACCCATTCTGGTTTGAGAGATATGGAAGATTTAGTGCGCCTGTGGCTGATAGACTTTACGAAGGGGGATTTTTTTTGCCTAATAATCAAGCGTTAAATACAAATGATATTGAATGGATTTGTGATGTGATAGTATCTGCATTAAAATAATTTTGTTTAATAACATGAAGAAGGATATATTATTTATTCATCCTGGGAATCAGAGAGAAACTTATCAAGGGCTTGCTTCTGAATTTACTGCTATAGCGACACCTGTGTGGAGTTTATTGCTTGCATATAGTGTTGCAACGGAAGGATATGATGTTGCCATATACGACACTAATGTTGAGGGATGGAGTAAGGACATCGCTGGTAAGGTATTGTCAAAGTATAATCCTGAGCTGATTGTACTAATGGTTTATGGGCACACACCTACTGCATCTACTCAAACTATGCCTGCAGCTAGAACAGTGGCTACAGACATAAAATCCATAAATCAAGATATCCCAGTAGCCCTTGGTGGATTACATCCAACCACTTTACCAGAAAAAACTCTTTTTGAGGAGCCAGCAAATTTTGTTATACAAGGTGAAGGACTTGATACTATCCTGGGATTGATAAGATATTATAAAGGTCAGGAGAAGTTAGAACATATTCCAGGATTATGGTATAAGAAAAATGATAAAATAACATTTACTTTTCCTGCTCAACTCATCACTGATTTGGATAATAGATTGCCATATTATGCATGGGATATGCTGCCAGATTTAAAGTATTATAGAGCTCATAATATGCATTGTTTCCAAGATTTTCATAAAAGTAATAAAAATGATTTTTCCGATGTTAGGTCTCCGTATGCAACCATTTACACATCTTTAGGATGTCCATTCAATTGCCATTATTGCTGTATAAATGCGCTCTTTGGTAAACGTGGTATACGTTATTGGTCAGAAGATAAAGTAGTAGACTGGATTGATATGCTAGTAAAAAGAGGTGTGAGAAATATACGTCTTGATGACGAGTTGTTTGTGTTGGACGCCATTCGAGTAGAAAAGATAGCTGATATGTTGATTGAGCGCGAATATGATATAAATTTATGGGCATATGCACGAGTGGATACCATTAACGATAGGCTTTTACCTAAACTTAAAAAAGCTGGATTTAACTGGTTATGTCTAGGAATTGAATCCGGCAATGAAGATGTGCGATCTAATGTTAATAAAAAGATGAATAGTGATATTAAAGATGTGGTCAAAAAGATACAAGAGAGCGGTATATTTGTTTTGGGAAATTTTATGTTTGGTCTGCCTGAAGACAACTTTGACACTATGCAGCAAACCTTTCAACTTGCTGTTGATCTTAAATGTGAGTATGTGAATTTTTATGCAGTTATGGCTATGCCTGGTTCGCAGTTATACATATCAGCATTAGAAACACCAGATGTTTTGCCAGAAACATGGGGTGGATATTCTCATCACGCATACAACACTAAACCTCTTCCTACAAAATATCTGACGGCATCTCAAGTATTAGAATTTAGGGATAAGGCTTTTATGAAATACATAACTAATCCAGACTATATAAATTTGGTCATGAGAAAATTTGGTGTAAAAGTGGTGGAACATTTACAAAAAATGATACAAATACCTCTTAAACGTAGGATCTTAGAAAAATCTTAAAGAAAGGGAAAATATGATAAGTAAATCTCTGTTAAATAAACTACAACAAAAATCGTGTTATATTAGAAAATTAGTTCTAGAGACCTGCATAAGAGCTGGCACAGGTCACGTAACATCTAGCCTGTCTGCTACTGATATTCTGGTTGTATTGTATTATTCGGGAATTATGAAGTATGATCCTAAAAATCCCAACTGGAAAGATAGAGATCGTCTATTTATAAGTAAAGGTCAAGCTAGTCCACTTTTGTATTGTATACTGGCTGATTGTGGATATTTCCCAAAATCAGATTTAAATACATTTGCAAAGCCTAAAGGTAAGTTTGGAGTGCATATGCAGAAAAATGTTCCGGGCGCTGAAATAACTTGTGGTTCTTTAGGGCAGGGGTTTGGTATAGCCACAGGAAGCGCATTAGCAGCAAAGCTAGATAGGAAGTTAAATCTCGTCTTTAGTTTATTGGGAGATGGTGAGTGTTATGAAGGCTCAATATGGGAGGCAGCAATGTTTGCTGCTCATAATAGACTTAATAATCTGATAGCAATAGTAGATAGAAATTATCAATGTGTTACGGATTTTACTGAAAACATTGTAGAGTTAGAACCATTGGATGAAAAGTGGCGTTCTTTTGGATGGGAGGTACGTAGAGTTAATGGACATTCTATTAAAGAACTTTATGATGCATTAGAATTCTGTAGGTCCAGAAGGACATCAAAACCGTTGGTACTTATAGCCGATACAGTTAAAGGTTATGGTGTAGATTTTATTTCGTGTATACCACTCTGGCATGCTAGAGCTCCACAAGGCATAGAAGCTAAACTAGCAAGAAAACAACTGGCAGAAATTAAAGGAGATGAAAATGAATAATAATATAACTCAAAGAGATGCTTTTTGGAAAAAGGTTTATGAACAAGCACAAACAAATAAAGATATTGTTGTTATTTCAGCTGATATGGGGGCTCCATCATTAGATGCTTTTCGTAGAGACATGCCTTCACAATTCATTAATGTTGGAATAGCAGAACAACAAGCAATATCATTGGCTGCAGGACTTGCCTTTGAAGGCAAGCATCCTTTTGTCTATGCGATAGCACCCTTCATAACATTACGATGCTTAGAACAAATCAGAGTTTCTTGCTCTATTATGAATATACCAATAACTGTCGTCGGGATTGGAGTAGGCTTTGGTTATGATGACTCAGGCCCGACTCATCATTTATTAGAAGATATCGCTGTGATGCGGGTTTTCCCGAATATTATTATCAATAGTATATCCGATTCTACTATGGCTGCAGAAGTTGCCTGTCGTTCCCTTCACTATACATCAACAAATTATGTGCGATTAGATAGACACCTAACTCCATCGCTGTACTCCGAAGGACATAAGTTCACTGCAGATTACGAAATACTAAAGGATGACCCAAATAACTTAATTCTTGCAACAGGTTCAGCAGTTCATATAGCTCTTAACGTTGCTCAAATAATACAAAAAAAATATCATAAAAAAATCGGTGTTGTTGATGTGCATACCATCCCTGTTTCTAGCAAATTTCTTGAATTGTTATCAAAAGCAAAACAAATCATTACCCTGGAAGAACATTTTTTGAGTGGTGGGTTTGGTTCATATATACTTGAGGTTGTGAATGAAAATCAACTTGATACTCGTGTGTCGAGATTTGGACTATCTCATTCAACAGGATATTCCTATGTATATGGCGGTTTGGAACAAATAAGAAAACACTATAGAATAGATGCTAATAATATCGCAGAAATGATAGTAAAAAAGAAGTTGATTGATTAATAATCTTGGACTTGTCTGGTTTTAAAAACATAAAATTATTACTGTGTTGCCCTCTACTATCATATAACAGAGGACATTATCAAGAGTGGACATGTAAGCGGATTTATTTACTATCTTTGTGTAAGAATATAGATACGGTTTTAGTAGGCTCATTACCTCCTGATAATGCAGAAAATACTTGTAAATCTATAAAGAACGTAAATTCTATATTCTGGCTTCACTTTCAACCTGCCTTCATAAAAAACGTTATCCATTTCTTGCAAACAAAAATGCCACACTTTACTTGTCTACTACTTCAGCCATTACTATCTTATTCCTTTGCCATAAAATATGCCGTGAAAAAAAAAATTGATATTATTTTTTTCTCAGAGTCTGAACCATTTATCGCTTTAATTGTAAATTTATTCATTTGTATTTTTGTTCAGAAAAAACCTGTAATAGTGGAACGATTGGTTCATAGCTATTATACCCCAGCATTCATCAAAGGTTCCTTTTTAACACTTGTAAGGGCATTACTTAATAGAATTAGTATAGTTTTTTTATCAAAACTGTCGAATATCATAGTGGATAGTCAAGCGTTACAGAAGTCTTTAAGATTAGAAAAATCATCAAAAACATTTATGATACCAGAACCACTGTCTCATCCATCACATCAGCTCCCTAAAAAAAACAGCTAAAAACATGTTGGGATATACCGATGAGACTAAAATCGTTTTAATATACGGAAACATATCTTATGCAAAAGGAGTTGATTTGTTTTTGCAGTCTCTAAAAAAGGTCAATTCAGCATTTCATGCATTAATAGTTGGACAAGGCTACTTATTAGAAGAATTATGTCATGATTTAACCAACTGTTCTTCAATAAACAATGTAGCTATTAAAAGAGTTAATCAGTATGTAACGTCTTATCAGGAAAACATATACTTTTCAGCAGCTGATGTGGTCATATTCCCTTATCGGAAAGGTTATGCATCAAATAGCGGCGTCTTGCAACTGGCAATAGGTTACGGGAAAGCGATATTAGCTTCAGATCAATATGTGCTCGGAGAATTAACAAAAAAATATGATCTTGGACTATGTTTTGAACCAGAGAATATAGATGATATGGCTAAAAAAATCCAGATGGTAATGAATATGCCAGAAGAATGGTTCGAGCAAAAACGAAAAAACTGCGAAAAAGCCATAGAGGATTTCAGTATTGAAAAAATAGCCGGCCAGTACCAAAAACTATTTGAAAAACTCGCACAACAACATTAATCTGTTTTGTATCAATAAAAAGTGTCTTGCCAGCCTTAAAATCTATAGAAAAATAAATTGCTACACTATCATCCCATAGATAATTGGGATAAAGGTGGATTGCAACATTTTAATTTTTTTTATATGTAAGCCTCGCTCCTCACATCTTTACCTTATTAACTATGGAATGATAGTTTAAAAAAAACATCTGGTATAGTTATCTATGGTGAAGGATGGTAGTAATTACTTCTTCAAAGGAATGGCAGGTAAAGTCAGGTTGATGATTGTTTAAGTTGCCGAAACCGTAGGTTACGAATATGCTTTTTGCGGATGCATTCTTTGCAGCTGCAATATCGGTGTGATTATCACCAATTACCCAGCAGTTTTCT
>CAZBHO010000080.1:3499-9079 GCA_964491945.1 uncultured Verrucomicrobiota bacterium | reverse complement strand
AAGATAAGGCACGTTTTCGCTTGCTGCAAGAGGCACCCACGTTAAGCGATTCATCATCCAACCTGGATAATGCTTTATATAGCGCACATAAATAAAGTAGTCCCCCGCCACTGGCTTAATGGTGGTTGCGCCCTTTTGTAGTTCTTTTTCTGCAGTAAGGAATATTGCTGAATTGCAATATCCGCCAACCACATTTTCCCAGTGCGCTTGCCCTGTGCCTCCCCACCAGTGGGCAGGAGCAATTTTATTTTTCTCCACATTTGTGCCTTTAACAGGAACTGCTTCTGGAAAGTTAGGTTCGGCTTTTGAGCCTTTATTTATCGCTATATAAACTTTTCCTTCCTGCGTACCTATAAGGAGATCAAACAAACCATCTTCATTCCAATCGCAGGGATAAACGATTGACATTTTTGTAAAAATTTCTTTACCCGCTATAATGAGATTTTTTTCATATTCTATAAGAGGGGGCGCTCCCCTTTTTCCACGCATTTCGGATGCGGAAACGATTCCTTCTTTCCTTTGTGAGCCACCCTTATGCATTCTTATCTGTCCAGTTCGTGTGCCAACAAGCAGATCCTTTATGCCATCACCGTTATAATCCACAACAGCAGGCGTTAGATGTTCAAACCCTTCGCCGAAAGCAAGGAAGAAGTGTTGTTCTTCTGAAAATTCTGGCTTACCAAATGTGCCGATATTTTTAAATATATGAACGCTATTGGCGGAATATGTGCCTTCTCCAAGGAGTAGGTCTGGTTTACCATCTCCCGTAAAATCTTCAAACCATGGTGCCATATAAACTCCGAAAGCCAACGGCTTCTTGCCTACCTTGACCGTAGGTAATCGAGCATTCGGATCATCTATACCATATTGAGGATCCACATAGCGAGGTATTCCCATCTGGCGTGTAAACTTCCACTGATTGCGATTGCCTATGTTATAGAAAATTGCCACATCGCCAAAAAAAGTTCCACATAGAGCATCATAATCGTCATCATTATCCCAATCTGTCATATGTACGTGTGAGCCGAAGCCTAAGAAGGTAGGAACGAACTCACCTGTTGTAAATTTAGGTTCGCCCTTTTTACCTGAATTAATGTATATCCACAAAAAGCCTTGGGCATCGCTTATTACCAGATCATTTAATCCATCTCCATTCATATCTACAAAATTTGGGCAGCACGAAATATGTGTTGGCACCATTCTGCCCTCATCATTAAGCACTGGCGCAGAGCCCATAAGGACATGTAAAGAGTTATCATCATCAACACCATCCCACCAATCACCAACAGGAACTATTTGTTCACCTGAAATACTATCTGGCCAGAGCTGCGTGCCAAGTGGTGGGATATTAGTTTTCGGATCATCAACAGGTTTATCTTTTGTTTGGGCACATAGTAACGATATATTGCACAGCAACAAAAAGCCAAAAAGAGTCACAAATAGAAGTTTTCTCATAAGAGACACACTATTTTTTGATTTTAAAGCACACTTTATAGAAATCATTTTTTCTTTGTACCACCCTTATCTTTCTGTTCCTTATCCTTTTGTTCCTTTGCATCCAGATCTTTTACCATATCCTTATCTTTGCCAGTTTCCTCTTTTGTTGACGTACCCGTTTTAACTTTACCATCCATTCCTTTATGAATTACCGTTATCTTTTTACCTTCTTTTTCTTTTCTGGTATCATCCTCTTCTTCTATTGTCTCTTTTGGCTTTTCTGTTGGTTTCTGCATGCCAGTTGGAGTGATATCTTTTGGTAAATACATAAAATGCTTTTGGTAACGAGTGAGCAGATGGACCACCGTATTTATCCCAAACTTATATGCTGCCACCACACTTTCATCTGAAACATTTCGATATATGACTTTTCTGATATAAGCCTCTCCACCATAAGCGTGAGGACCGAACACCCATGCCCATCTTATCGGTTTTTCGCCAGGTTTTGAAATTTTAACACGACCAAACTCAATTTTATCATCTTTTTCTTTCAATCTGGCTTCCCAGAAATGGCCATAGCCATTAAGTGTATAAACAACAGCAATCTCATCATTTACTTTCATAATTTCTATCGGCTCACGATAATAGTTCATTCCTGATGGTAGTCCTATATTCATAAAGAAAGTGTCGTAAATCTCGTGGTCATCAGGTAAAATTTCCCACTCCCTATCAGGAAGGACCCTGTGCATCTCACGACGGAATGCCACATCAAATCTTGAACGATGCCCCGCGAGAGCACTATCTGCCCAGACTGCCCCGCCAAGCATCAAATAATCACGCAAGTTCTTGACTTCTTGCTCCAAAAAATGGAAATCTTTATGCCCAGTAAGATATACAAATGGTGGCTTTAGAGTAAACAACTGGTCAGTACCAACATCAAGCACTTCCGGATGGATATTTGCTTCTATTCTATCCTTTGACCATCTTCTTATTTGAATCATTAGATTCTGCAAATCGCTAGGATTACAGTTCCAATCGCCATCCTGATATTTTGCCTTAAAAATTGTAAAAACTGCCTTTATTGTACGTTTGTTTCTACTTGTAGGTGATATGTTGCTTACCTTCCAATCTTTTTGGAAATCTCTTATTTTCTTTAAATTTTCAAGGCGTGCAGCATCAACCTTCTTGTTTAGATCTGTATTGATTTTGATTTCTCCCATTTTTACACCCGGAGCGACCACAGGTGTTGGGGTATTTACCATCACAGGCATTGCAGGTCCAACTGTTGGTATAACTGCGGCAGATTTTACGGTTGCACTTGCAGAAGCAGGTGATGGTGTGACATTTCTTGCTGTCTCCGTAGGATTACGAGTGGCCGTTGGTGGTGGCGGAGGTGGCGGCGGAGGTCCGGGCGGTTCAGTGACATAAGCCACTTCCACATCTTTTTCCATCGCTTTTTGAACGGCTCTTCCTGCAAATATAGCCAAAATCAAAATAACCACCACGTGCACGGTAATAGAGACCATCAAGGACTTTGATGTGTGGCTTACAAGATGTTGATACATTCTGTGAAGCCAATCAACCTGCTCCTTAACACTCTGATACATTCGCATATGAACCCGCATTTTACCATCGCCAGCCCCTTCTTCTTCAGAAACATACTCTTCCCCTGGTTCCGCTGACAAATTTTCTTCTGCAGGCGCTGCTTCTTCCAAAATCTCTTCTTGTTCTGTGCCTTCTTGCTTCACATCTTCTTCTGGTATCTTATCATCTGGCATAAATAACACCTCCTTCCCTTTTTTTATTTATTATTTTATCCTCATTGATCATAAATAGCAACGATAAAAACACTGAATCTTCTCTTATTCTGTACTTTGAATAGCAAGGTTTGTCAACGAGAACTCATCGCATAAGTCAAGAATATAAACAAGCTGTTCATGTCTAGCATTTATTGATGAACGGATTACAACTTGTTCGCCTTTATTGATGCGAGCTAGCTGCCCGAGTTTTGAATAAATCTCTTCAGGAGAAGCCACCTGCTCATTTAATGTGTAGCCTTCGTTGTATATATTGATGAGGATAGAAGAAGGATTTGCTTCTCCCGAACCTTCACCACCACGATTCACCTTTAATTGAGTTAATTCATCGTTTGTATGGGCAGTAACTATAAAGAATATAAGGAGCTGAAACACAACGTCTATCATAGGCGTCATATTCAGCTCAATGTTAGGTATTTCAAGTTTTTTTCTTCTTGCCATTTTTTATTTTTTCCGTTCTTTTATTGCTGCAAAACGTATTCTTGCAAAGCCAGCTTCCTGAGCTGCATCCATAACATTTTTTATAAATTCGTGTCTGCATTCTTTGTCACCTCTAATCACAACAGGAAAAGTGTTTCCCTGCTGAGCATAAACTTTCTTTAGAATAGCCGTAAGCTGCGGCATAGAGACTTGAATGCCAGCGATAGACATCTTGCCATTGGCAGAAACATCAACCGTGACAGTACGCGGATCCTTGCTTATTGTTTCTTGTCCATGTGGAGCATCTGGAAGGAAAAGATTATTATAAGAAAGGTTTTCAAAATCCGCAGTAAGAACAAAGAATATAAGGAGCTGGAAGACAACGTCTATCATAGGCGTCATATTTAAAGGCATATCTTCCATTTGACGACGAGCCATAGGTTTTCTCCTCTACTTTAGATTACTATGCACTCTAACTACTATTTATCAACAACAACTTCAACGTTACGCAGCACTTTAATGGAATCCATAGTTATCTGCTCCATCTGAAGAGCTAAGGCGTTAATTCTATTTTTGAAAAACTGATAAAAAATCATAGCAGGTATTGCCGCAATAAGCCCCACAGCAGTTGTCCACAAGCCCTGTCCAATACTTAAAGCAAGTAGCGATTGTTGAGCTGCGCCAGCAGCAGTTGTTGCAAGTGTGGTAAAGGTCATAATCATACCTTGAACTGTACCAAGCAGACCTATCATAGGAGCAACGTTTCCGACCACGTTTAGATATCCAACACGCGTCATTAACTTATCCACTTCCATATCCGCTGCAACACCAACTGCTTCTTGAATTACTTCAAAACCTTCCTCCACCTGAGCAAAACCAGCTTTTAATATATTTGCGAGAGGGCAAGGAATTTCATCGCAGCTTTTTATTGCCTTCATCAAGTCCCCAACGCCCATAGCCTCTTTCACAATATTTACAAGACTATCAGGTATAATTTTCTTTTTAGAGACAGTAAGATAACAATCAACAATCAAAGCAACCATTGCAATAGAACAACCAAAAAGCCCTATCCATAATGTCACACCAAGTCCACCTGAACCGGTAATAACCTGCCAAAATCCACCTGTGGATTTAGTCTGCGTATCACCACCAGATGCTGTAGTCGCAGAGGCTACGGGAGAAGGCGAAGCAGCACCTTGAGCCAGGAGATAATTAGCCGTTCCTATTACCAACAACCCAGCAACAACACCGATCAACATCACGTTCTTCTTTATCTTCATACCGTCAGGTCTCCTTTTTAATGTTTTTGTTTATGAACCTTTGCCGCTCAAAGAAGCGTTCTTAACTTTTGTGCTTATTTTATTTTGCAAATCAATTGCCTGTTTTGCAAAGTCAGAAGTCGGATAATTTTCTATCACATCTGCCAGAAGTTTTAAAGCTTTTTCTTGCTTTCCACTATTTGCAAGAAGAAGCGCAGCTCTTACTGCTGCCTCTGGATATGAGGATGGTTCGGGATATAGAGCTATAACTTTGAAATATGCATCTAAAGCCTGTTTGATTTCTTCTTTTGCTTCATAGCATTTTGCCAGTGATAAATAGGCATGCGCAGCTGTTGCCACTTGTTCAGAAGAAGGCTTAACAAGATTATCCAGCGGTGCCGCAATCTCCTCTAGCTGCGGGATAGCTTTATCATATTGTTTACGTGCCACTGTTATTTCTATTAACCCAAGTTTCGCACTTTCTTCGTATGGTGTATCTCCATAAGCAGCCAAAAATGTTTTATAAGTTTTCTCAGCAGCATCAATTTCATTTTGCGCAAATTGCGCTCTTGCCAGAGACAATATGGATTTTATTACCCAATCCACATCGAGCCCTGCATAATCCATAGCCTTAGCCAAAGCCACTT
>CAZBHO010000080.1:0-3489 GCA_964491945.1 uncultured Verrucomicrobiota bacterium | reverse complement strand
ATATTGCCTTTTTCAAAAGCAGCAAGTCCTCTCTCTACGGTCGCCGGCATCTCAATGTTCACCTTTGTAATCTGCGAACGCATCACCGCTATCACGCCATTAGGTGTTTCTATTTTTACATTATTCGCGTCAACAGAAATTACTTTTCCTTTATAAACTGTAGTTACAGTTTGTATTTCATCGGAAAAAACTAAACACTGATACGCAGCAATCAACATCAAACTCAAAGCAAACACTCTAAATTTTTGGCACATTGAAGCCTCCTTTATTTTCCATTTTATGAGTCCCCTCCCTTCTATTCGTTAAACATATTTTTTTTACTGAACAGCTGTCAATAAAAAAAGAACAAAAAAAATGCATCCAACAGTAATATTAATTTTTTTTTGCTGAATTGTAGTAAAAAAAAAGTGGCAAAGCAAGAAAAATTTGATAGCTTTTCCATTCCGCAAAAAAAAATATGAAATGGTTTATATATAATTTGCTTTTTCCGATAGGCTTTGCATTTTTGCTGCCAAAGTTTTTATTTAGAATGATAAAACGTGGTGGATATACAAAGCACTTTTTGCACAGGTTTGCCATTTTTGAAGGGGAAATTTTAGAAAGGCTCAAAAAGGCACCTAATAAAATATGGCTTCATGCCGTAAGCGTTGGCGAAATTCAGATAGCGCTGGCTCTAATCAATGAGTGGCGCAAGATAGATAATGATGTTGTTTTTGTGTTATCAACCACCACATCAACAGCGTATGCTCTTGCAAAGCGAGCGCTCTTAAATTCTGATGTTTTAATTTATTTCCCATTAGACTTTCCTTATGTAATAAGAAGAGCACTTTCCATTATTGCGCCAAAGGCTTTGCTTATTATTGAATGCGAATTATGGCCAAATTTAATACGAAATGCCGCTAAAAGAAAAATCCCTGTTTTTTTGATAAATGCGCGCATATCACAGCACTCATTTAAGGGATACAAGCTTCTCAAGTGCTGGGTTAAGGACGTGTTGCAATGTTTTTCTCTTATCATTGCGCAAAATAAGCGAGATAAAGAACGTTTAATAGCTCTCGGAGCAAACGCTTCCTGTATACAGATTCTTCCTTCTCTAAAATACGATGTTGCCGCCATAAACACAATTAATACACAGTTGGCAAAAGATATTCTTAAAAAAGCCAAATTGCCTGATAATGCTATGCTGTTAGTTGGTGGATCAACGTGGGCTGGAGAAGAAGATATACTTTTAAAAATTTATCGTGAGCTAAAGGTTCAACACAGCAATCTGTTTCTAATCCTTATTCCACGCCACGTAGAAAGGAAAAAGGAAGTTATTGAAACCATAAAAAAATATAATTTTTCTCTCATTGAGCGCACAGTGCTAAATATAGCCAACGCTCAAAACACACCCGATGTTCTGCTCGTGGATACCACAGGCGAAAGCCGGAATTTTTATGCAATTGCCGATATTATTTTTATTGGTAAGAGCCTTACGGCGAAGGGTGGGCAAAACATTATTGAACCAGCATTTTTTGGAAAACCCATTTTGGTTGGACCCTATGTTGAAAATTTTGCGGCAATTGTGGCAGATGCACTTGCTGAAGAAGCTATAATACAAATTAAAAATGAATCTGAATTAAAAGCTGCCGTTGCTAATATCATTAATGATGCGGCAAAACGAGATAAACTGGGGATATCAGCAAAAAATTTTGTTATGAACAGGATGGGATCAATAAAGAAAACTGTTGATTACATAATGCCCTATTGTAAACGATCTAAAACAATGTAATCTGTATTTATAGAAAGGTGAAGCACTATGAAAAAAATACTTATTGTTGGCGGAGGGGGAAGAGAACATTCTATATGCTGGAAGCTCTATAACGATGATGCTAACATTGCTTTATATTGCGCTCCAGGAAATGCGGGCACAGCCTATATGGCAACCAACCTAAATATAGCAGCAGAAGATATTGATGGTATAAAAAAGTGGTGCATTGAAAATAGGCCTGATATGGTCGTGGTAGGTCCAGAAGCTCCGCTTTGTGCAGGCATAGCGGATGAGCTGGCTTCTATAGGCATAAAAACATTTGGTCCATCAAAGCAGGCTGCTCAACTTGAAGGCAGCAAGAGCTTTGCAAAGGAAATAATGCTATCTGCTGGAGTGCCAACTGCAAAAGCAAAGATATTTTCTGAAATTTCTGCAGCAATTGACTTTTTGCAACATAGTGCTCCACCATGGGTTATCAAGGCAGATGGGCTGGCTGCAGGAAAAGGCGTGGCTATTTGTAATGCTATGGATGAAGCAAAAGAAGTTTTAGAGAATATCCTGATAAAACGTGTATTTGGAGACGCAGGGCAAACTGTGCTTATTGAAGAATATCTAATAGGAGAAGAAGTATCTGTGCTGGGTTTTACTGACGGCACAAACGTTGTATTAATGCCAACTGCTCAAGACCACAAACGTGTGTTTGATAATGATAGAGGACCTAACACTGGCGGAATGGGGGCATATTCCCCTACTCTTTTTGAATCAGAAGATTTTATGCAAAATGTTAAAGAAAAAATTTTTTTGCCAGTGTTGCAGGAGCTGCGGAAACGCAACATAATTTATAAGGGCGTTCTTTATGCAGGGCTAATAGTTACAAAAGATGATGGCGCAAAAGTGCTTGAGTTTAATTGCAGGTTTGGCGATCCTGAAGCGGAAGTCCTTTTGCCCAGATTGAATTCAAACTTGCTTATGTTGATGGAAAGCTGTATAAATGGCACGTTATCCGAAAAGCAAATTAGTTTTTTGGAAGAAAGCTGCGTGTGTGTGGTGATGGCTTCTAGCGGTTATCCTGGCAGCTATAGAAAAGGTGAAATTATAACCGGCATAGAAGAAGCATCAAAAGATGAAAAGGTAATCGTATTCCACGCAGGCACAAAGCTCAATAATGGTGTTGTATTAACAAATGGCGGCAGAGTGCTTGCTGTGACTGCCAGAGGAGCTTCGCTTTCTGAAGCTTTGAAAAACGTTTATAGTGCAGTAGAAAAAATTAAGTTTAATGGCGCATTTTTTAGAAAGGATATTGCAGCAAAGGCATTAAATAAATAAATGGACAGAAGGTAAATATGACTGAAAAACGAAATTCAAGCGTGGCAGTGATAATGGGAAGTGATTCTGATTGGACAACTATGGAGCATTGTGTTAAAACTCTACAAAAATTTGGAATAACATATCAGGTACGAGTTTTATCGGCTCATAGAACACCACATCTGGCACAAGAATTTGCCACAAATGCCGAAAAAAATGGCATAAAAGTGATAATAGCCGCAGCAGGATTAGCAGCGCATTTGCCCGGAGTGCTTGCTGCATACACCACACTCCCAATAATAGGAGTGCCAATGAAAGGTGGCGCAATGGATGGAATGGATGCAATGCTTTCAATAGTGCAAATGCCGCCCGGCGTGCCTGTGGCAACTGTGGCCATCGGGCACACCGGTGCAATAAATGCCGCTGTGCTGGCT
>CAZBHO010000079.1:0-9292 GCA_964491945.1 uncultured Verrucomicrobiota bacterium | reverse complement strand
GCAATAGAATAAGATGCTATCGTAAAATTTTTATTGCAAAATTCAGAAAGCACTTGCAAACACGCACCGCAGGGCACAGCTGGCAGCCCTTTTTCAACAACTATCGTCATCATCTTAAAACTCCTAAAACCTGCGGCAACCGCAGCAAAAACAGCATTGCGTTCTGCACAGATCGTAAGTCCATAGGATGCATTTTCCACATTTGTTCCTGTGAAAATTTTACCATCAATAGTTTCTATGGTACAGTTTTCACCTTCTATTTTGAATATGGCGCATAAGCATTTTTTATTATGGTGGCAGCTTCTTTGATAAGTAGATTGGATGTGTCTTTCTTGCTTATTTCTTGTTTATTAAGCATTTTATCTTACCACCTTTAAAACTATTTTAAGAAGAGTTGCAATATTCGCCGCATTCACATCGCAAAATCGTTTAATTTCTTCGTGCTTTAAAGCTTTTTTAGCAATCCCAGCAGCATAATTGGTAATAAAACTAATTGCAATAACTTTTATGCCGCAAGCGGCAGCAAGGATTGCTTCTGGCACTGTTGAACTGCCAACTGCATCCGCTCCAAGTCTGCGGAAAGCCCTAACTTCTGCAGGTGTTTCGTAGCAGCCTCCTATTGTGGCAAGATAAATACCTTCATTGAGTTTTATTTTTTCCCTTTTCGCTTCTTTTAAAACCTGTTTTCTTAATTGCTCATCATAAATCGCAGTTTGATCAATAAAACTATTTCCACGAAAGATATTTTTTTCTCCGAGTAAAGGATTGTGCCAAAAAGCATTTATGTGATCTCGTATCAACATAAAGCTACCCGGCTTAATCGCTTTAGAAATGCCGCCAGCTGAATTGGTTAAAACAAGATATGGGGTGTTTAATCTCTTTGCCACATATACAGGAAAAGCAACAGGCTCCCAGCTTGCGGTTTCATAAAAATGGCGCCTTCCTGAAAATATCAGAAAATATATACCGTTTGCTTCAATGATCAGCAATTCGCCTTTATGGCCTGCCATTGTTGTCTTACCGAGAGCTGATATTTTGCCGTATTCCATTTTTAGCCTAATTTTAAAATTTTCTAAAGGCATCTGCCAGCCAGTGCCAAGAACAAAAACTGCTTTAGGAGAGATTTTGCCTGTTCGCTTCAAAAGTAGTTTAAAAGATGCATCTAACAGCCTTTCTTTCATAAACTATAATTCCTCTATTACAAGCTTTCTTTGGCATGGAATGTTATCACCTATAACAAATGCATGTTTTATCAATTCTTTTGCGGATTCCAAAACGTTTCTGTTATTGCAATGTAGTAGTGCAAGGGGTTCACCTTCTGAGACTTCCTCACCAGCTTGCTTAATATCTGTGATGCCAGCACCATGATCTATTTTATCATCAACTTTTCTTCTGCCAGCGCCAAGCAATAAAGAGGTTTTCCCAAGAAGCTCGGCATTAACATATTGCACAATGCCACCACGTTCAGCACGAATAGGCATAATAAAGGCGGCTTTTGGCAATAAATCATAATTTTCCACGATCTCTGGGTTGCCTCCTTGCGCTTTTATCATCTTTTGAAAAATTTCTAGCGCTTTGCCGTTATTTAAATTATCTTCTATCTTCTCTTTATCAGGAATGGCGGCCAATTCCAGCATTTCTCTAACAAGCTTTATGCTCAATTCCATCACATCATAAGGACCACCGCCCTTTAAAACTTCTATAGCCTCAATCACCTCAACAGAATTTCCGACTGCTCTACCAAGTGGCTGATTCATATCGGTAATTAATGCTCTGACTTTTAGCCCAGCTCTTGTTCCAACCTCAATCAAAGTTTCAGCAAGCAGCCTTGCATCCTCCAGTCTCTGCATAAAAGCGCCAGAACCAACTTTAACATCCATAACCAGCCCATCAAGCCCTTCGGCAAGCTTCTTGCTCAAAATGCTGGAAGTGATTAAAGGTATGGAAGGAACGGTCCCTGTGACATCTCGCAATGCATATAGTTTGCGATCGGCAGGAACAACTTCTTCACTCTGTCCTATGATAAAGCAGCCTACTTTTTCAAGAATAGAAGATAATCGTTCTAGCGATATTTGCGTTTTAAAGCCGGGGATAGATTCAAGTTTATCAAGAGTGCCTCCTGTTATGCCAAGCCCACGTCCTGCTATCATTGGCAAGATAACCCCAAACGAAGCTGCAAGTGGGGCAACTATGAGTGAAAGCTTATCGCCTATTCCACCAGTTGAATGCTTATCTATCTTATGACCTTTGATATCGCTGATAGGCAATTGCTCACCAGTTGATAACATAGCCTTTGTAAGGCTTTCTATTTCTTCATAGGTCATTCCCCTAAAGTACACCGCCATAGCAAAAGCAGAAAGTTGATAGTCTGGGATCGTTCCATCAACATAACCTTTTATTAACAAATTAATTTCTGATGGTGTAAGCACCTCACCATCACGTTTTTTTTCTATTATCCATTGCGGTAGCATATCTATTTAAAAAACCAAAAATTGCAATTGACTAATATAGTCACAAAAAGTAGATTGTGGCTGATATTAGTGGATAGGTTGGAAAAAATAAAGGAGATAAAAATGAAATTATTGAAGATATTTGCAGGTGGCTTATTGGCTTTAACCATACTAATGATTATGGCTGGTTGCGAAGATAGTGGTGGCAATAGCTGGGATGACCATGATTTTGGCGCAAATGATAAAGACCTATACCTTTGTTTCGGGGATAGCATTACGGCAGCCAGTTATCTTGCGCCGGGTGAAAGTTATCCTGATAGATTTTCAGCACTGATAAATAAACCTGTTGTCGTTAATGCAATTCCGGGCTCAACAACTTCTGATGGACTGGATAGAATACACGGTGTGCTTGATAGTGTTCGCCCCGGCTTTGTTATAATTTTATACGGTGTTAACGATGTAATAATGGGCTATAGCGATTCTTTAATAGAATATAATCTGCGCAATATGATTCAAGCCTGCATAGATAACAAAAGTGTGCCAGTGGTATGCACATATTGTACACCTCTGTATGGCACACATAGAGCATTTACAAGTGGTGTTAATAGATTAAATGAGCTCATCAAAGCAATAGCTTCAGATATGGGCGCAACTATCGTATATTTTGGAGAAGAAATTTCATGGACCGAAGAACTCTATTCAATGCCAGATGGTCTGCATCCTAATGCCTATGGACATCAGCTTATGGCTCAAGTGCTGTTTGACACTTTGAATTAGATAATATGTTTCTTGAAACAGCCGATATAGAAACTGCTTCAATTGCCTACTCCTCAAGATTCGGTGGATCCACTGGCAAGTGGTTTTTAAAAAGGCAAACTGAAATCTTGATGGCTCTTATGCCTACTGATTGTAAAACTGTGCTTGATGTTGGTGGAGGACACGCTCAAATTGCTGAACCACTCTGTGACGCTGGTTTTAACGTAACTGTTACAGGCAGTTCTGATGAGTGTAAGTTGCAACTTGAAAGGATATTAAAAGAAAAGGCAAATTGTTCGTTTGTTGTGGCAGATAACATCAACCTGCCTTTTAATAATCAATCTTTTGATGTTGTGACTTGTTTCCGCCTTCTTCCTCATTGTGATAGATGGCATAAACTTATCAGCGAATTATGTAGAGTAAGCAAGAATTCCGTTATTGTGGATTATCCTGCTCTTGCCAGCATTAATATCTTCTCGGAAAAATTTTTTAAACTTAAAAAAAAGGTTGAGGGCAATACACGCCCATTTAGAGTCTTTTCTCATAAGGAAATAGAAGCAATATTCCAACAAAATGGCTTCTTTTTGCATAAACGCCGTGGCGAATTTATGCTTCCTATGGCGCTCCATAGGGCTATAAGGATAAAGAGCCTTTCGCAAATGCTTGAGTTTCCGTTTGATCTTCTCAGATTAACAGATATATTCGGTTCCCCTGCAATAGCTAGAATGGATAGGAGAGAAAATAAAGAAGATGCATAGCGTTGATATCCCGCAAGGCACGAAAGTTCTGATAACTGGCGCCACTGGTTTCACTGGCTCACTCTTGCTAAAAAAACTTATAAATGCTGGCTTGATTGTTAATGCAATTGCTCGCCCATCATCAGATACATCGGAATTTAACGGATTAAATGTTAGATGGTTTCGTGGCAACGTTTTTGATGAAGAAATTATTAAACAAGCAACTCAAAATGTGGAATATATATTTCACATCGCTGCTGCTTACCGGGAAGCAAAACATCCTGATGATTATTATCGCAAAGTACACCTTACCAGTACTCAATTGCTGGCAAAGTATGCACTGCAAAATACAAATTTCAAACGCTTTATTCATTGCTCAACAGTTGGAGTGCTCGGGCACATCAAAAATCCACCTGCTAATGAAGAAACGCCACTTAATCCGGGCGATATTTATCAAAAGACAAAAGCTGAAGCGGAAGTTTGGTTAAAAAGATTTGCAGCGGAAAATAACCTGCCCTATGTAATAATCCGTCCTGCTGCAATTTATGGCCCTGGCGATAAACGTCTTCTAAAATTTTTCAAAATGGCTTCAAAAAGAATAATGATTCTGCCAGGGTTTACTCGCGGATTGTATCATTTAATTCACGTGGATGATCTTACCAATGTGCTTTTGCTATCAGCAACACATCCTAATGCGCTTAACCAAACTTTTATATGTGGCAATCCAGAAGCCTCTTCTCTTGAAAAAATAGCCCGCAATGTTGCTAAAGCGCTTAATCGCAAGTTGTTTATCATACGCGTTCCAGTCACTCCGCTCTTCTTACTGGCTGATATCTGCGAGTGGCTATGTAAAAAAATAAATGTAGAACCACCGCTCCATAGAAGACGTGTTGCATTCTTCACAAAAGATCGTTCGTTCGATACAACAAAACTAACATCTTTACTCGGCTATAACTTTGTGCATTCAGAGGAAGATGGAATATCTGAAACTGCAATGTGGTATAAAAATGCTGGCTGGCTGAAGTAAAAATGGAAGTCTTTACTATACATGGAACAAGGGGTTCAATGAGCGTATCTGGCAGAAATTTCATGCGCTATGGAGGCGCAACAACTTCTTTCTCTCTTTGTTCAAAAAAAATATGCCTAATTATTGATGCTGGAACAGGAATCCAATCTCTTTCAGAAAAGATGAAGCAACTCAATCACACGCCGCCCATCCACATAATCTTCACTCATTTCCATCTTGACCATATTATTGGATTACCCATCTTTGCTCCGCTTTACTATAAAAATGCCAAAATAACTATTCACTATGAACCAGTTATTCAATCGGATATTAAAAAAAATTTGCGTTCACTCATCTCACCACCTTTCTGGCCAATTCCTTTTGATAGACTGCCTGCTCAAATTAACTTTAAAGCAATGCCTAAAAAACAAAAGAAGTTTAAGATAACAGATATCGTAATTAACTTCCAAATTCTGAATCATCCGCAAAATTCTCTTGGCTATATCATTACGTTAAAACAAGGCACTAAAATTGCCATCCTGACGGATTATGAACATAATAACCCAGTAATATCTCCTAGTATAAAAAAGTTTGTTAGCAATGTTGATTATCTGGTTTACGATGCGCAATATCTGCCAGAAGAGTATCAAAAACATATTGGCTTCGGACATAGCACATGGCTTGAAGGCGCCACTCTTGCCAGAGAGGCTAATGTAAAGAACTTGATTCTTACACATCATGATAGGTTTCGTTCTGATAAGGAGCTTGATGAAATTGGAAAACTTGCCAGAATGAAATTTCCTAACACACAGGTTGCGTTTGATGGAATGGAACTTAAGTTTTAAGAAACTGATATGCTTGATAAAATACAAAAAAAGTACTCCATAATTCTTGCAAGTTCTTCACCACGCCGCAGAGATTTTTTTAGAAAACTAAAAATTCATCACAAAATAATCAAGCCTTATGCTGACGAAACTAAAAAGAAAAGTGAAAATATACGGCAATATCTTATACGTATTGCTGGCTTAAAAGCTCAATCGGCTTTGCAAGCTTTAGGCGCTAAAATAGATAATCAAAATTTCATTATAATTGCCTGCGACACTATCGTTTTGTTCAAAAATAAAATTTTTGGTAAGCCATATTCAAAAGCAGATGCAAAACAAATGCTTAAAACACTTGCAGGTAAAACCCATAAGGTCGTATCTTGCATATATGTGATAAAAATTGCAAATAAAAGATGCTTTGTTAAACACAAAATCGTCTCAACTTCTGTAACATTCAAAAGACTCTCCAACGAGGAAATATCAAACTACCTTCTATTAAATGAATATAAAGATAAAGCAGGTGCCTATGCAGCACAAGGAGCAGGCGCTTTTATGATAAAGCAAATAAAAGGCTCTTTTACAAACGTTATAGGATTGCCACTGGCTGAACTCTTTGAGCTTTTATCCTCCATATAGAAAAATGTAGTTATGGCAAAGCGAAAAAAATATAGTAAGCTAAAAAAAATTATAATTACTTTTGATTGGAGTAGGAAAGAGAGCATAACATTGGACACCTTGTAAATGTTTTATGGAATGACTTTTATTCTAAAAATTTCTTCACGAGCAGGAGGGGTGTTGCTCTCCCAGCTTCTAACATAAACCATATGAATTAAAGTTTCACCACATTCCAGCGCTTTGAACAGCCAGAGCTCATGACCGCCTCGCCCAACAAGATTGGGTGCTTTGCTCGGTGGAATAAACATATTTGTTACTGGTTCAACTATCTCTCTATTTATGGTTTTGATCTGCCACCTGTAGCCTGTTGTGGGATTTGATGATAAAAGGATTTTAAAGGTTTTTGCTTTTTTTATTTCCACTATTTCATTGAGGTTAACGTAAGTGATATCCATAATGTCATTCGTTATAATCACACCTCTGGATGATGATGTCTCGTTTTCACCTTGTATTTTATTGCTTATACAAGCTGTTAACACAAAAACTATTAGTAAGCAGGAAAATATAATAAATTTGTTTTTCACAGTAGTTTTCATTTCATACTCTAATTGGCAATATCAAGAACGGCATCCCTTGTTGATAAAAATAACGTTGAATGGCAAAAATCACATAGTTATGTAGCCATCTCGTAAAAATTGATTCGTAAGGGAACACAAGTTGTCCACCAAAATAAACGGCATTTGGAAATTTTTGTTTTATTTGCTCTGCAAGAGTTGCAACAGCATCCACTATATCAGTATCAAGAGTTGTAAAGCTTTCTGCATAATATCCCTGCTGCTTAATGTATCTGACGTATTTGTTGGCTTCTTCTTCCGTGTGTTTTTTGAGCGCTTCAAGCTCGGCTGCACCTTTAAAATTGCCAGCATCAAGCAATCCTATCTGTACAAATACATAATTTTTGAAGACAGGTCCAAAAAGACGCGTTACACTGAAAAGTGTATGAAGTCCTAATCCATTAAAGCCATTAACAAAGAAAACAGCCGTCTTGCCATCTCTTTCATATCTGGCTCCATTATTATCCTTTTGCGGAATTACCAATCCGCTTGGCACTTCCACTGTTTCCACAAGAGTGTTTAATCTTTGCAGGAGATATGAAGTGTGTTTGTAATGAGCTTTGATGCTATAGCTGACCCCTATAAGTACTATAAGCGCCACTAAAGAAGCCCAGCCACCAGAACTAAAGTGAAAATAAAATAGACTGATAAGAAGAGATGCCGTCAATATAAGCGCAGTCCCATTCACCAGTAGCATCCGTTTCCTATTTTTGATTTTATGTTTTAACACATATAGCACCATTCCAAGTTGCGAGAGGAAAAACGTTATAAACACTGTAATACTATATAGCACAACAAGCATCGTAACCGAGCAACCTGTTAATACAATGGCTAATGCCGCTCCTCCACTCATCAAGAGAATGCCATTTTGCGTAACAAGCCTGTCACTCAAAAGGGCAAATTTCGAAGGGAACCATCTATCTAATGCCATACTTGCTAGGACTCTCGGTCCACCCACAAATCCTGTTTGAGCTCCTATAAAAAGTATTGCTGTCTCTGATAAAAGCGTAATGAATACAATCAATGATGCCAGTTTGTTGGGCGCACCTTGCATCACTGCCTCTATAAATACGGCATTCATCGTTTTGCCTAGCACTGGCTTGATATTGTAAAGCATATATCCTAAAAACAATCCTGCCACAATAATTGAAAGTGAAATCGCCAGATAAAGCATCGCTTTCCTTGCAGTTTGTTCACGTGGCTCCCTTAATACCGATATGCTATTACTTATCGCTTCAATTCCTGTATATGTGCCTGCGCTCATACTATAGGCTTTACCAAGCAGTAAAAACATCCCAATAAGCCCCAGATTGGTCTTTGCGGATAACACTTCTTTGCTAATTCTTTCTGTAAGTGCCCCAAACTGATCTGAATGAGTAAATATCCCATAAATGATTAACCCTATGTGGCTTATTAAAAAGATAAAAAACACTGGCATAATAACCATCACCGATTCTTTAATGCCCCGCAGATTTAAAATAGTCATAACACTTATAAAAAATAAAGCACAATACACTTTATAAATTGTCCACTCCGGTGGCAGCAGACTAAAAACGGCATCTATCCCAGCTGCTATTGACATCGCTATTGTCATACAATAATCCAACAATAGCGCATTACCAGATACTACACCAGCCAAAGGCGAAATAAGCTTGCTAGCCACAACATAACCACCACCACCTGAAGGAAAAAGCTTGATGATATTGGCATAGCTTGCGCTTATTACAGAAACAGTGATGATTGATGCTATAGCAAGAAAAACAGCCAGAAATGGATAATTAATAAGAACCCTAAATGCTTCATCAGGACCATAGCATGCTGAAGAAATAGCATCAGAACCAAGCCCAACCCACGCTAGGATAGCAACTAATGAAATGTTGTGGAAAATACGTCTATCTGACAAATCATGCGATTTGCCAAGAATAATCTCTTTCCACTTTTTAAAGATCTTCATTCGTCTTTATAGAGTACAAACTTTTATGGCATGCAATAAATAACCTAAAAAGAAACCAGAGAATATCCTTGTTGTCAAGGCTTGAAATACAAATCAAAACCTACTCAGTATTCTCAAAGTTTGATTAATTCACGGAATGTTTACAGCATTTTTTGACATCTTAAATATGATTTCTCTAGGCTATTGTCCTAATACGTTTTTTTGAAACAATCATAGAAAAAACTTTTCACCATAGCGAAAGTAAGATAGATCAAAATACAAAATTGTAATGACCCCCATAAACCCCGACCACAGAAGACGAGAGATAAGGTAGAGTTTTCATACGATGTTGTCAAT
>CAZBHO010000078.1:8289-9531 GCA_964491945.1 uncultured Verrucomicrobiota bacterium | reverse complement strand
TAAAAGAACACAACACCCCAAAAGAGATTGCTTTCATTTGCCCTATCATCATCGAACCACTCTTCCAAAATTATTCTCAAACAACATCAAATAACTATAATAAATTGTACCACCATGTCCCAGATCCTCCCGCTTCTTTTGATGGGCTTGATATAAAGATTTGTTTTATATCCAACTCTTTCATTCCTCTCATAAAACCCAGTTGATGTTATGTGCCTTTCATTATCATTTATGAGCTCAAAAATTTCTACATCCCATTTTATCATGTTTTTCAGGAGAAAAGTATAATTCTTTAAAATCCTTACGGGATTTTAAGGAGAAAATAGATATCTTTGCCTGCTTTTAATTCAACTCTTTTATGGTTTTTAAAGTATTCCATGAATGACGATGGCTGATCTTTAGCTTTATGCTTAACAACCAGAAAGGCGTTAGACTGCTGCTCAAATAAAGCAAGTGCATTACTAATAGAAATTCTTTCTATAGGCTCACCGTAATAGAAAACCAGAGGAATATCCAGATAATTTACCGTATAGACTGGAATTTTTGGATTATAGGTTTTTTGCTGATATTTGAGCTCCTCTGCAAAGTTTTTTGCCAACATTGCATCAGGTTGAAATAAAGAGACAGGCAAAAAATATAACACAATGCAAATTGCAGCAATCGTGCCGTAGGTAACCATTTTAAAAATTTTGTTCAAAATTGCAGAGGTAGACTCTGCAAAAAACATCTTTGCTGTAATAAGAGCAGCTGGTGCAAATAAAAGGATTGAATAATGAGCTTGCTTATTTGGCGTGATAGAAAGCAGTAGAAAGCAGGAAAAGAACCAGCTCAATAAGAAAAATTCCGTATCAGTTTTGTTTTTCTTTATTAAAAGCTTGTATACGGCAAAATACAGGAAAATTGTCCATGGAGCAAAATTGCGGAATAAGCTATAGGTGTAATAGAAGAACGAGTTTGAATGATCTGCTCCAGATACGAACGTTACATCAAGTTCTTTAGTAAACACTGCTACAGCCACATCACTTCTTACAATCAAAAGAATAAACCACCAGAAACCTATTAAAAAAATTAAGAACATTCCTGCAAAATGCCTCCATAGTGGCTTTAATTGAGTGAATTGTCTTTTAACAATCATGAAGAAGGTTATAAAAGGCAGCAAGACAAGCGGAATAGCTGCAGGACCTTTAAAATTAACGGCTATTCCCGCAAAAATATATCCTGCAAAGAGCCATCTGTTTTTAT
>CAZBHO010000078.1:0-8231 GCA_964491945.1 uncultured Verrucomicrobiota bacterium | reverse complement strand
TAGCGAATTGGAATGCAATATCTATTTCAGCAACAGAACTCTGTCTGATAAATTCAAATGCTGTCATCTGAATTATTGCAGAATAAAATGCTGTTTTAACTGAACCGAAAAGATGCCGTGCAAAAAGAAAAATCGCTATTGCTGATGAAATAGAAAAAATCAGAGAAGGTAGCCTTGCTGTAATTTCGGTAATTTTATTGCTAAGACTAAAGGTAAGAGCCACAAGCCATGTCATTAACGGTGGCTTTTCCAGTCGAGGCTTGCCATTAAGGGTTGGGAAAAGCCAGTTTTTGTTCTCAAGAATCTCTCTTGCGCTTACAGCAATTCTTGCTTCCTGCGTTCTATGAATAGGCACCTTAAGAATAGCTGGCAAAATTATCAAAAGACTAATACAAGCCAATAAAGCGATCTGTTTCATTTATCCACGTAATATGCAGTCGTATATAATTTTTAGAGCAAGTGTCCTAGTTTTCTTTTTTTGGCAGCCAGGTATTTTTTGTTATGTTGAGTGATAACGCCAACGATTGGTACTCGCTCTGTTATTTTTAATCCGTATCCTTCAAGCCCTATAATTTTACGTGGATTGTTTGTGATGAGTCGTATTTTCTTCAACGAAAGATCGGCAAGGATTTGGGCTCCTATGCCATAATCACGTAGGTCTGGTGGGAATCCAAGTTTTTGGTTAGCCTCAACGGTATCGTAGCCCTTATCTTGAAGAGCATAGGCACGTATTTTGTTGGCTAATCCTATGCCACGCCCTTCCTGCCGCATATATAAAATAACGCCATGTCTTTCTTTGGCAATCATTGCCATAGCTGCGTGTAGCTGTGAGCCGCAATCGCAACGTAGAGAATAGAAGACATCTCCCGTCAAACACTCACTATGAACTCTGACTAATGCAGTTGGTTGTTTATGAGGCTCGCCCATAACGAGGGCAACGTGATGTTCGTTATCAATGATTGATTTATAGAGCTTCAAAGTGAATGTGCCAAATTTTGTTGGCAAATTCACAGTTTCAACAAGCTCTACAAGTTTTTCTTTGGTTCTTCTATAAGCTATTAACTGTGCAATTGAAATTAATGGGAGCTTATGTTTTTTGCTAAAATTTATAAGATCAGGCAGCCTTGCCATTGTGCCATCATCTTTCATTATCTCGCATATAACGCCAGCTGGCTTTAAACCTGCTAGTGTGGCTAGATCAACTGCTGCTTCAGTGTGTCCTGCGCGCCGTAAAACTCCACCTTCTCTGGCTGCTAGAGGGAAGACGTGGCCTGGCTTAATAAACGAATCTGGGGTAGCTTTATCATCCATTAAAAGCTTAATAGTTTTTGCTCTATCATAGGCGCTTATTCCTGTCGTTATGCCAGCTCTGGCATCCACTGATTCCATAAATGCTGTTCGAAATTTGTCGCCATCTGCTTCACATCTCATAGGTTTTATATCCAATGCGGCGAGACGTTGCTGACTCATTGCCACGCATATTAAGCCGCCTCCTTCTTTTGCCATAAAAGAAATTGCTTTTGGTGTTGCGCACTGTGCTGCTATGATTAGATCTCCTTCATTTTCACGTTTTTCATCATCCACAACAACGATCATTTTGCCAGCTTTAATGGCTCTTATTGCAAGTTCTATATCCGAAAATGGATTGTTTGTTTTTGGTGTAAAACGCATAGGTCAAATTTTCTTTCTGAATTTTAGGACGATTTTTCTGTTAACCACAGTTGTGGTGTTGCTTGCCAGCCATGCTTTATAGAGGCATTATCTAAAAATTTTTTAGTAAATAAGGTTATTTCTTTAACAAGTTTGTTTTGCTTCTTTTTTGAGGCAGGCTCTATTTTGCTGGCAGCCTGTTTCAGATTTCTTAATTCAAGCACCCCTTTCCCTGAAACATCATTCCATAAGCATACAAAATGGCTTAAAAGCAGATAAAATGCCTTATAGAATGAAATGCCAAAAAAGAATTTTTCGTTTCTTATAAGGCGCTCAATATTCACTATCCATGCAAGCTGTTGTTGAGAAAAAATATCCATAACCTTCCTGCAATCTAAAATTTTACAGACAAACATATTATACCAAAAATCGGGATCCCAGTCTTCTGTTGCTATTATATTTACCCATCTAGGATTAAAATTAAAGCTCTTACCATGCATCTCAAAAAAACTTTTTGCTTCTTCTTCTTTTCCAATTGCCCAGAGAGCCCTCCCTATAGCAAGATCGAGCATCTTTGTTGGAATAGTTTTTCTAGATGAATTTTGAATAAATTGTTGTTCAATAAATTGTGATATAGCTTCTGCAAAAGGCATAGCATTATGCTTGAGCTGCATGGAAGTCTTTAAAAAAATTTCTTTAACCAGGGGAGATGTTTTTTCTTGTTTAAGTAGATCTATCATTCGTTCTTATCTATTATGCCTTTCACTTCTGTTAGAAATTGATTTACATCCTTAAATCTGCGATAAACCGAGGCAAATCGGACGTAAGCGACCTCATCCAGCTTTTCTAAACGCTCCATTACTTTTTCGCCTATCGTTGTGCTTGAAACTTCCCTATCATATTCACCATCAAGCTCATTAATTATTGAATCGGCTAAATTTTCAATTTGCTCTTCGCTTATTGGGCGTTTTTCACAGGCACGTTGAATGCCACGAATCAATTTGTTGCGGTCAAAGTCTTCATGCCGCCCATCGCGCTTAATAACACGCAGCCTTGCCTTAATTATCTCTTCATAAGTGGTGAATCTAAAGCCACACTGCAGGCATTGCCGTCTACGCCTAATTACCTCACCATTTTGAGCGCTACGGCTATCAATCACCTTATCATTCTGATGAGAACATTTTGGGCATCGCATATGAAAACTCCGCTTAATGTCTTGGCTTTTTATTTAGTATCAGTCAAAATTAAAGTCAATGAATAAATCAGATAAAATGGATTTATAATAGAACCATTGAGCACCATCAGGCAATAAGAAGTTTTTAATTAAATTCTCTTAATTAACACCTAAAAAACTTGCCTTCAATTAAAAACGATATAGAATGACAACCGTTGTTTTGTTCTAAACTTAATAAGAAAGGAAAGATAAGCTATGAAGCCAGAAGCAAAACTTAAAGAGTTATTTTCTATAGAGGGTAAAGTTGCAGTAATTACGGGCGCTGGTGGAGTTTTGTTCGGGACTGTGGCACGTGGAATGGCAGAGCTAGGCGCAAAAATTGCAGCATTAGACCTACGCCTTAATGAAGCGCAAAAAACGGCTGATGATATTATCGCAAAAGGTGGTGAGGCTATTGCAGTGGCTGTTGATGTTTGAAATGTAGAGGGCGTGAATAAAGCTAAAGAAGAGGTGATTAAAAAGTTTGGACGAGTTGACATTTTGATCAACGGCGCAGGTGGCAATCATCCTAAAAAAAAAAAAAAAAAAGAAGAAGGCATTTATTTCCCAGATTTATCAATAGATGGGTTAAAGTTCACTTTTGATTTAAACATACTGGGCACAGTTATTCCTTCAATGGTTTTCTGTAAAGTAATGATTCAGCAAGGTGAGGGCGTGATAATCAATACATCTTCAATGAGTGCTGATACACCGCTCTCACGTGTTATGGCATATTCAGCAGCAAAGGCTGGTGTGAGTAATTTTACAAAATGGCTTGCTGCCGATATGGCAATGAATCATTCTCCAAAAATTCGTGTTAATGAAATTAGACCGGGCTTCTTTCCCGCAACACAAAACGCCGATCTCCTGAATAAGACACCCGGAGTGCTCACTGCAACTCGCGGCTCTGATGTGATAGGTGGCACGCCAATGAAGAGATACGGCACTCCAGAAGAATTGCTTGGTGGAATAGTCTATTTATGCTCGCCTTCTGCATCCTTTGTGACCGGGAGTAGTCTGGCAATAGATGGTGGATTTGGTTCTTTCTGTGGTGTGTAAAAAAGGCGATAATTAGAAACTATTTTTTTGTAAAAATGGGTTTATTGCATCAAAAAAGCATACTAGTACCTTTATTTTTAACCATTCTGGCAGTTCTTATTTTTCTCTTTTTTAGAGGTTTTGCTGACCCAGATGAAGGTAGATATGCTGAAATCCCACGGGAGATGGTGGAAGACGGCAGTTGGCTGGAAATGCGGATGTTAGGCTATAGATATTATGAAAAACCGCCATTGACTTATTGGATAACGGCAGTGCCCATTAGAATTTTTGGTGCAAAAGATTGGGCAGTAAGGATCCCGCTGCTATTTAATGGCATTGCCATAATTGTCATCTTCTATTGGCTCTTAAATCAGTACTGGGGCAAACATCAAACCTATATGATCCTCCTTTTTGTGTTGCAAACTGTAGGCTTCATCTCTGGCACAGGGCTACTTATCACAGATGCATATCTTATGCTCTGGTTTGCGCTTTCTGTTATTTCATTTTTTAAAGCTATGGAAGAAACAGCAGCGTGGGAAATAAAGCGAATTGTTTTGCTTATAATATCAGCGATTGCTGCAGTCGCTGGAGTGCTTACAAAAGGGTTTGTGGCTATAGTTTTGCCATCTGCCATCCTCGCTATATGGGCATTATGGATGCACAAAAAAATCAAAATTATTATTCAATTTGTGCTGGCAGGTCTTTTTGTATGGGGGTTTGCCTTAATAGCTCTGGTACCAATTTTCTTAATTATTGAAAAACACAATCCCGGCTTTATAAAGCAATTCATATACGAAGAACATATTGCGCGCTTCGTTGGCACCAGAGCAATTCAATTGCATCCAGAGCCATGGTATTTCTTCTTGTTGATAATTCCAGTCTTACTGATACCAATAAGCCTATTTTTACCAAATGCTATAAAGGAACTAATAAATGAAAAAGCATGGCAAAAAGATAAAGTGGTTGCCCTATTTTTGGTGTGGGCCATTGTGGTGATAGGCTTTTTCTCAATAAGCACAGGAAAACTTATGTCTTACATCCTGCCTGCATTTCCTGTTATAGCAATACTTACTGCTAAATATGGCATTTTGTTCTATAACAGAAAGGATACCTTACAAAATGATGGCACAAATAAATTATGGAAATTTGGCGCTATGGGACCTTTGCTTGTTGCTATTGCTCTTATTCCTGCATGGTTTCTATTTTACCTTAAGCTTATTCCCGGCAAAGAAGCTTACGTGCCAGCAGCCTTAAGCTGCATTGCATTATTGCCAATCCTTTTGGTGCTTCTTATGGTTATTCTCTCGAGGCAATTGTTTTCTATTAATGGAATAACTTTACTTAATTCTGGGATCCTGCTTAGCGCAGCAATTTTGCTTTCACCTATTGCTGGCAAAGATTTCAACGTACTGCTCCATATAAATTCATCTTTTGTCTATAAAACTTTGGCAAAAGAAATGAAGGAAAAAGATAGAATAGTAGTCTTCTGGAGCTATAGGCCTGCGCTACCTTCCTACACAAGACACATTTATAAACCATATCAAGAACATAATGAACTAATATACGGAATTAACCTTGAGCCTGAACGTGCTGCAGATCTGGATAATACAAACGAACTAAAACAGTGGATAGGAGAAAGTAATGAAGGACGCATCTTCGGCATATTCGAACCATGCGATATGGAAAAAAAATTCCATACACTCAACATTAAAACCAGACCTGTTGAAACTATCCCTTCCGATCCAGATACTATAGTTTTAGAGATTATCAGAGATTAGCGACGCTCTTTGTGGTGAAGCTCTTCTTAAGTTCGGTTGTTTCCTTGCCTTTATAGTAGAGGAAGATATTTATCTGCTTTTATCGGATTGGCAAGCGCTTGCCAGACAAATGTTTGAGCTTTTTCCACAGCCTTTTCAAGCACTTCTCCTCTTGCCAAAAATGCAGCTAAAGCCGCTGAAAAAGTGCATCCTGATCCATGAGTTTGATATGTTTTTATCCTTTTCTTTTTAAAAATATAGATTTTTCCTTTATGATATAGGATATCTTGAACATATTCGCCTTGAAGATGCCCACCTTTTATTACGCAATTTGTTTTGTAGCCTTGTGAGAGTTTTGCTGCTGCTTCTTTTGCATCTGATAAGCTGTTGATTTTCTCGCCTAGCAAAAATTCAGCTTCATTGATATTTGGAGTAATCACATAAGCAAGTGGAAGTAATTTTTCTTTCAGTGCTTTCACTGCTTCTTCGAGTAATAACCTTTTACCAGAAGTGGCTATACATACGGGATCCACCACACAAGCTTTTGTCTTAAGCCTTGTTATAGATATTGCCACCTGTTCTATTATAGGCCGATTATAAAGCATTCCTGTTTTAACAGCATTAATTTTAAAAGCTTTACCAACAGCTTCTATTTGTAGTGATACAAAATTGGCGCTTACTGGTTCTATTCCAATTACCTCGTCAGGATTCTGCGCGGTAAGAGCCGTTATGGCTGTGGCACAAAACACGTTCAGAGAATATGCTGTTTTAATATCAATTTGTATTCCAGCGCCACTTCCTGAATCAGAGCCAGCAATACTTAACATAACAGGCGCTTTTTTTGTTTTACCAGCAGGCTTCATTAAGTAAGTCATTTCAAAGGTTATTTTATGAGCGAATCTTCAGAATTAACTGTATTGAGAGCAGCCAGTACTTTCGGCACATAGTTTTGTGTTTCTTCTGGCAACATTTCAAGAATCGTTTGAATATCCGCAGAGTCTGTGTTTTGCAGTGCCCTAACCACACGACCTTCCCCAGCATTATAAGCGGCTATGGCAAGAAGCCAGTTATTAAAATATTGCTTTAGAAAACTCAAATATCGTGCTGCAGCTCTTGCACTTTTAAATGGATCAAAACGTTCATCCGTTTGTTCATCAACTACTAATCCAAACCTTCTAGCAGTATCTGGCATAAGTTGAAAAATGCCAGCTGCGCCCGCTGAGCTTACTGCCATTGTATCAAAATTTGATTCAATTTTTGCAATGCAAACATATTCGGGTGGTATGCCTTCTTGAATGAAGATGTTTTTTAACTCTTGCAAGAGTGATGCTTTTAAGTATCCATTTGCATCCAATCTTTCATATGCTGTTGTTTTATTATTTGCTACCAAAAAGCCTTGCTCATTTGAGACTGTATCTAAAGACTCACTACCAACTGCAAGCCCGGCAGTAAGTAAAATAGTGCAAGAAAATAATACATACCACATAAGCGCTCCTTTCTGCTATCTGGCTAAAAAGAAGGCAGTTATTGTGCTTATAGAACATTATAAAGCAAGATAAAAGTGAAAGCTGATGTGGAAAAGAGATATCATCATTTCCTGCATCATTTTTTCTCCTTGTCCGATTCTTTTACTGCTTATTCTTCCAAGTATCATTACCTCTTTAATGTACACAATTATTTATATCGTCTAGGCGTTAGAATTTTGACACAATTTTTTAATTATTAGGGAGGAAGTTAATTATTAATCGAACTAAACAATGTGTGTCATTGGTCTTTTTGCAAGCGACATTTTGGCACAGATATTTTGTTTTTTATTTAGCAAAAGATAGTGCGAGGTAATTTTTAACTTATTGTTTATAAACAAGATAATGGACGAATACGAGCTATTCTTAAAACTCGGCACGTTTATTGCTCTATAGATTTACAGAATTTTTAAGGAGATTTTTATATGGCAAAAGTATTAGGAATAGATTTAGGAACAACTAACTCGTGTATGGCAATAATGGAAGGTGGTCAGCCTGTTGTAATTCCTAATGCAGAAGGGATGCGCACCACACCATCTGTTGTTGCTTTTACCAAGAGTGGTGAGAGGCTAGTTGGGCAAGCTGCTAAACGTCAGGCTATCACCAATCCTCAAAACACGATTTTTTCTATTAAGCGTTTTATGGGGCGTAAATATGATGAGGTAACCAGAGAAATTTCGCTTGTTCCTTATAAAGTTGTTAAAGCTCCCAATGGCGATGCACACGTGCAGATTGGAGATAAGGTTTATTCTCCACCTGAAATTTCTTCAATGATTTTACAAAAAATGAAAGCCGATGCTGAAGCTTATCTTGGAGAAAAGATAACGCAGGCAGTGATAACAGTGCCGGCATATTTCAATGACAGTCAACGTCAGGCTACTAAAGATGCAGGCAGAATTGCTGGGCTTGAAGTTTTAAGAATAATCAATGAGCCAACAGCAGCTTCTCTTGCTTATGGTTTGGATAAGAAGAAAGATGAGCGTATTGCTGTATATGATCTTGGTGGTGGTACATTTGATATTTCAATTCTTGAGATAGGCGAAGGTGTTT
>CAZBHO010000077.1:7514-9685 GCA_964491945.1 uncultured Verrucomicrobiota bacterium | reverse complement strand
AGTATAACGTTATGAACGTTGCCGTAACACAGGGCAGCAAAAAAGAAAGGCAACTTGAACGTCTTGAAGAGTTAAAGAATGCCTGTAGATATCTTGGTTTTGGACTTATTCAAACATCTGAACGTGGATTAGAAAAAATCAATTTAAAAACGCGCGAGACATCACCAGACCACTGGAATCAGTCTGTCCAAAAAATACAGCAGATAATAGAGGAGTATAAGCCATCATTAGTGTGTTTTCCACATTCAAAGGATTGGAACTCCACACATATAGGTACACATTATTTAGTAATGGATGCCCTCAAAAACATGCCAAAAAATTTCTGCTGCACTATATGCGAAACAGAATACTGGGCGCCTATGGAAAATCCCAATCTTATGGTTGAGTCAAGCATTGCTGACGTTGCCGACCTTGTTACCGCAACATCTTTTCATATAGGGGAAGTTAATCGCAACCCATACCACATAAAAATGCCAGCTTGGATGATAGACAATGTAAGAAGGGGCGGAGAGCTCGTTGGTGGACAAGGCGGTGAGGCACCAAATTTCATTTTTGCCACACTATATCGCATTAGTAAATGGGTAAATGGCAAGCAAGAACACCTTCAGAATGGTAGTAAATTTATTTCTATTTCCGAGCCACCTGATATCCCGATGTAGAATGTAAGAAAAAAGTATTAAACATGCAAAAAACAAGGTGGGAGGGATGGAAGAGAGCTTTATAGATTTTTTTTGTCAGTCAGCCAATAAGCTTGGCTTCTGCGATATTGGCTTTGCAAAAGTTACAAAAGCGAGCCATCAATCACAGACAATTTTTACTAAATGGTTAATGGGGAAAAAACATGCCACAATGTATTATCTTGAAAAAAATGCAGAGTATAGAAAAGATGTTAGAAAACTTTTCCCTTTTGCCAAATCTGTTATCGGTGTGCTTCTTCCATATCCCACAAAATCCATCAACAAATACATTTCTGCATACGTAACAAAGCCAGACTATCACAAATATATAAAAAGCAACTTAACATATCTAATGGATATGGCTAAAGAACGGCTAAACAAAATGTTGGAATACTCTATAGTTGTTGATAGCTCTATTACTTCTGAAAGGGAATGGGCTGTTAGATGCGGTCTAGGCTGGATAGGCAAACAGGGGATGCTGATCAATCCCAAATACGGTTGTTGCGTTTTTATAGGACTGGTTTTTATCAACATTGATCTTCCTGAAAATAAGATATTAGAAGATAACTGCGGTGATTGTGAGATATGTACAAAAAATTGTCCAACAGGCGCAATCCAATCCGATAGAACAATCAACGCACAAAAATGTTTATCTTTCCTTACAATAGAATATAGAGGCAGCTTCCAAAACGATACATCTCTTCATAATTCTCTATATGGCTGCGATAGATGTTCCCTTTGTTGCCCATGGAATAAGTGTAGAACTATAAGCTCTAGTGATTACTTGAACCAGAAATGGATAGAAAATATAAACATCAATGAGATTACACCAGAAAGATGCATTACGATGACAAAAAAGGAATTCGATGAGCTTTTCAGCGAAACAGCTGTTAATAGGATCAATCTTGGCATCTTACAAAGAAACGCAAAAAAAATTCTAGAAGAGCAAGCTTATGCAGCTAATTGATGCACATTGTCATCTGCAAGATGAAAGGCTGATAGATCACATTGATCTCATCTTAAACAAAGCTAAAGATAATAGTGTTATCACCGCTATCTCTTGTGGGACATCAGAAGATGATTGGGATGCTGTTGCAAATCTTGCACATAAACACCCATCAATAATAGTACCATGTTTTGGAATACATCCATGGTATATGTTCAGAAAAAGCGCAAAATGGGCAAAACGTCTTGAATGTTTTTTAAAAAAAATGCCATCAGCTGTAGGAGAAATAGGGCTAGATCACGCTTTAAAACAAAGGCACGATAAAGAACAGGAAGAAGTTTTCAGAACACAGCTTAAAATTGCAAATGACTTAAATCTGCCTGTTTCAATCCACTGCAGGAAGGCTTGGGGTAAATTACTTGACATTCTTAACGAAGAAGGTGGCATCCGAGCTGGTGGCCTTATACATGCATATTCTGGTTCTGCAGAATTAGTTGAACCGTTGGAGAAATTTGGATTATATCTTTCATTTGGTGGAACAATAACAC
>CAZBHO010000077.1:0-7494 GCA_964491945.1 uncultured Verrucomicrobiota bacterium | reverse complement strand
CGCATTAAAAAAAGTTTCGGAAACCCATTTGCTAATAGAAACTGATAGTCCAGACTTGCCTCCACTAAACTGGCCTGTCCCCATCAACGAGCCAGCAAGTCTCCTTTTAATAGCGCAGGTGGTGGCAACTCACCGCAATACAACTCTTGAAGCGATCGCAAAAAATACAACAGAAAATGCAAAACGTCTATTCAATTTCCTGTTTAAATAAAGCTTCACTAAAATTCTCCTTATAACTATAACAAGCGCCATTATGATGAAAACAAAGGAAGAAAAGTTTTTACCGATGACTGCCGAGGAGATGAAAAAGCTCGGGTGGAAACAATGCGATGTAATACTGATTACAGGCGATGCATATATTGACCACCCCGCCTTTGGAACAGCAATTATCGCAAGGGTATTGGAACGGATTGGGTTAAAAGTAGGGATAATAGCTCAACCTGACATAAAAAGGCCAGAAAGCTTCTTAATGCTTGGCGTTCCAAAATTATTTTGCGGAATAACCGCCGGAAATATTGATAGCAATCTTTCAACATTAACTGTCTTAAGAAGAAAACGTTCAGATGACCCCTACTCTCCTGACGGCAAGGCAGGATTAAGACCAAGAAATGCAACAATGGTGTATACATCCATTGCAAAACATTTTTTCAAAAACATCCCCATTGTTATTGGTGGCATAGAGGCTTCATTGCGACGCTTTGCTTATTACGATTATTGGACAAATACCGTAAGGCGCTCCATCCTTTTTGATTCAAAGGCAGATATTCTAATCTATGGTATGGCTGAACATGCCATGCAAGAATTTGTAAATGCTCTAAAAGAGAATGGAAAAATTCCAACCTCTATTAAAGGAACTGCTGTAATAGTTCAGGAAAAGCCATCTTTTACAACAATAGAACTACCATCTTTTGCAGAGGTTTCTTCTGCCACACTTGAGGGCAAAAAAGCGTTTATGAAAATGACAAAGATTATAGAAGCAGAGTTAAACCCTTTTTATGGCAAAGCATTAATTCAAAAATATGGAAATAGATATCTCCTTGTTAATCCGCCAGCGCCACCTCTATCCCAAAGTGAGTTAGATGCAATCTACAATATGCCATTCACCAGAAAGCCACATCCCATATATAAAGGGCAACGCATCCCTGCCTATGAAATGATCAAACACTCTATAACAATTCACAGAGGCTGCTATGGTGGTTGCAGGTTCTGTGCAATAGCTGCACATCAAGGGAAAATCGTTGTTTCAAGGAGTATGGAAAGCATCCTATCCGAGTTATCAAACATAGCAGCCCAAAAAGACTTCAAAGGCACCATTTCCGATCTAGGGGGTCCAACGGCAAATATGTATGGCACAAATTGTAAAAATGGATGGCAATATCACTGCGGAAGAACAAGTTGTCTTTTCCCCTCAATATGTAATAATCTCAATGCATCAAATAAACAATATCTTGAATTACTAAAAAGAGCAAGAGAGAACTCTGGTGTTAAACATATCTTTGTATCAAGTGGCATAAGATTTGATCTGGCGCTTCTATCAGAAAACACTGAATGGCTTGAAGAACTCGTAAAGTATCATATCCCCGGCAGGATAAAAATAGCTCCTGAACATATATCAGAAAAAGTGCTTAAAGCAATGAATAAGCCTCCTTTCAAGTTATATCGCAACTTCGTTAAAAAGTTTCTGGAACTAACAAAAAAGCATCATAAGAAATATGCCATCGTTGAATATTTTATCAATTCCTTGCCAACCTGCGATATAAATGAAACTAAACTACTTGCCAACTTTTTAAGAAAAAAACGAATTACTGCGGAACAGATACAGGATTTTTACCCGGCACCGCTTACTATGGCAGCTGCTATGTATTACACTCAATTACTTCCCGAAACTTTAGAAACCATATACGTTCCTCAATCAGATAGAGAAAAGAAGCTGCAACGTCTTCTAATAGAAAAGAGCAACAAAGGATCTAACAAAAATAGCTAACTTTTGCCATCTATGGCTAATGTTCCGTGACGCTATACAATAGGCATAATGCTCGTTCTCTTTGAAATTTTCTCAATTTTAGTCTCCATGTTGAAGCTATCTGGCAAATTGATTGATTTTTTTCAATTGCTTCTCTCACACAAGTTGTGCCATATAAGATATCAAACCATCTCTTTTTTTCTTCAGGAATATCCCAGAGCCTTTTTTTGCCATAGAGCTTTTGAAGAGTGGCAATAATAGCAATACTGGTCTTGACTGGATAAAAATTATCAGGCTCATTCACAGAAATTCTTATGCCATTGATTCTTTGTTTCAGAGCAACTGAATAATAAGGAAAAGGATGGAAGCTTACACCATCAAGTTTCAATCGGTTTAAAGCATTGCAGACCTTTCTGCTTTCCATCCAATCAGCACCAAAAACTCTAAATGCCATATTGCCCTGTCTATCCACATCAACAGAAACAACTGCCTCTGAAAAGACAGTTGCCAGATAACACCAGCCTGCCTCCCAACTCCTTATCGCAGTGGAAGGTGGCACCCATTCAAACCAACTTGCGTTCCGATAAGGCGTTCTATGATAATTTTTCATAGTAGCCACACGCAATTTTACTTCCATCCTGAACTTCATTTTCAAAAAAAGCGCCAACTCTGCAGGAGTCATTCCATAGCACATCGGCACAGGTAGTGCCGCCACGAAATTTTCATCAAGTTCAAGCATAGGCCCATCAACAATGTTTGGCAAAGGAATTGGTCTATCCGCCACGATAACTTCAATATCATTTTGCTGGGCTGCCTCCAGAATGTAGCGCAAAGTTGTTCCAAAGGTGTAGCAACGTGCACCAATATCCTGAAGATCAACTATTATTACATCAAGTCCTGCAAGCATTTCTGGCGTTGGCTTGCGGCAAGCCCCATATAATGAGTAAATCGGTATTTTAAAATCGAGATGCCGCTCTGTTTCAAGAGGCACACCCGGACCACCTGTGCCAAAAAAACCATGCTCAGGGCCAAAAAGCGCAACCAGATTCTTTCCAAAGCGTCTATAGAGAAGCTCTGCACTATGTAAACCATCTGATGTCAAAGCTGGTGGGTGACTTAAAAGTGCAATTTTCTTCCCCTTGAGCCACTGGCTCTTATTATACACAAGATTCTCTATGCCTGTTAGAAAACTTCTTCTCATTTTATAGCTTTTACCAAAAAAATGTTGTTATGCTGGTTCTGCTGGGATCCTTAAATGCACTGCTCTTGGTTCAATAGAAATTTCAAATTTATCGGAAAATGACATTTCTTCTCCATCATATTGCACTGCTTCTGGAGCAACAAGTTTAATTCTTATATTCTTGCCCTGTGTGATGCTGGAAAATTTATTGAGGCGCTCAACCATTTTTTGAATCTGACGCGGATTATTGCGCAACGTTAGCAGATATTTTGCAAGATAATCTGTATGTCCAGCAAATACTATAACATCAAGCAGTCCATCGTTGGCATAAGCATCAGGACAAAGACTAAACTCGCCAGCATATATGCGCGTGTTGCATACCACAAGATTGATCATCTCACCCTTATACCACTCTTTGCCATCCACAATAACTTCCACTATATTATGACTATGTTTTAAAAACCTTCTACTCAACGCCCATGTATACAATGCATAGCCACTTATCATTCTGGCAAGAAAAGGATAATTTGCCAGCCGTGATTTGCCACGATTGCGCTCTCGCAACACATTTGAATCTAATCCTATTGTCAAGGCATTGGCAAAATAGAGATTTTTGACTTTGCCTAAATCCATCCAGTAATCAGCTCCATATTTAATCGCTGCAATAGCTCTCCTCAAATCCGTAACAAAGAAATCTTCTCTACTACTCATTCCGAAAGATTTTGCAATATCATTCCCCGTACCAAGTGGTACAATGACATAAGGAATGAGCGTTACTTCAGGCACAGTAAGACGTATTTGCATCAAAGTGTTAATAATTTCCGAGTGCGTGCCATCCCCACCAATCCCCACAATGGCAGCATATTGACTTGCACCCACTGCGCTTATATGCTCAATCAATTGATGAGAAAGCGGAACATCTGGACTGGCAAGCAGCTTATACTCAAACCCAAACTCTTCCATCAGCCTTGCCACCCTTGGCCAACGCTCCAGCGCAATGCCATTGCCTGAAGTAGGATTTAACAAAGCAAGTACTATGTTTCTTGATGGCATAAATAAAACTTTAATTTTTCAGAATATATTGCTAAATCTAAATAAAGGCAACTTTTAAATAACAACTTTTTAATGGAGACCAATATAATAACAAACATGGATCTTACACCCCCAGATCTGCAATGGCTGGGACTGGATGTGGTGCTGCATCTGACGCTCTTTTTGCTGGTAACATATAACACATTGAAAAGCAAAAAAGAGCCTGCTTCAAAAGTGCTATGGATACTATCAGCGTGGTTCCTCCCAATTTTAGGACCTTTAATTTATCTAATGTTTGGCATAAACCGTGTGGAACGAAAAGCATGGAAAAAACATTCTGCAGATAAGCGCTTTAAAGAACTGCGTGAAACAGTAGAAAGAGATATGCCAGCCGTCTATTGGAAAGCTGTACATCCGCTTATCGGTGCGCAGTTAACCAATGACTGGGCTAAAGAATTAAACAAAACATTTGACCGCATTCAGCCTGAATATCCATTACTGGCAGGCAACAAAATTGAATTATTACTTGATGGCGACGAAGCCTATCCAGCAATGCTAAAAGCCATAGAAAATGCCCAACATCATATCCACATCCAATCCTTCATCATCGCAAACGATAAAATAGGAATAAAGTTTATGGAACTATTAAAAAAGAAGGCCATAGAAGGCATCACAGTGCGGCTGCTATACGATCGCTTCGGCAGTACGAAGGCTTTATTTTCTAGGCTCTTCTTGAAATACCAGAATATCCCTAATTTTAAAATATGTGGCTGGACTCAAGCCAATCCCTTAAAACGTCAATTTCAAATCAACCTTCGCAACCACCGCAAAATTGCCGTAATTGATGGTAAAATTGCATTCACTGGTGGAATGAACATCATCAAAACACATTCATCAGATAATGGCAACCCTCCTGAAATACGAGACTATCATTTTATTCTAGAAGGACCAATAGCACAGGAGCTTCAATATTCTTTTCTAAAAGATTGGTATTTTATGACGGAAGAATCCCCTGATATCCTCCTGCAATCAGCTCATTTTCCCGAAATTAGCAATAAAGGCAATGCTCTAATAAGAGTAATAAATAGCGGCCCTACCCCAGACGAAATGGAAATGATTGGTAAAGTATTTTTTGAAAGTATGCTGGCTGCAAAAAGAGAAATTATTGCTGTAACGCCTTATTTTGTGCCAACGCGAGAAATTATGGAAGCTTTCTTCTCCTGCGCCAGACGCGGAGTGGAAGTGAAATTGCTCGTCCCCAAAAAAAATAATCACTTCTATGCTGGACTTGCTGGAAAAGCCCTTTATGAAGACCTGCTTAAAGCTGGCATAAGAATCTTTGAAAGACACCCCCCCTTTATGCATTCAAAAGCATTCCTCGTTGATGATAAAATAGCTATAGTTGGCAGTGCCAATATTGATATACGGAGCATAAGCCTTAATTATGAGACAAACCTTGCTATATTTGATGAAGATAACATACACAAAATTAGAAGAGTTGTAGAAAAAGAATTCCTGGAATCAGATGAACTTTCTATTGAAAAATGGCAACAAAGGAGCCAGCTTCAACAATTTCTTGAAAACTTATTTTACCTCTTCGCCCCAATGCTTTAAGGATATTTGGTGTCTGACACCAAGTATCCTACTTAACTTCTTATTTTTTACTAGCTGCAATTAATGCTTTTGCTTTATGCGATTTATTTGCTGAAGAAGTTGCCCCTTCATCATCAATATAAGACATATCTGCTTTTTGCTGTTGTGCTCTACCGCTATAAGTGCTGGTTGTGGCTACATCTTTTGCACCATACACCATACGTTTTAGATTAGCCACCATAGCTTTCAGCTCTTCTGCCTGACTTGAGAGTTCTTCTGATGCACTGGCTGATTCTTCTGCGCTGGCAGCATTTTGCTGAGTGACCTTATTCATTTCAGCCACAGCCACATTTATCTGCTCTATGCCCTGTGATTGTTCTTTTGAAGCAAGCGTTATCTCTGAAACCAACGTTGAAATTTTGCCAATTGCTTCTTCAATGGATTTGAATTTTGAACTCACAGCCTGACTTACACTCACTCCCTCCTGCGCACTGGAGCGAGCTTGCTCCAGCAATTCGGAAGTGGTTCTGGCTGCTTCAGCACTGCGTCTGGCAAGATTGCGGACTTCCTCTGCAACAACTGCAAAGCCCTTGCCTGCTTCTCCAGCCCTCGCAGCTTCCACAGCTGCATTTAACGCCAGAAGATTCGTTTGAAATGCTATCTCATCTATCGTCTTAATAATTTTTGCCGTCTCTTGTGAAGAAGTATGTATCTTTTCTATTGCAACACCCATTCTTTGCATCTCAATACTACCATCCTGGACCAGTCCCTTTGCCAAAGAAATAGTCTTTTCTGCCTGCATCGTATTATCAGTATTCTGCCTTATCATAGAAGAGAGCTCCTCAAGAGAAGAAGAAGTTTCTTCAAGACTGGATGCCTGCTCATTAGCACCTTCTGCCATCTGTTGACTTCCCTGCGCCACCTGAGCGGAAGCTGATGCAAGCTGTTCAGAAATGCCACTTAAAGTATTGGTGTTCTCAATTATTGGACGAGTTATCATCCTGATAAGCAATACGGCAAAGAAAACCGCTATCAACAATGAAGCTGCAGCAAGGGATATAACCAACATATTTACAAAACTCATTGTGCCATTAAGTTCTTTAGTTGCTGATGCGCCTTCAGCCTTTGCAAATTTACCAAGTTCAGCAAGCTTTTCTTGAACTTCTGCAAGCACTTTATAAGTCTGCAACTCCATTACTTTTCTGGCTTCCTCATAAGAATTTTGTTCTTTTATCTTTTCAAGAATAACTTTTGCAGATTCATGAAGCTCCTTATGCGGCTGTTTCATAGCTTCAATTATTCTTGCAGCTTCCGAACTCTGACTAGCAAGCTTCTTACCTTCTTCACCGTAAATGAATTTACCAAGTCCACATTGAGTATGATCAAGTTGCAAATCAACTGAAGTAAGATTCTTCAAGAAAACACTTTCAAGTTTACGCACCCACTTTAGATGATCACCCTCTTTTTCAAGACATAACGCATTGATATGGCTATGTTCAGCAAAGCCTTCTACATTTCTTCTAATGGATTTTATTCCTAGCATTACTATAGAGGTAATAATTACTAGTAGAGCTATTACGATCCCGAAGCCTGTTCCGATTTTGAATTTGAGTGAACGATTTGCCAGCATAGCGTTTCTCCTTTCTTAGTAAGATTTAATTTTTTTGTTTGCTTCTTGACGATAGCAGTAGTTATGCCTGATGTTGAAAAGTGGCGGTAATCGGGG
>CAZBHO010000076.1:0-9734 GCA_964491945.1 uncultured Verrucomicrobiota bacterium | reverse complement strand
GTATATGGATAGACTGGATTGGTTGAATTTATATCAACATATCTTGTTGCAGAATGGACTGAATAGAATGCTGCCACCGTTATAATTAACACCCAGAGAATGCTCATCACTTTTTTCATAAGAAAACCTCTATTTCTAAAACTTTTTAACGAAATAGCATTTTAACGAAATACATGCAAATTTTTTTCACAAAGTTTTACAAATAAAATAAGACTTTTACAAAAGAGCTAGCTAGTCTCTCTTAAAGAGAACATCTGGAGTGTGCTTCCGATAATCTTCCAGGACGCCATTTGTTTAGCGGTTTGTAGGCGGTTGCGCTGGTGAATTTTTTTTTGATGAGCAGACAAGAGATTAAAAAAAATTGACATTAACCTTTTAATCCTATACTGATTTGCGAGTAATTACAAAGAGAGTAAAATTTTAAAAAGGAGAAAATTTTATGCTTACTACAAAAAAGACGCCGGGTGACACTTCATGGTTTGTGAAATCAAGATTTGGGATGTTTATTCACTGGGGATTGTATGCTATGGCGGCACGCCACGAATGGGTTAAAAATAGAGAAAAAATGACAAACGAGCAATATGAAAAGTATTTCAAGCTTTTTGATCCTGATCTCTATGATCCTTCTTTATGGGCAAAAGCGGCGAAGGATGCAGGGATGAAGTATTTTGTTATTACGACAAAACATCATGAAGGATTCTGTTTGTGGGACAGTAAGTATACAGCCTACAAAGCCACTAATACTCCTGCTAAAAGGGATTTGCTTAAACCGATGGTGCAGGCTTTCCGGAAGGAGGGATTGAAAGTTGGTTTTTATCATTCGCTTATTGATTGGTATCATCCTGATTTTGTGATAGATAAATATCATCCACTCCGTGAACATCCTGATAGAGAAAAGCTTAATAAAGGTAGAGTTCAGGCACGTTACGCTCAGTATCTTCACAATCAGGTTAAGGAGCTCCTCACTAAATTTGGCAAAATAGATATCCTATGGTTTGATTTTAGCTATCCGGGTGAAGATGGCAAAGGCAGAAAGGACTGGCAGAGTGAAAAGCTTTATGCGCTGGTCAGGAAACTTGCGCCAAAAATTATTTTAAACGATAGATTGGATCTTGAAGAGGGCTGGGATGTTAAAACCCCTGAGCAATATCAGCCTCGCGAATGGGTAAGAGTAAACGGGACACCTGTTGTTTGGGAGGCGTGTCAAACATTTTCTGGCTCGTGGGGCTATCATCGTGATGAATCCACGTGGAAGAGCGTTGAGATGCTGATTAAAATGCTGATAGATACCGTTAGCAAAGGAGGCAATCTTCTTCTTAATGTTGGTCCTACAGCCAGAGGAGAATTTGATTATAGGGCGCTGGAACGATTACAGGGAATAGGTGAATGGATGAAGAGGCACTCGCGCTCAATATATGGCTGCACGCAGGCGCCTGCTGAACTCAAGAAGCCAGAAGATTGTCGTCTTACCTATAATCCTGAAACTAACAGGCTTTATATTCACATCTTCTCATGGCCATTTTTGCCACATCTTCATCTTGAAGGAGATTATCTAAAGAGAGTTGAATATGCTCAACTGCTTAACGATGGCTCGGAAATTGGTATGCGCATTGATAAGGAAAACAATCTACTTACTTTATGTCTGCCTGTGCTTAAACCAAATGTAACAGTGCCGGTAATTGAGCTCTTTTTAAAAAAATAGTCATGGATTAGCCAAGTAGTTTATCTATAGTTTCTTTAAGCCCGGCAAGTGTTATTCTTTCCGTACAGGGCGGGTTATTCTTTAGCTTTTTGCACCAGCCAGGAATTGACGGATAGCACGAAGCACAGGAAAGGTTTGTTGGTGATAGCACAATCGTTTTTTTCCCCGGAGGAGTGTATATTAAAGGCGTGTTGGTGAAAATGGCAACTAAAGGTATGTTCATTGCGCCAGCTATATGCATCAAAGCGCCATCATTTGCTATAACAAGATGGCTCATAGCACAAAGTGCAAGTGTTTCTTGAATAGTAAGTTTGCCAGCCAATATATGAGCCTCTTTAAATCCATTACACTCCCGCTCCCACTTTCTTTTTTCTTCATCAGCACCAACAACTATAACGATTGAATTTTGAATTTTCTTTTGCGCATACTCTGCAGCTTCTGCCAGAAGTTTTAGTTTAGCTAGTGGCCTATTCCTTTTTTCTCGTGATGGATAAACAAGAATTTTTGGTATGTTAGGATCAATGTTAAAATTTTTTAACAAAAGTTCCTGTGTGTGCTTCATAAGTTCGTTTGATACTGGAATATATGGGAAAAGCTCTAAGGCAGGTGCTATCTCTTTTGCCATCTTCAAATTTACATCAAGATCGCTCACCGTAGCCGGCGGATGACTATCAAATATAATCTTTTCAGGGTGGAGCAGAAATCTGAAAAGCTGGACCCACAAAATGTTTACGCGTGATGCCACCAGCATACAAGAAACTTTGCCACTATCTTGAACAAATTTTTTTAGTGAATATAACTGTTTTAGCAATATAAGGTCTTTAGCATCGGAATTAATGACAAAAATTTTATTAAATATAGGGCAGAATACTTCTTCAACAAGTTTGTTAGAGGTAACCAAAACTAATTTATGATTCTGGAATGCTGCCTGCACAGCTTTAAACACAGGAGAAAATAAGATGGCGTCGCCAAGTCCACCAAGACTTATTAAGACAACAACCTTTTGTGTGGCTTCTGGCATCGTTATTTTTCTACAAAAAATTCTTCTGCAATAATTCTATTAAATAGCTCAATAGTGGTCTTACCAACCACTTCAAGGCTATTTGCTGAAATTTTATCTATGGTGTCATTTGTGGTATGCCAATAGTCGTTTAATTCTGGTGATGATCCATAGTGGAAATCAATCAAAACAACAGCAGGTATGCCAGCATGCAGAAAAGGCACATGATCATCCAGGATGGGCACTTTGCCTATTGTAAAATACTTTCTCGTACCGACTTTATTAGCAGCATCAAAAGTTAGTTTCATTAGTTTACCAGAAGTATTTGGTGGAATTTCAACTTTTAGATTTTTATCGCCAACCATATCAAGCAACACAAATGCTATTACGTAGGTTAACTGATTTGCTTTAGATAGAACTTCAACCATTCTGCAGCTACCGTGCAAACCATCATTTGGACCATACTCCACTTTGCATTCTTCGCAAAAAAAAAAAACAAAGATAACTGATGGCATATATTGCCATAATTTTGGTTTTTTGTTGTATAAGTTTTTATAGTGTTCTGCAAAAATGCGAGAAAGCTCTAATAGTAAAGCCGTGCTAGAGCCTGAATCATTTGCGCCTTGAAAATTAGTAGATATCCCTGCTTTTGTATCGTAATGTGAAGCAAAGATTATGGTTTGCTCTTTGCCACCTTTTATTTTGCCTATTACGTTTCTAAGGCCTATTACGTCAGCTGGTGTTTTATCTTCAAAATAGTCTATTTCAGCATCATTAATGCCATAAGAATTGAGTTTTGTAAGAATATATCGTGCTGCCTTCGCGGCTTGCGGTGTTCCAGCCTCACGCGGAGAAATTTGTAAAAAGTTGTTAAGCTCATTTAAAACTTTTTCACCTTGAAGCAACTCTGGAAGAACTCTTGCTTGTTCTTTATTCTTGAAAGAGCAGGAGGCGAGCAAAAGAATAGAGACAAAAAAGAAGCATAAAGGAATTTTTTTTATTAAACTCATAGCCAGCCAGTAAGCAGCGATTTAACCTCTGCGGATATATTACGTTTTAGTTCCCTTTCAATTCGCTCTTTTTGAGAAGCAATTATTTTAGCTCGTAGCTCATCATCTGTTAAGACAAGGTTAATGAGTTCTGCCAGCTGTGCTGCAGTTAGGTCTTCAAAGAGCACACCTGCATTATCCATAGCTTCCTGCACACCACCAGTATTTCTTGCTACTACAGGCAAGCCTGCATACATAGCCTCCACAAGGGTTAAACCATATCCTTCATGCTGGCTTGTGGAAAGATATAGATCTGCCACTCTATAATAGGCATTTAAGCCAGCAGGTGATGCATAGCCTTCAAAACATACGTTTGGCAGATCGTAATCGCCAATAAGCATTCTTAAAGCAGCCATATATTTCGGTAGAGCATGATATGATCCAACCAGAAGGAGTCGACTAAATGGATTGATGGTCTTATGGTAATAAGAAAAAGCCTCTATTAAGTTTTCTATTTTTTTGTTTGGCGCTATTCTACCAACGAACAAAATAGTGGTGATTTTTTCTCCACTAAATTTTTTTAGAACATTCGGATCTGGTGGAATAGAAAACTGCTTCTGATAGAATGGCAATTTAAGAATCTGAACATTTTTTATCCCTAATGCTATTAGTTCAGATGCATTAAAGAAAGAATCAGCCCAGATGGCAGAAGCAAATTTTGCTATTTGCGGCAACTTCTCTCTTGCGGTTTTAAGCTGATTATAAATCCTTTCATCAAAAGGCTTAAAAAACTCTTCAGGTGTGATATTGTGATAAATCATTATTTTCCGTGCGGGAGTTGCCCTGAAAAAATCTTCCGATTCTGAAGCAATACTGTGATGATAAACACAGATATCTTCTCTGGTGGCGGTATATTCTTTCAGTTTTCTATATTTTCCAGCCATAGCTGGTGAAGCAAAATTTGGATTAACAAAGATATCAGATTGAAAGCCCCAGCTTCTAAATATCTCCTGCAACAAAACAGCTTCGTGTGAAATTGCATCGCCTTCAGCAAAACCAGCAAGTAATTGGTCAATTCGTATCATATTGGTTTCTCTTTTATTTTTTCTTCAAGTTCCTTAACTTTTTCTTTTAGCTCATTGAGCTCTTCAATGGTAATTTTATGTTCAAATTCTATTGCCGAAGATAAGTAAGAATTAATCAAATTTTGGCGAAAAGCGATTCTATCAAACATAAATTTTGCAAAATGCCAGAAGATAATTTTCAATATGCTTATAAAACGGCTCAATATACTCTTATTATGAGGAATATAAAAAGAGAAAGTATCTATATGCTCTCTATGTTGCATCAACTTTAGATAAAATGAAAGAAACTCCTTTTCAGAAGAAGCGTTAAATGCTGCAGTGGCTTTAATTGCTGGAGGCACAAGCGAAAGCTTTGGTGCGAATTTTTTTAGATACAAAATAGGTTTGATTGTTGGGAATAAGCCATTTGCTGGCTGATTGGAATTTTGATATTCTATTCTCCATTCTTCAGGCATTTCTACTAAATTTAGTTCTTCAGCCGATAGGTTCTGCAGTGCCAGATGACAAAAAAGATTAGCTTTTATTTTCGCGGTGAGCTCCTCAGTTAAATCTTTACCTGCAACAATTATCTTCATCTATCTCCCCTTTCAATAGACCAGTTTCTCGGTAAATTAAAAACACCGGGCAACTCTGACGCAGCTTTTACCATAAAAGGATGGAGATCTTCCTGCCTGTGATATTGAATCGTGTGATCAAAAGAATGCACAGAAAGCGAAAGAAAGAATCTCCCCTGTAAAAGCATTAAAGGTTTAAATTCCAGATAAACTTTACCTTCTCCATCAATATACGGAATTTCAATTTTATCAAGTTGCGTATTTGACCCAAAGAGATAAAAGCCATTTCCTGTTTTTATGTTGAAACCGAAGACAGGTCTTTCTATCCGCTTCTTTGCAAAATACTTAATCTCAACGAGCATTGTCCTGCCACTTTCAAAGACGTATGTTTCTTTGCCTTTTTCATCAAGCAACCGTACGGAAAGAAATTCCACATCTTTCGTCCCATGCTCTTCAACATTAAGGTCGCCTATTCGCACCTGATATTGCTTTAAATAGGAAAAAATTGTTTCTGAAGGAGCCCCTTGCATTACCATCTTGCCATTATGCAACAAGAAGACCTCATCGCAAAATTGCTCAACCGTCTCTAACGCGTGAGAAACAAATAATATCGTTTTCCCAGCTTTCTTAAAAGCCCTTATCTTATCAAGACACTTCATCTGAAATGCCACATCACCAACAGCCAGCACTTCATCAATCAGCAAAATATCTGGTTCCATCTCTATTGCAACAGAAAATGCAAGCCGGACATACATTCCGCTTGAATAGTGCCTTACAGGCATATCAATAAAATCTTTTAAGCCAGCAAATTCCACAATTTTATCAAACTTTCTTTCAGCATCTTTACGTGGAATACCGAGAATTGCTGCATTAAGAAAGATATTTTCTCTACCAGAAAGATCTGGATGAAAGCCAGCCCCTAACTCCAACATACAGGCTATTCTACCAGCTGTTTTAACATAACCTTCAGTCGGTGCAATGGTCTTTGCCACAAGCCCAAGCAGCGAGCTTTTGCCTGCACCATTTGGACCTATAATTCCAACCATAGAACCTTGCTTGATCTTAAAATTTAAATTACGCAGTGCCCAAAAACCATCCTCACTTGTTTTAATTTTTGAAAAGGAAAAGGCTTTAAGCAGTGAAGGCATTCCCAGCTCCTGCCTCCTATACCATTTTCCAAGATTGTTGGCTTCTATCACAACATGTTCTTGCATCATAAAATATCAGAAAAGTGTTTCTCCGTTTTATTAAAGAAAAAAATTGATAACCACAAAAGCATAAGAGGAATAATTGAGCCAATTAACACGCCCCAGCCTGATGGCATAACTTCACCCGGTACCTGTAAATAACGATATAAAGAAATAATTATCGCCATCGGATTAAGGAAATAAAGCTCCGCAAGCAAAGGAACAGAACCTGCAAGCTGTTTGATGAGTGAAATAGGATACATAACAGGACTTAAAAAAAACCATGCGCTAACGAAAAGATTTACTATGTATTGCGTATCACGGAAAAACACATTCGCAGATGAAACAAAAAGTGCCAGCGAAAAATTAAATACAAGATGATAAATTGTTGCCAGAGGCAAAAGGATAGCCATAAGTGGCAGCATTTGTGATTTAAGCCCCAACAATATAATAAGCAACACTATTTGCACCAAAAGAGTTAAATAGAAATTTACAGTGTTTGAAAGTGATGTTGCCAGTGGCAAAATGATACGGGGAAAAGAAACCTTTTTGACCAGCGACACATTCCCCGTGATAGCCACCATCCCGCTATTTATGCATTGCATAGTGAATTGCCATGCAAAAACACCTATCAGAAGATTTTCATATTGCGTCGCAATTGCTTTTCCACCAATAATACGCAGAAAGATAATGTATATTAGCGCCATAAATAGAGGATTCAGCACTGTCCATAAAAAACCAAGTATTGAACCACGATATCTTATTTTCAGATCGCGCTCAATAAGACCAAAGAGCAATTCGCCATAAGGAATTAAGCTGGATGTTTTTCTTATAATACTCATTTCAACGTTTTTTTAGGTGGAATATCCTAGCCTGAAACTTGATTGACAGCAAGCATAAATAAAGGAGTTAACAATCTTGCTCTAAATCTAACTAAAATGGATTGCGCTGTGAGGAAGAGCAAATTATTGGATTATTCCCATTTCCTTCAAAGTGGCTTCAAGCTTTTCTGTCGTGAACGGTTTAATAAGATAAGCTTCACATCCTGCCGAAAAGGATTTCATTATATCTTTTGGCTCACTCATTACAGAAACCATTATGATCTTAGCAGGTTCCCCTTCCTTAACTATGCCATTCTTCTCTTCCCATTCTCTAATCTCTTTGACAACAGTTCGCCCATCATTATCTGCCATATCAATATCCATAGTAATGAGTTTGTACGGCAAATGTTCCTTGTGAGCAATCTGAAACATCTCAAAACCAATTTTACCATTAGGAGCCGCATCACAATCCCCATAAGGGGCAAGCATGGTTTTTAGCTTCACTCTGCTGACATAATCATCATCCACTATTAAAATTCTCATAACAACTATACCTTAATGTTTTCTTTTTATTCTAATCACAGTAAGCAAAAAATCAATTTCTTTTTTAACGTTGTATTAGCCATTTTAAAATGGCGATGACAGATGATAAATTATTTGCCGGTGAAAAATGGCCTTCGCCAGTAGTGTGGTGGCACTGGTGGAGAAGGTACAAAAGGAACGGCGTATGCCTTGATGCAGACATCAAAAGAATAAGAATAAGTATCCTGCCAGCTGCTTCCATTTAAACTCATAAAACTCTGACCGGGCGCAAAAGTGGCAGCGCTGCTATATCCTGCAATCACTTCTTCCGCCGGGATGGGATAATTGTAAGATGGCGTTTGAAATTTTATTACAACAGCAAACCTGCTAGTAATGCTGGATGGAAGTGCAAGCTCTGCCGTATGAAAACCACCAAACTGATGTATATTTGTGAAAGTCTTTGCCAGATATCCAGAAACCGGTGAGCCACTTACCGTATTCGTATATATCTTTATCGTGCAGATGGTATCGGCAACAAGTGTGTAATAGCCAATGGCTTTCAACACTATAGAAGTATTGCCAGCATCAAATATGCAGGCTCCCCACGCTGAAGTGCTGCCATAACCGTAAGAAGAGCATAAGCCAAGCCTATCGTGCTGATAAACGAGAAAAAAATCATTCGTTAGGCGAGCATCATTGAAAATGCAATTCTCTTTGCCAATCCAGTAATCATAATAAGAAACCCAGAAATATCCACCACTGCCCCAGCCTGTCCCCCAACTGTTTTTCACAAGAAATGCGCCGTTAGCCGGAGCAGCTGTTCTAAAATTATTTGAAGGGAAAGTATCATCCCAACCAACCAACGTAATCGCATGATTTGGACTTAATGATGATGAATTATAAAAAGAATAATAACCACTGTGATAACTACCATCTTCATACCTGATGCAACTAAAACAAGCGCCATAATCCATTATCGCTTGTTTGATAACATCAAGATTTGTAGCTGATGGCTTATCTGGAATGAAAAGCGCCTCCCGCAGGTGTTTAACAGGTGGCAGCAAAGAGCTACCTCCCGGATTAGGATAAGGATCATCTGCCTCATTAATAGGACCATCCAATCTCGTCATATAAGCTATTGCCATATAACTATTTCCTCCACTGTTAAACCCCCAATCAAAGCCATGCAAATTTACAAGATTATTTTCAGAAAAGTCATTGGTCTCCGCTATTAAAAGTGCACTTTCAAGCGAGGCAAAACTGGCAAACGCCCAGCAGGTACCATAAGGATTTTGATTTTTAACAGAAGTAACTCTATTAAGTGCTCGCAGATCATACGAATACGGCAAAAAAAGAGGAACAAACATCCGTTTGCTTTCTGGTAAAAATGTCTTTATCGTTGGATCAATTGGCGCGGGGATATAACCTGTTGGAAACTCCTGCGCGCTATACATTTTGTGCAAAGTGCTTCCTGAATCCTGTGAAATATAGTCTTCAAATAGCTTATTTATCGGAGCTCTCTGAATTTCTCCGCTAATTGACAACACGCAAAAAAAACATATTATAAATGTCACTGAATAAAATCTTCTCATATATTATAGGTTTTATCTTATAATATTCTTCACTTAACAGCAACAGAAAAGCTTCTGTTGCAATAAAGCATAGGGCTTTAACATCAATTTTAATCTACTTTTAAAAACGGAAGGAACAGGGACATGGCGGTACAGATTACTATTAGTTATTTGAGGATATTTGGCAATGATTTTGGAAGAGTGGTTCGATGATGATAGGGCAAATGAAAGCAATCTCTTTTGGGATATTGTGTTCTTTTAGTATCTGGACAGGAGTTTTATGGTATTTATAGGAATACATTG
>CAZBHO010000075.1:4306-10468 GCA_964491945.1 uncultured Verrucomicrobiota bacterium | reverse complement strand
ATAGATGAAATTGCATTTCAGACCAACTTGCTGGCACTCAATGCTGCCGTTGAAGCGGCGCGAGCTGGAGAAGCAGGTAAAGGGTTTGCCGTCGTTGCAGAAGAAGTGCGTAATCTTGCCAGACGCGCTGCTGAAGCTGCAAGGGACACTGCTTTACTCATAGAGCAGAGCCAGAAGAACGCCGAAAGTGGTGTTAATGTGGTAAAAGATGTTAACTTACACTTTGGCACAATAAAGGATAAATCCGAGAAACTTGCCACGCTTATAAGCGAGATTGCAACTGCCAGCAGAGAGCAGACGCAAGGAATAGATCAGATCAACACAGCGGTTTCGTCTATGGATCAGGTTTTGCAGAGCACAGCAGCTAACGCTGAGGAATCGGCTTCTGCTGCGGAAGAGCTGCAAGGTCAGGCGAGGGAGCTGCAAGAGATGGTTGCACAGTTATTGAGCATGGTTAAGGGTGCCCAGGCTGTCGCAGAGATGAGGAGTAAAGCTATGGCTACTTCTAGAGCAAAGCAGGCTGGCGCTTCAGCTCAAAAACAGCAACAAAAGCCTTCACAAAAGGCAGTTGCTGTTCATAAGAGTGGTGATGAGAAAACAACCAAAGAGCAGGCTATAAGCAAAAAACCAGTTAAGCCAGAAGAAGTAATTCCACTTGACGAGAAAGAGCTGACAAACTTTTAGGAAAGGCGTAAATCTCATATACCCCCCTAATAATGAGCACCTTTGTCTGTGTAAGGGCAGCAGAGGTGCTCTTCCTTTTTTTTTGCAAAAAAGTGCCATGCCTTGTTTTACAAGCTTATAAAAAAGCTTGTTGTTTGTAAAAGAGTTAAAGATAGATGATTATAAAAATCATCGCATAGTATTTGAGAGTTAACAGGATTTTAAAAAACATTTGCTTTTCCCTTCTATTTTGTTATAATGCGTTTTTAAAAAATACAATCTATTCTTAAAGGAGTTATGTGAAATACAAAATTATCACGGTGCTTTTGCTTGGGATGCTTGTTATCTCTAACGCTATTTCGGCAGATCAAATATATTTTGCTCCAACAAATCCTGATTTTGTTAATAAAAATTCAAGGCAATCGCAATTTGCTGTAAACGAAGGAGAAAATAGGTTTGGTTTAAGACCTTCTCCACACGACCCGGCAATTAGAAAATTTTTGCCATCAACTTTTTTGTTGAAAAACAATTATGGGGCACTGCCTTCTTCATACGATTTAAGGGCACAAAACAAAGTAACTTCAGTAAAGGATCAGGGCGCTTATGGAAATTGCTGGGCATTTGCCAGTATAGCTTCAATGGAAAGTTGTCTTTTACCGGGGGAAACAAATGATTTTTCAGAAAATCATCTTTCTAATTTGCATGGATTTGACTCGGCTTTTGGGGAAGGTGGCAACTGTTATATGTCTATGGCATATTTTGCAAGGTGGGCTGGTCCTGTAAATGAAAGTGAAGATCCATATCCCAATCCGAGCGGTAGTCCATCAGGGCTTGCGCCACGCAAGCATTTGCAGGAGGCAATATTTGTACCGGATAAAACTTCCATATCTTCTCTGAATGTTCTCAAGCAGGCAATAATGACATACGGGGCTTATTACACAGTAATGCGGTGGGAAGATACCGCGTATAACGCCAGCACCTATGCGTTTTATAATCCATCATCCAACTATCCAAATCATGCTGTTACCATAGTGGGCTGGGATGATAATTTTGATAAGAACAAGTTTACCACAACACCACCTGGCAACGGAGCATTTTTAATTAAAAATAGCTGGAGCACAAGCTGGGGGAATGGAGGATATTTCTGGATTTCTTATTATGATCATTGGGTTGGCACAGAAAATTGTATATTTAACGATGCAGAAACAACAAATAATTACAAAACGGTGTATGAATATGATGAATTGGGCTGGTGCACTTCTATTGGGTTTGGCAATAATACTGCCTGGGGCGCAAACATATTTCAACCTTCATCTGGCACTGCCACGATATACGCGGTTTCATTTTACACAATTGTTCCGGATACAGAGTGCTTAATCAAAATTTACAATAATGTTTCGTCAAATAATCCGAGCAACGGAACTTTGCTGCTAATTGCCACAAACACTTACTCTTTTGCTGGCTATCACACATTTACTTTGCCCATCTCTCTAAATGTTTCTGGAAGATTTTCTGTGGTAATAAGGTTCACCACTCCATCTTATACGTATCCGGTTGCAATTGAATATCCATTTTCAGGTTATAGCAGTGGGGCTACGGCATTGCCCGGAGAAAGCTTTATAAGTGCTTCTGAAGCTTCGTGGATTGATTGCGGAGCGCAATCTCCTGCTTACAATGTTTGTATAAAGGCGTTTGGCACCGGCACAGCGCCAACGCCAACCCCGCCAGAGCCTACTGTTTCTTATATGCCTTTGCTCAACGATTTTGATGGGGATCTATATGGAGATCCTGCTCTGTATTGCGATGCGCAAGGGAAGCTTTATATTTTACCATCAAGTTATAATTTCAGCAAAGTTTTTACTCTTTCTGGATGGGGCGGAATAGGCTACAGTGCTCTGGCTGGCATATTTGATGATGATTGGCCTGAGGACCCTATCCTTTACTATCCTAACTCTGGAATGTGGTATTTCTTATCTTCGCAAAGCGGATATGGTTCAATTTACTATACGCAATGGGGAGATTCTGCGTGGCATCCTGTGGCGGCAGATTTTAATGGTGACTGGTATGTTGATCCAACTGTCTATCAAAATGGCTGGTGGTATGTTCTGCTATCAGAAGGTAGCCCCATTACGCAGGGATATAACCATTACGTATCAGGATACTTCAACGTTGATGGTGGGTATCCTTTTGGTGGCGATGTTGATGGTGATGGATTGGCCGATTTGATTCTTCATCAGCCTGCAACAGGAAAATGGTATGCGCTGCTTTCTTCAAGCGTGTATAGTCAATATGTATCTGCCACCTGGGGTGGAACTGATGTGAGCGCCTGTGTTGGTGATTTTGATGGGGATCTAAAAGCGGATGCCGCTGTTTTCAACAACACATCTGGATTATGGAAAGTGCTGCTTTCATCCTCTGGCTATACCAGAGAAGCAAGTGGAATATGGAAACCATAATTCATACATAATTAGACTGAATACAGATGGAATAAACGAAGATCTTCTTGTTATATCCTGTTATCATTGTGTTTCTTTATAGAGATAAATCGTTGCTAAGAATTTAGTCAATTATTTACAATAAGTTCTACATACTCTATCTCAGCTCAACAGATATATTGAGATTGAAATCAAAGAATTTATAGGGTATACTTTTAAACGTAATTAAGGGAGTATCTATAAGGAGATATTAAAATATGGAGAAAGGCAAAGGTTATAATTTACGTTTTCTGATTGTGGAAGATGATCCTGTGTATCAAACGATGCTGGAAGCTTTTCTTGAAGCTTACGGCACCAGCAAAATAGTAGAAAGTGGTGAAGAAGGCATTGCCAGTTTTGAATCTGCTATCAACGATGGCAAACATTTCAATATGGTATGCCTTGATATTAAGCTGCCGGGCATAGATGGTTTAAGAGTTCTTTCTAAAATGCGGGTGATGGAAGCTGGCGCAAAATTGCCGGAGAAAACCAAAATTATGATTCTTACAGCGAGTGAAGAAACTGCACATATGATGGAAGCTTTTAGCAACGAGGCTGACGCTTATTTGCAGAAACCTATCCAGCGCGGAGACCTTGTTGAACAGCTAATTTTGATGGGGCTAATTAAACAAACCTGAATGTACTAATAATGGAAAAAGGAACTCCAACTATAGAAATCTTGCAAGATGAAATGAAGGCTTTTTTAATTCTGCCTCAAGGGAATATGTTTACAGTTGCAGAGATTGAGGAGGCTTTAAAAAAGGCAGGGGTTGTTTATGGAATTAAAGAAGATGTACTAAAAAATTTAGCACAAACGGATGTTTCACAAGCGCCAGCAAAGATTCTGATTGCAGAAGGAACTTTGCCGCAGGAAGCTATAGATGGAAGAATCGAGTTGAAGTTTAAGCTGGGTCGTCCTCTAGATGAGATTGAGAGCAAAGAGAGAATAGATTTGAAAGAAACTTATAAATATCTGCCCGTTAAAGAGGGACAGGTTCTTGCCGAAATTATTCCCGCTATTGATGGAGTTATTGGCAAAACTGTTACAGGCAGACAATTGCTCCCTACAAAAAAGAAGGGCATTTTGGCTGCGAAGTTAAGGACAGGGCAGAATGTAAAAATTGAAAATAATCAGTATATCGCTACTTCTGATGGGATGCTGACTTGTGATGGGCGTGAAATTCTTGTGATGAAGGAGTTTAGAGTGGATGGAGATGTGGGATATGATGTTGGCAATATTCACGTGCCATATCTTGTTACGGTTAAGGGCTCGGTTGAAGCTGGATTCCTTATAGAAGCAGGGAAGGATGTTTTTATTGGGGGCGATGTGAATGATGCAAAAATTGTATGTAATGCAAATGTAAGAGTACAGCATGGCATAATGGGCACTGGCAAAACAGTTGTTAGAGTTACAGGGGATGTATTGGCTGGTTTTATTGAAAGCTCGACCATAATTTCTGGAGGAACCATTACATCAAGAGACCATATCATTAATAGCCATTTACAAGCAGAAGGAAAAATTATTGTTGTTTCAGGTAAGGGAACAATTGTTGGTGGCGAAGTGAGAGCTGGCCACGGTATTGAATGTCGGGTGGCAGGTTCTCCTTCTGCTATTCAGACGAAACTTACTTTAACTGGTGGCTTGAAATATGAAGAAGAGCGTGACATATGCTTGAAAAAAATTAGGGAAGTTGAGGAAATACTGAAAAAAATAAGGTTAACTATAGGTGAAGAACATTTAAAAATTATGTTGGAAAATGAGACCGAACTGCAGAAATTCATTCGTCTAACTCGCAAGCCTATCATTCGTACTCTCGTGATGGAATATAAAAAGCAGAGCGCCTTACTTCCTCAATTAAAGCAAAAAGAAGCCGAACTACTTGAAGCTATGGAAAGAAGCCAAAATAGCACAATAAAAATCCAACAAAATGTTTTTGAAGGCACCATTATTACAATTGGCCATCTTGAGTTGCTAATAACGGAAACTTTAAAAGGATGCATTTTTTCAGGCGATTTTCAGGAAAAGAAAATTAAAATTCAAAGTGTCTGATCGCTGATTCTTTTTGTGAGCAAGTGTGGCATGGGGGCACTAACTCTGGATTTAATTTTTTTGATTAATGATTGCTAAAAGTTCTTTAGGAGTTGATACGATATAATGAGGAGAGCCCTTTTGTAATATTTCAGAATTATGCCAACCCCAAAGCACAGCTATTGTTTTTATTCCTGCCAGATGGGCTTCGCGTATATCACCTAAAGTATCGCTTACAAAAAAATATGTGGCATTTGGTACAATATTTTTAATTTTGTTTATTCTCTCAAGTTTGCTTGTTGCAATTTCTGCGCCAAGTATTTGAGGAATCGCATTCACACCGTTATTTTCCAGATGTTGTTTTACAACCTCTCCGATATTTGCTGTGACTATAAAAACCTTTGTTATCTTGCCTAATTTTTCCAGAACATCTACCATTCCATCAAAAATTTTATAGTTTGTTCCAGCCTCTTTTAAGCAGGTGCCTAGCGTTTTAAGGAACAATCTGCCAGATTCTTTATTAAGCTTTTGATATACTGCTTCATAAAAATTGTGTTCGAAAAGCTGTAACATTGTATTTTCATTTGCAAGTTCATTGTATCCAAGTTTTTGGCATGCTTTTTTATACGCGCCATAAAAACAATCAAAAGAATTTGCAATTACTCCATCGTAATCAAAGATAATAACTTTGTTTTCTGTGCTCATATAATAAATCAGGCTTTCTTATTTAAAAATTGCAATATAAAATCCATAGCGTTGATTATTGAAGGAAAATCCATTACTCTATCAGGGACTGTTGCATTTTTATAAAAACCCTGTCTTACGAAAATTGGCAAAATTTTTGCCGCAATTGCACCTGAAATATCGGTATCAGGGTCATTACCTATCATTACTGTTTCTGAGGGCAGACTATTTAACTTTTGCAATATGTATTCAAAAATTGTAGGGTGTGGCTTTGAGATATCCTGCGAAAATTCCGCTGAAATAACTATTGCA
>CAZBHO010000075.1:0-4293 GCA_964491945.1 uncultured Verrucomicrobiota bacterium | reverse complement strand
TACCAAGCGCTGCTATTTTGCCACGCTGCGTTCCGCTTTGTCCGTTTGTTAAGAGCCCTAATTTTGTTTTACACTTTTTGATTTTTTTTAGCCTCTCTTCCACCCCATCAAAGAGGAGAAGCTTTTGGGGTCTATAGCTTCTATAAGCCTGTACCAAAATTTTTTCTAACTCGCTTGAATATAAATTTCTTTTCTTTAAGGCATCGCTAAAGATATTGTGATCTTTTTCACCGCGCTGATCGTAGAGTGCAAGAACCTCTGTATAAAAATTATCTCTTATGCCTGTATTTTGCGTAAAACATTCTGCAACCAGCTTGTATGCGCCCTCAACAAAAGTTCTATGATGGTATAATGTGTCATCAAGGTCAAAAATTACAGTTGTGATTTTTTGTACGTTTTCTATCATACTCTTAAAGATATTAAAGTGTGTGTTTTGTCAATAGCTTATCCTTATGGATCACAATATCTCCGTAATATCGCATCATTATAAGCCCATACTTAACGCGTTTTGGGGATATTTTTCCCCCTTCTATCATCTTTTTTATCCACTTAAACCAGTTTCCTGTGGCTGCTATTGAAAGTGGAAGCCCACCAGCTATTCTTGGGTTTATCTCCGTAAAAAATATACCTTTCCTAGTTCTGAAACATTGGATATCAATGGGACCTAAAAACTTGAATGAACTGGCAATTTTTTTTAAGTAAGCTTCTATTTCATCATCCTTAATCACACGTCCTTTCATAGAAATACCGGATTCAACCATCAATCTTTCTCGTATAACTCCGCAAACATAAGAACCATCTTCATTACAAAAAATATCGCATGAATACTCTTGCCCTTCCAGAAATTGTTGGGAGACCATATCTTCCATTAAAATTTGTTTTCTCTCTTTGTGAGAATGGATAATTTTTAAGCCACCCCCGCCTCTTCCAAAGCGAGGCTTGATTACAGAATATTTTGCTTTTAAGGAAGTTTCTGGCACAGGAATATCTTTTCCTTTTAGAGCAAGGTATGTCTTCCATTTGTCTGTAAATATCTCTATTGTTTCTAAAGGCGATATGACAACGTATATCCCTTCTTGTATAAGAGTTTCCTTGCGTTTAGCCCAGCCAACAAGTCCTTCGTTGATAGATGGAATAACGCAATTGATTTTATTTTTTCTGCATAGTTCAATTAGTTTATCAAAGACACCTTTTTCTTTGTAGGAAGGTACCAATGCTGGCAAATTAACGGCATATAACCCCCAAGACATAGGGTCAATATCTGTTCCCACTATAAAATCTGCCGCCTCATTCAAATATCTTAAAAGTCCACCCCACATAGGGCTCCCAACAGCTTCAATCAAAACTCGCATTTTCATAAACGCACCTTTTGCTAAATGAAATTAATTATGCAATAATCCAGATTGAATATAGATATCATAAAAGAAAGTGGCAATATAATTTTTTGTGGCTGTTGCGCTGGTAATTTTCTGGAATAGCAGATAAAAGCTTCATAAGAGAGAAATTAAAAAAAAGCACACACGAAGATTTAAGGTTTTATAAATAGGATAAAATGCTCTGATATAAAGTTATCAACTATGTTTTTTCTCCGTGCTCTCAAGCTCTCTGTGGTTAAAAATCGTAAGCCAAATTAAATCAGGAAAGACTTAAAAAGCCAGAGGACGAAAGAATCACCACAGAGTTCACAGAGGACTTGAGAGGAAACCACAGGGGAAGGAATCAAGATAAGGTAATATCAAAAAGCGTTGTGATAACAAATTAGCTTTCTAATTTTTTTCTTGTCTCTGTGCTCTCTCAAGTTCTCTGTGGTTGATAAATCGTTATTCAAATTAAATCGGAAAAAACTTAAAAAGCCAGAGGACTAAAAAGATCACCACAGAGGTCTCGAGAGCTCTACAGAGAAAACCACAGAGGAAGAATTAAAGCTAAAGCACGATCAATGGGTATTATGACAAAAAATTAGCATTCTAATCCTTTCATCCTCTCTGTGCCCTCAGTGTTCTCTTAACTGCCATCTATGGTTAAGAAACCACTTCAAAATTTATCAGAATTTATTGAAGGTACAAAAATATCTACTCTATTTTCTCTGAGCTTTTTTACTACACCATCCAATAAATACTATAGTCCCCCTTTAACAATGCCATCCCTCACGAAATAAAAAATTTATTTGACATTTATTAACAAAATAATAGAATGCTGTTAGTTTCTATGAGAAATTGTTATAAAAAAGATAGAAAGGAGGTAAGAAAGAGCAAGAAGCGTAGGATATTGATTAAGAGAGAACATTGTGTGTGTTGAGAGCGAAGAGCGAAAAAACAACTTATAAAAAGGAGAAAAAGGAAATGAGAAAGTTTTTATCATTTTTGATTGTAGTTATGTTTGTGTGTGGTAGCATTGTGCTTGCTCAGGCACCAGCTTCAGCGAAAGATGCGGCTCTTAAAGCAAGTGCAAATCCGCCAAAAGTGGAAATGGTTTCTGGTGAAGGTAAATCTGTATTTACACTTAAGCCATATGGCTATGTGAAGCTGGATGCAATATACGATTCGCAGAGAGTTCAAAATGGCGAGCTTGCATTTTATGTTATGCCAAAAGAAGCAGGAGAGTTGGATGATGAGTTCAATATGACTGCTCGCGAAACAAGGCTCGGGCTTGATCTTGCTGGTCCTGATACTCCTGATATAAAAACCACAGGTAAGGTTGAAGTTGATTTTTATGGTTCCGGTGGAGCGCCGAACACTGCACCATTAAGAATGCGGCTTGCCTATCTTGATGTTGCTATGCCAAAGGGGTTTTCTATCCGCGCCGGTCAAGATTGGGAAACGTTCATCACTGTAATTCCAAGAATACTTAACTTCTCCTATCTGGCTGATGCTGGTGCACTTGGGTTGCGCAGACCGCAATTCCGTTTAACACAAGAAATACCTATACAAGGGCAAACAAAGGTTGTAGCTAAAGTGGCGGCAGCCCGTACAATTGGTGAAGATATTGATGGTGGTGGTCAGGATGATGGCGTGGATTCTGGTTTGCCAACATTGCAATACAATTTGATTCTTGAAATGCCTATTCTCACAAAGAAAGCTTCAAAATTCAGCATTTCAGGGCATTGGGGCAGAGAAACAGCCGATGGTGTTGTGAGTAATTCTGTAGTGGTTAGCGACGAAAAAGATTACGATACCTATTCTGTTATCGGAAGTGTATTTCTGCCTCTCCATGAAAGAATAGCTTTGCAAGGCTCAATATGGACAGGTGAGAATCTTGACACCTATTATGGCGGTATTGGTCAGGGCATAAATAAAACTCTAAAGACAGAAATTGCCGCCGTTGGTGGTTTTGCTCAACTCATCACCGATATCACAGATGATATCAACTGGAATATAGGTTATGGAATTGATGATCCAAAAGATAGTGATTTAAATAAGGGCAATCGTTCAAAGAATCAGATCATCTTTTCAAGCATTTATTACAAACTTACCAAAGCTGTTACCGCCGCATTTGAATACTCTTATATGAAGACCGATTACAAACAACAGAGCAACGTGGCTGATAACCGCTTTCAGGGTGCTATGATTTATAAATTCTAATAACATAACACACCTCTAAACTTTTAATATAGTCATATCCAAGACTACGAGCCTACCTGCAAAAGGTAGGCTCTTTTTTTGTTTCTTTACTGACAAATAATTTCATATACAATGAATGAGTATTCTAAATGTTTATGGTGTAAAAATGCTTAATAGATTATTAATTGCAGATAAATGGGAAGATTACGAACTAATAGATTGCAGCGATGGAATGAAACTTGAAAGATGGGGCAGGTATCTGGTTGCAAGGCCAGACCCACAGATAATATGGCAAAATAAAAGTTCGGATTTATGGGACAAGGCATCTGCTGTTTTTAGGCGAGAAAGCACAGGCGAAGGAAAATGGAATTTTAGAGATTATCTGCCATCTTCGTGGCACATAAATTATTTTAAGATGCGCTTAATGGTTAAGCTTACACCATTTAAACATACGGGCATATTCCCTGAGCAAGCGGTTAATTGGGAATGGATAGAGGAACAGCTTAGCAGAGCAAAGAGGTCCATTAAGGTTCTTAATCTTTTTGGATACACAGGCGCAGCAACTGTGGCGGCGGCAATGGCTGGAGCGGAGGTTTGTCATGTGGATGCTTCTCAAAGTGCAGTAAATTGGTGTAAAGAAAATGTTGCTCTTTCTGGACTAAAGGAGGCAAAAATACGCTATATTGTTGAAGATTGTTTGACTTTTATTAAGCGTGAACAAAAGCGTAAACAT
>CAZBHO010000074.1:4792-10478 GCA_964491945.1 uncultured Verrucomicrobiota bacterium | reverse complement strand
CTTATCTTAAGCGGCTTACTGCAGGCTATAAGGAGCTTGGCTTTTATGTAATTAAACATACTGATGGCAACATTATGCCCATACTTGATTCTTTGATTGAAACTAATCCACATGCTTTGCATTCTTTGGACCCACAGGGTGGCGTTGAAATACCAAAAGTTAGGGCAAAGACTAAAAACAAAATATGCCTTATAGGAAATGTTCATTGCGGGAAACTTCAAACTGGTACCGAAGAAGAAGTTATTCAAGATGTACGGCGTTCACTAAGAGAAGGGATGGCAGGTAATGGATATATTTTTTCAAGTAGCAATAGCATTTATGTCGGCATGCCGCTTAAACGATATGAACTAATGGTAGATATATGGAGAAAAGAAGGATACGTTAGATGATGCCATATATAGAAACCAAAGTTCTCAACCTCTAATGTTAAGGAAATAGGGCACATGCGCTGGTAATTTTCTTCTGAAGCGACCAGAAAATAATAATATAAAAACTTCACCATAGAAGATAGTTACGTAAATAAGACGTAAAACACTTAAAAAGTTATAGGAGGATAAAGATCATCACTGCGAACATTAGAGTTTCAAAGAGAAGCTCTCAGTTTAAGGATTAAGTTAAGATGGAAGTGGAGATTATGACAGAGATTCAAATCGATTATGCGCATATTGAAATAGTCATTAGTTCAAGGTGTATTTGTGGAGGGAGACTGGAAGAAACCACAGCGCGTCGTGTCTTTAATATAAATTCCAGAGCGTTGTTAAGTTCATCAAGCGAAAAACGTTCGCTTTCTTCTGCTAGACGCCGCAGGGCATAAGGTGTAAGGATTCTGCCTTTTTCACCTGCTAGGACCTGCATCATCATATCAAGGTATTCTCTATCGCCAGCGAATGGAAAGCTATTATCAAAGCGTGAGGATTTTTGCAAAAGCCTTATTTTGGATGTGGCTAAAGCACTCTTAATAACCATAAGTTGGCGAAAGCGATTTTCTAGCATTGTGATAATGGCTATGGGTTCTTCATTTTTGAAGAGCAGATTGCGCAGAAGCAAAATAGCTTTGATAAGATCTTTTGATGAGAGCGCATCAATAAAATCCCAAATTGCAGTATCGGAGTATGACGGAACAAGTTGTTCAGCGATGTCTTTTGTAAGAAATTTTTTCTCTGTTTCTGATGTAAGATAGGTGGATATTTTTGTAATTTCATTATTGATGATTGCGGGGTGATAGCCAACTCGTTCAACGATCAATTCCATAGTTTCTTCATCTGTGGCAAGCTTATTTTCTGCCAGTGATTTATTTAGAAAGTTAATTGCTTCATGGCGTATTTCCCATGGCTTTGGTGTTGGTTGGAGCCAGATGCTGGAATTTTTTTCTAGTGTTTTATAAAAGGATATGCGTTTATCTATTGCTGGTGCTGTAATAAGCAGAAAGTAATCTACTGATAAACCTTCAGATAACAAATCTGCCAATTTCTGTAATCCTTGTTTGATCGTTTCGCGTTTCATTAGATTTTCTTCTCCCAGAAAGGTGGCATTTCGCAGCCAGACGATCTTTTTGCGTGTCAGAAGGGATTTTGCCATAGATAAAGATTTTATTGTTTTAGTTAAAGCCTCTGCAAGTTCGGCAGCGTTTTTTGAGTTTGCATCAATAATTTCAAGAGAGAGCGTTTTATCTTCGTTGCCAAGCAATTTGCTTATTATTGAATTGGCTTCCTTGTTTAGGAGAAAATCATCTTCGCCGATAAAAATGAAACATTGACATTCAGTTTTTTTTGGGTGGCTAGAAATTTCCTGTTCTTTTTTCATATCTAAAAAGGTACTTGCAAGTGTAATTAGTAAATGCTAAAAAAGCGAGCAAAAAAGAGGTAAATTAACTTATGGATAGATTATGGGCTCCATGGCGAATGGGGTATATTTTATCGACTAAGGTTCAAGGCTGTTTCCTATGTGATGCTGTGCATAGTGGAGCAGATGAAGTCAATCTTGTATTGAAGCGTGGTGAATATGTTTTTATGATAATCAACAAATATCCCTACAACAACGGGCATGTTATGATTGCGCCGTATAGGCACGTTGCCACGTTGGAAGAGATGGATGAACAAGAACGTTCAGAAATGCTTAATATGAGCGCATTTGCCTGCGAAAGAATTAGAAAATCGATGAAAGCGCAGGGTTTTAATGTGGGATTAAACATAGGAGAAGCTGCAGGGGCTGGCTTAAAAGAACATATTCATCTTCATATTGTCCCAAGATGGGTGGGGGATACTAACTTTATGCCTGTTTTGGCTGAGGTAAAAGTCATTCCGCAAGACCTCAAATCGCTATGGGCACAACTTATTTCTGCATTTAAATAGGAGAAAGTTTAAAAATGCAATTATCACTGCACAATAAAAATGCGAAGTATCTTACCTATGGAATAAGGGAAGTTGTTGAAGTGGCCCAAAAGATACAGGAACTTGATCCTGATTTTATCTTTATTGGAGAAAATATAGGGGACCCTATTGCGAAAGGATGGGATGTTCCGAATTTTGTCAAAGAAATTTTGAGCGAGATTATTCTTTCAAAAGGCATAAATAGTTTTGGTTATGCGCATTCACGTGGAGTGCCAGAAACTAGAGAGTGGGTTGCCAGTTATTCACGGCGGTTTGCTCCTTCAAGTCGTCTTACGGCGGAGGAAGTTTTATTTGTGAATGGACTTGGTGCAGGGATCAACGTTTTGTATAGGATGCTACCAAAAAATGTTAGAGTGCTGCAACCATCACCGTGTTATCCGGCGCATAGCTCAACAGAGGCTTTTTATGCTGGTAGCAAGCCCATTTTTTATAGGCTTGATCCTAAAACTGGTTGGCAACCAGATATTGAGCATGTTGAGTGGCAACTTAAGAGTCACAAAGAGATAGCTGGTATTTTGTTGATAAATCCAGGCAATCCTACAGGTGGTGTTATTTCAAAGGAAGTGCTTGAAGAGCTTGTTAAAATTGCAGAAAAGCGCAAAAAAATTATTATCTCAGATGAGGTTTATTTTAGACTCGTTTTTAACGGTGCAAGGTATGCGCATATCACGGAGTTAGCGGCAAATAGAGTGCCTTTAATAGTTTTAAGGGGCGCATCAAAGGATATACCCTGGCCTGGCTCGCGCTGCGGATGGTTGGAATTTCATAATTTGGAATTGGATCAAAACTTTAAAGATTATTTTGAGAATGTAAAGAAGCCTCTTCTACTTGAAGTGTGTGCCACCATATTGCCGCAGTTGGCTATCCCAAAAATTTATAATCATCCTAAATTTGATGAGTGGCTCAATTTTTATAAGAATAAACTGGAAGATACTAGCAACACGATCTGCGATCTTCTAAATAAAGTGCAGAAGTTAAAAGCCAATAGGATTAATGGCGCTTTTTATATTATGAATATTTTTGAAAGGTCGGCTTTAAGCAGAAAGCAGCAGCTTCCTATAAAAAACGCTAAAGTTAAAAAGTTTGTTGAAGAGTTAACGCAAAAAAAATCGTTGCCACTAGATAAACGTTTTGCATATTATCTTTTGGCTTCAACTGGTATATGTGTGGTTCCAGCTACTGATTTTGAGGCCGATTTTATGGGGTTTAGGGTAACATCTCTTGAATATTCCAAAGACAAGCTGATTGCCACATATAATAAACTGGCAACTGCTATATCGGAATATCTTGCTTCTTAAAGGACTTGCAGTTTTTCTATGATATGAAATTCTTTGATAAAATTTCTTCAAAAAAGAAGATAAGGCGTACGTTGAGAAACGAGGTTAGTAGTGCAAAAAGCGAGAAAGAGATTTTGCGTGAAAAGATATTGAAGTGTAGTTTATTTTGGGGAGTGCTATGGGCCTTTGCGGCGTTTTTTGTAAATTTCCCTGATTATGGGACAAGTTTTGAGCTATATGCTCTGCCAGCAAATTCTCTAGTGGTTGCCGCTATTATAGGGATTACGGTTTTGATGTGGAGAATTATGAGGAGGGAAAAGAATATTATACCTTCCATAACTTTGCTTTTTGTTACGGCAGTAATTTTTAATATAATTGTTTTAAAGATTATCTTAATACTTTTGCCTCCTATTTTAAGCTGGCATGGCATTACATTTAAATTGACCTCAATTCTGCCATTTGGCATGGCAACTTTTATTGTTGCGATGATGATAGGTGGCGCTGAAGCGCTCCTTGCAGGAGTTTGCATAAGCCTTCTGGCAGGTTTGATGAACAAAATGAGCTTTGAGGTTACATTAGCTTCACTCTTTTCTTCAATCGTTATCGCATCGTTAACTTATAAAATTCGTAGGCGTTCAGGTCTCTTTAAAATAGGGGTGCTTTCAGGCATTGCTGTGGCATTTATTTTTGCAATTTTTGCTAACGAATTAACGATGAAGTTTTTTTCTGCGTTGTTTGCCATTTTAACAGGACTGGCAGTGGCTGTTGTGGTGCTTGTGCTATTACCGATATTTGAAAAAGTTTTTAGGATATCATCTGATATCTCCCTGCTAGAACTTTCTGATATGGAGCATCCACTGCTAAAGCGCCTGGCTGAAGAAGCGCCGGGCACGTATCATCACAGTATTATGACAGCTAATCTGGCGCAAGCTGCTGTGAATGCAATTGGTGGAAATGGCTTGAGAGCAGCCATATGCGCATATTTTCATGATATAGGCAAGCTTGCTAAACCGGAATTTTTTGTGGAAAACAGTCAGACAGGCGTAAATCCTCACGATGACCTCGCACCGAGTATGAGCGCTCTTGTAATAATTTCTCATGTTAAAGAAGGTGTTGATCTAGCAATCAAACATAGATTACCTTTGCAGATTATAGAGGCAATTGAACAACATCATGGCACCACGCTTGTGCATTTCTTCTACCATAAGGCATTGCAATTGCAGAGGAATGAAAAAAGAGAACAAGGCGAACCTTTGGAAGAAGTCAAAGAAGAAACTTTCCGCTACCCAGGACCAAAGCCTTTAACAAAAGAAAATGCCATTCTTGCATTGGCTGACTCAATTGAGGCGGCATCACGTGCTCTTGAGAAAATCACACCAGCCAACATAGAAGACCTGGTGGAAAATGTGATTGCTAAAAGAGTGGCAGATGGACAGTTAGATTTATCCGATCTGACCTTTTCTGAGATAACTAAAGTGAAACGCGCCTTTAGTTTAACTTTGAGCAATATGCTACATGGCAGAATATCATATCCAACACAAAATGCGAATAGCACTTCTTAATCAACAGAATCTGATCAGAATTAAAACTGCACAACTTAAAAGACTGATGGAGTTTTTTATTAGTGAGGCATCTTCTAAAGCAGGCCATTTTGCTTATAATATGCTTGCTATATTGCTTGTTAATGATGAGGGCATAAGACGCTATAAAATAGAATTTTTTGATAAGAATGAGACAACCGATGTCATAACAATCCCACAAGCACATACTCTTCCACTGGCAATGCAAAGCGCAGATATAATAGTAAATACAGAAATGGCATTGCGTGAATCTAAAAAGAGAACAATACCACTAGCAGAAGAATTTGCCCTATATCTTGCGCATGCAATAGACCATTTATCTGGAGCAAAAGATAACACACCAAAAAAGCGGATGGCTATGTTGAAGAGAGAAAGCCTGTGGGTTGCTTCGGCAAAAAGCAGGGGGCTTCTTAATGATCTTTGCAACTATAAAGGCTGA
>CAZBHO010000074.1:0-4767 GCA_964491945.1 uncultured Verrucomicrobiota bacterium | reverse complement strand
TTTAAGAATTCTATAGAACTCCGTAACACTCCATGCTTGGGCATCGCATCCGCGTTGTAGATGAGGGGCATCTCCATCAAGGATTTCAGGGAGTTGCCCAACGCATCCTTTAGTCAGGAGCTCTTCAACTATATCCATATATGAAAGTGCAGTCTGTTTAACTTCTTCATCATAAGTTTTAAGGAGCGCTTCAATGAAAGTTGGATAAAGCCAGCACCAGCCAGTTCCATTGTGATAAGCAACCTTTCGGCGGGTATCTTCATCGCCTTCGTATTTTCCCCAATATGGATATTCTGGGTCATTTAGCAGGATGCCATCTTTATAAACAGGAAGTTTTAGATTTACCTTACGTGGTGCAAGCGAACGCAATGCTCCGGGAATGATTAGCTCTGAACACTCAGAAAGAGCCTTTTTGGCTTTATCTTTACTGACGATATCGCATAAGGTAAGCAGGAACAATTGATTTGGGCGTAGCGCATCATCCTGAATTGACTGCGAGGCTTTTGTGTCAGGTTTGGCATGCAGGCAATCGGCAAAGTATCCATTAGATTCCATCCAAAATAGATTGATTATGCTTCTTTTTAGTTTTTTTATCAGCTCTCCTATTTCAAGATTTTTTTCATTCAAACTGTGCCACCACTCCAAAGCACTTAACCATAATGCTTGTATCTCTATCGGAAAACCTTCACGTGGTGTGGCAGCTGGAAAGTTTGTGTCCATCCATGTAAAATGTGCAGGGCTGAAAACAAGACCTGTTTCTTCATCAACTTTAATGCCGTTCGGAGTGCCTTTTATATAGTTAGTTATAATTGAAAAAACAACATCTTTAATTGTGCGTGAGCCGCACTTTTCATTAAGAAAATTGTAAGACCGTGTGGCACAAGCATAATCTGAACAGACTTTGATGAACCATAAGGGTGCATCAGAAGTGTCGCGATTGCCTATTGTCTCCCCATGAATGATATTTGGAAGAGTGCCATTTTCTTCGTATTTTGCAAATTCTAAAAGCATCTCTTTAACGTCAACTAAAAAACCTGCAGCAATGAAGCCTCTGCAAGCAATTAAGGTATCTCTGCCCCAATCAAGGAACCATGGATAGCCTGCAATACAGGTTTTACCGCTGCCACGTCTTACAATGAATTGCTGCATAGCATTCTGAAGAACTGTAAGAATAGGTGTTTTTGTGGGAGGCAGATGATTTTTTTTATGATGTGACTGAAGAGCCAATTCTATATCGTCTTTAAAAGTATATGGTGAAAGCTCCACAGGTGGCGGTGGCTCTTCAGGTATTGGAAGTGGGGTTTCCTCATCGCTAATTACCTGCGCAAGCATAGCTATGCTTGAACCGCCTTTCAATATGCATTTAAAGTAGCCAGGGCTAAACAAATCTGAGTGTGGATCCAACCCTCTTTCCGCTTCTACTACGTGAAATATCATATAGTACCACTCCGGCTCAATAGTAAATGAGCCATCGGATAACTGTATTAAAAGCTTTCTATCGGATGCAGGTTTAAATTCAAACCCATTCTGAATGGCATTTATTGAATTTTTCCAGTGCGCTTCAGGTCCGCTATATGCCTTGGTTTCAAAATGTATATTTCTATCTTCTATATCAGGGCGAATAATCAAAAACACATCTTCATCATCTGGTAAAAAGTTACCACTGGCATCTGATGGCCATCTCTGGAAAATTAATTCAACGGCGTTTTTAAAAGGGATCATTTTTGCCGCAACGTCAAGAAAAATGCTATTACCGTGCCCAAAAGGCACTCTATAGCGCCATCTGCCCACATTTGGTTTCTCTATTGAAAAATGAAGCATCTTATCTATGGTTAATTCTTGCGAATATGCCTTATAAACAAGCCAAACACGCGCTCTTGTAAACATAATGTGCCTATCAACGGGATAATGATGATGCAAGTTTGCTGCAAGGATAGCGTCATATTTGCTGTTTATCTGTGCGAAAGCTATGTTCATTCTCATCATTCCGCCAATGGCATTTGTGCTTAAAAACATTCTTCTACTACCTACAAGTTCTTCATAAGAATAAAAAGTTTTAATAGCTATATTCTCTTTTACTGGGAGATTGATAATTGTGCCATTTAAAACTTTTGTGCATTCTTTTTCATAGAGCCAGATTTTTACCTTATAGCGTTTTAAGTCATTAACTTTATACAGTGGCGGAATGATAACGAAATGCCTGATGTGTTCATTACTGCTTTCTATTGAATCTTCTTGCCTCAACACCACATTATCTGCATCTTCAATGCGGATACGGAACATGGAACTGGCTATAAAACATATGGCGTTTCCTGCAAGCACAAGGAACTCTCGCTTTGTGTCGTATGGTACCACAAACTTTAAAGTTTTATTGTATGTGAAAGGTGCAAGAAGAACTGACATAAAATTGAAGGGATCGCTTTTAAGGAGCAATGCCATTTCATTTAATAAGTTCGCAGATATGTTGTCTAATTTGTTAAAAGCAGCTGCCATTTCTGAAGCTTTTGCGCGGAGTCTTTGGGTAGTTATTATTTCTGGCTCGCTCAAAAACATAGCTTCTTCTTGCTGTAGAAGTGCCAGCATCTTTTTATCATTGCTCAAACACAAAGCTTCACCTGCCTTTAGAATAAAGGAAAAGGAATTTGTTTCTGCTTTAAAATTTTTTTCTGTTCCTGCAATTAGGTCAATAATGCTTTCTTTAAAATTAAATTTTGTGCAGAGCTGAGGCTCTATTTTACAGAATTGATCTTCAGTTGTGTTCAAGTTTATTATGATTAGTGCTGAATGCATCCTGTTTAGACTAATACGTTCTATGGTAAGAACATTTTTGTTTGGATTAGGAACTATTTTTATTTCTGAATGAGAATGGAATGCCGGATTAGCCCGCAAGATGGCATTTAATCGGACAATGAGCTCCACCTGATTGTTTGTTGATCCCCAATTGAGAGAAAAGCTTTCATGCACATCTATTTTTTCTGTTGCAAACCATTCAACACCGTTTGCAAAAGCAAAAGCGCCATTATGAGAAAGAAGGGCAGAAAGGATGGTGCGCATTTTTGCATATAAAGGAGAAGTGGCTGCGAGCCTATTGTTATCGTGAGTTTCGGCAAAGTGCATCAATATGCCATCACTATTTGAAATCTCTATCGTTGAGTTAAGATAAGTTTCAATCTGCTCTTTGCTGTAGTGCTGGAAGAGCTCTGAATAAGCCATATTTAAATTGCCTTTGTTGAGAAGAGAGCGAGTTATTTCTATGCTGCCACCGAGCCCTTCCAGCAAAAAAAGAGTTTCCGGAAATTCCATTCTAACTTTTGCAACAATGAATTCCCACGCCGAAACAGGAATCATGTAGCCTGCATCGCATCTGAAACCATCAATACCACGTTTGCACCACTCTAAAAATACTTCTGCAAGATAGCGCCAAAGCTCAACCTTACTGTGGTCAAGCGCAACCAGATCTTCCCACACAACGCCCCAGGCTCCGGGTGATTGAATGGTTTTATCCTTCCTTATTATCCATTCTGGATGTTGTGAGTGTAGCTTTGCTGCCCAGCCTGTGTGGTTGATAGCAATATCCAAAAGCAATTTTCCGCCCCGTGAGTGAACAGCATCAACCAACTCCATAAATTGCTCCATCGGTGTGGCAGTTCTATCAAAATCGCAAAGAGCCGGGTCAACATCAAAGAAATCAAGAGCCGCATATGGACTTCCATATCTTCCCATCCTGCCATACACGGTTGGCGTTGGATGAATCGGTAGAAGCATAATAAGCCTACAGCCAAGCTTTCCAATTATGAAATCAAGCTGTTTTGTAAGATCACGAAAAGTTCCAGACGGCGGTATCACCGCATAGCCAGAACCATCAAGAAGCTCAACGCATTTTTTTACTTCTGGATTTAAATGCAAAACTCGCTTTTCTCTATTGCCAAATTGCCTTACAAATGCATTATATAAGCTTGAAGCACAAGCATATGGGGCAGGATGCACATTTATTGTTGTATTATCGCCGGCTGGCCAAAGCGGCTCCCTTTTACCAGCAGGCAAAAAGCATGTCTTCGCTGCAAAGTGCCCAACTTCCCACAAAGGCATGCTTATTGAAAAAGTTCTGCCATCAACCCGCTTCATTGGAATATCAAACCAATCCTCAGCCAGACGCGCTTTGCCGTCATAGGCTTGCTTTATGATCTCAGCGCGCTTTGTCGTGGCATGACCAAGATTGGTGCGCAAAAAAGCACTGCCTTCTGCATCGCTCGGCAATGCCAATGTGAATTCAATTATATCCCCACAAAATAGAGCCAGATGTCTTCCCGGTTCAGGTATTTGCCGCATAAAAGGTTGTTGACTTTAATGTTTTTATAAATAAATTTAAAAACGTTTAGCCTTAATTTAGCGGTTCTATTATGAATTTTCAAACAGATTTAGCTAAAGGATCAACTTTTCCTTCAGGTGGTGCTCCAGAAAAAAACGTTTCAGCCACGCTCGTAGAAGAAGTTTTTTTTGAGGGACGTCCCCCTCTAACCGCTTTTTTGGCAAGACACAGCGTGCTGTTCTTTTTTTTACTTTGGTGGAATATCGGCTGGATTATATGCTTCTTTCAACGCCTGACATGGCATGTAAAGCTGACAAGCCAGAGGATCGTTGTTATTCGCGGCTTGATTGCTCAAAAGGAAGAAGAGATCCCTCTCTATAGAGTGAAAGATTGTTATTTTTATCAGAGCATTCTTGGACGTATCTTTGGAACAGGCGAAATAAATATCATTTCAGATG